>CAZLUX010000147.1:0-6884 GCA_964562815.1 uncultured Enterobacteriaceae bacterium
TCGCTGACCTCGTTCGGGCCGGACCGCCAGCCGGGCGGCGGCGACGACCTGTCGGTGACCGTCACGGTGACCGACCTGCGCAACGGCCTCACCGGTGTGATGCCCTGACGTGAGCCGGCGCGCAAGATCTTCGGGTTTCACGCTGGTCGAGGTCGCGGTGGTGATGACCATCATCGCGCTGCTGATGATCGCGATCTTCAAGGGCCAGTCGCTGATCGGCACCGGGCAGTCGCAGGCGGTGCTGGCCTCGGTGAAGGACCTGCAGGCGGCGGTCGGGCAGTTCCGCTCGCGCTACGGCTATTTGCCGGGCGACATGCCCGACGCGACGACCCGGATCCCGAACGTGGCGGCGTGCAACAGCGCGACGCTGACGGGCAACGGCAACGGCAACGGCCAGGTCGACGCGGCGGAGGTCGCCTGCGTGCCCGAGCACCTGTTCCGCGCCGGGCTGATCCGCTCCGGCGGCCCGATCACGATCAGCACCTCGAAGGGGACGATCACGATCCGCGTCATCGCGCGCAGCGCGAGCACGCTCGCGGCGAGCTTCCCCTCGAGCACGCGCAACCTGATCGAGGTCCGCAACGTGCCGTGCCGGATCGCCGAGGACCTCGACGCCAAGACCGACGACGGCAACTTCGCCACCGGCAGCACGCGCGCCTCGGTGGCGAGCTGCACGGTCGACGGCGCCAACGACCCCGTCGCGGTGGTCGCGCTGGCGCTCTGATCAGGGGCGGTAGACGGGGCGCTCGCCCTTGATCGTGACGCGCAGGCCGCGCCGGCGGTTCGGGTAGTAGTCCCACATCGCGTGGTGCTGGGCGCAGCGGTTGTCCCAGAACGCGACCGACCCGGGCTGCCACTGGAAGCGGCACTGGAACTCCGGCCGCTCGAGGTGCTCGAGCAGCATCGCGAGCACCGCGTCGCTCTCGTGCCTGGCGAGCTGCACGATGCGGGTGGTGAAGGTGCGGTTGACGAACAGCGCCTTGCGCCCGCTCACCGGGTGGGTGCGCACCACCGGGTGCTCGGACTTCGGATAGACCTTGCCTTCCTCGATGGCGCCTTCGTAGCGGCCGCGGTAGACGTACTCGCCGTCGTGGATCGCGGTCATGCCTTCGAGCATGCGCTGCATCGGCGCCGACAGCGCCTCCCAGGCGGCGTACATGCTCGCGAACAGGGTGTCGCCGCCCACCGGCGGGACCTCGTGCATGTGCAGGATCGTGCCGAGCGGGGGCTCGGGGTCGCAGGACACGTCGGAATGCCAGTCCTCGCCCGCGACGCGCTTGGACTTGTCGTCGGCGTAGATCTCCATGATCTCGGGGTGGCCCTCGACCAGCCGCGGCCAGGCCGGGTGCAGGTGCAGCTCGCCGAAATTGCGCCCGAGCGCCTTGTGCTGCTCGGGCGTCATCGTCTGGCCGCGGAAGAAGAGCACGCAGTTCTCGGCCAGGGCGTGCCGCAGCGCGTCGGCGGTGCGCGCGTCCAGCGGCCGCGACAGATCGAGTCCCTCGACCTCCGCGCCGCAGTGCGGCGTGACCTTCCTCAATTCGAATTCATTCAGCATCGTTCTCCTCGTGTCGGGCGGACCTCGCTCGAGTTGGATATCATAGACCCGAGAGGGGAAGAACGAGACACCGATGCGGGCCAATGCCGAAAACCGGAGGCGGCGATGGCGCGGCCTGGCCGCGGTCTTCCTCGTGCTCGCGGCCCTGCCGGCCGCGGCGGGCCCGGCGGCCGACGAGGCGACCGCGCTGAGCCGCGTCGAGCGGCCCTGGCGCGGCGACCTGGACGGCATGATCGAGCGGCGCATGATCCGCGCCCTGGTGGTCTACAGCAAGACCTTCTACTTCATCGACCGCGGCGCGCCGCACGGCACCAGCTACGACACGCTGACCGCCTTCGAGGCCTACCTCAACCGCAAGCTGAAGCGCCGCCACCTGCGGGTGCACGTCGTCTTCATCCCGGTCGCGCGCGACGAGCTGCTGCCGGCGCTGCTCAAAGGTCGCGGCGACATCGCCGCGGCCAATCTGACGATCACGCCCGCGCGCGAGAGGCTGGTGGACTTCTCCCACCCGTTCTGGACCGGGATCAGCGAAGTGCTGGTGACCGGCCCCAGCGCCCCCGACATCCGCTCGATCGGCGACCTCTCGGGCAGGAAGATCCTGGTGCGCCGCTCGAGCAGCTACTACGAGCACCTGGTGCGCCTCAACCTCGAGCTCACCAAGGAGGGCAGGCCGACCGTCTCGCTCGAGCTGGCGCCCGAGCACCTCGAGGACGAGGACCTGCTGGAGATGGTGAACGCGGGGCTGATTCCCTACGTCATCGTCGACAGCCACAAGGCGCGTTTCTGGGCCAAGGTCCTGAAGAACATCAGGGTGCACGACACCATCGCGGTGAACCGCGGCGGCCGGATCGCCTGGGCCTTCCGCCACCACAGCCCCGAGCTCAAGGCCGCGGTCAACGAGTTCGTCCGCCACGCGCGCAAGGGCACGCTGTTCGGCAACACCACCTTCGCCAAGTACCTCGAGAGCACGAAGTACGTGCGCGACGCGACCTCGAAGCGGGCGATGGAGCGCTTCGAGCGCACCGTGGAGCTGTTCAAGAAGTACGCCAGGCGCTACGACTTCGACTGGCTGATGCTCGCCGCGCAGGGCTTCCAGGAATCGCGGCTGAACCAGAACCGCCGGAGCCCCTCGGGGGCGATCGGGGTGATGCAGGTGATGCCTTCGACCGGCCGGGCGATGGACGTAGGCGACATCCGCAAGCTCGAGCCGAACATCCACGCCGGCGTGAAGTACATGCGCAGGATGCTCGACCGGTATTTCCACGGCGCGAAGCTGGATCCGCTCAACCGCAACCTGTTCGCCTTCGCCGCCTACAACGCCGGCCCGACCCGGATCGCGGCGCTGCGCCGGATCGCCGCCAGGCGCGGCCTCGACCCGAACGTCTGGTTCGGCAACGTCGAGCGCATCGCGGCGGAGAAGATCGGCCGCGAGACGGTCCAGTACGTGAGCAACATCTACAAGTACTACGTCGCCTATCGCCTCGCGCGCGACGAGCGCGAGGAGCGCGAGCGCGCGCGCGAGAAGCTGCGCAAGCGCTATTGAGCATGGACGCGCCTTCCCGTCCCTGGCTGCGCTTCTACGGCCGCGTCCCGCCCTCGCTGGACTATCCGCCGGTCACCCTCTACGAGGCGCTGGCGGAGAGCGCGCGGCGCGTGCCGGACGCGGTGGCGTGGGACTTCCTCGGCGCGACCTCGACCTACCGCCGGCTGATCGCCGACGTCGACCGCTGCGCGGCGTTGCTCGCCTCGCTCGGGCTCAGGCAGGGCGACCGCTTCCTCATCTCGATGCCGACTTCGCCGCAGGGCGTGATCGCGTTCTACGCCGCCAACCGGCTCGGCGCGGTGCCGGCGCTGATCCATCCGCTGTCGACCGCGCCCGAGATCGCGCACTACCTCGACCTCAGCGGCGCGCGCGTCGCGCTCACCCTGGACGCCTTCTACGGCGCGCTCGCCGCGGCGGCGCCGAAGCGCCCGCTCGAGAGGATCCTGCTCGCGCGCATCCCGGACACCCTGCCGTGGCTGAAGGGGCTCGTCTTTCGCCTGACCAGGGGTCGCAGGATCCCGCGCGTGCCCGAGGACCGGCGCGTGGTGTGGTGGTCGCGGGCGATGGCCGACACGCATCCGCCGGCGCCTTCCGGCGCTGCGGCAACCGACGACCCGGCGGCGATCCTGTTCTCGGGCGGCACCACCGGCTTGCCCAAGGGCGTTCTGCTGTCGAACCGCAACTTCATCGCCGAGGGCATGCAGGCCGCCGCCTGGGGCGGGCTCGAGCAGGGCGACTCGATCCTCGCCATCCTGCCGATCTTCCACGGCTTCGGCCTCGGCGTATGCGTCAACGCCGCGCTGATGGCGGGCGGCAAGTCGATCCTGGTGCCGGTGTTCGATCCGGCGGCCACCGCCAAGCTGCTGCGCGCGAAGCGCCCCAGCGTGCTGGTCGGCGTGCCGACGCTGTTCCACGCGCTCGCCTCCGATCCTGCGCTCGCGCGCGCCGACCTGTCGTGCCTCAAGGCCTGCTTCTGCGGCGCCGACACCCTGCCGCGGCCGGTGAAGGAGCGCTTCGAGAAGCTCGTTGCGGAGCGCGGCGGGCGGGTGCGCCTGCTCGAGGGCTACGGCCTGACCGAGGCGGTGACCGCGATCATGGCGATGCCGAGGGACGAGTACCGCGAGGGCTCGATGGGCGTGCCGTTTCCCGACATGTCGGTCAAGCTGTGCGCGCCCGGCAGCGAGCGCGAGGTAACGACGGGCGAGGAGGGCGAGCTGTGCGTCTCGGGCCCGGCGGTGATGATCGGCTACCTCGACGATCCCGAGGCGACCGCGCAGGCGCTCAGGGTGCACGCCGACGGCCGCACCTGGCTGCACACCGGCGACCTGGCGCGGCGCGACGAGGACGGATTCTTCTACTTCGTGCTGCGCCTCAAGCGCATGATCAAGTCCTCGGGATTCAACGTCTATCCGACCCAGGTCGAGGCCGCGCTGCACGCCCACCCGGCGGTCGCCGAGGCCTGCGTGGTCGGCGTGCCGGACCCGGCGCAGGTGGAAAGGGTGAGGGCCTACGTTGTGCTCAAGGACGAGAAGGAACAGACTGAAGCGATGAAGGCGGCGCTGATCGCGCACTGCCGCGAGCGGCTGATCAAGTGGTCGTGCCCGCGCGAGATCGAGTTCCGGCGCGAGCTCCCCAAGACGCGGGTGGGCAAGATCGACTACCGTGCCCTTGCCGGCGAGGCCGGGACGTGAACGGCGGCGAGCGGCTCGCCTCGGTGCTCGCGGCGCACGGCGTGCCGGCGCTGTTCACGCTCTGCGGCGGGCACATCTCGCCGCTGCTGGTGGCGGCGAAGGCGCGCGGGATCCGCGTCGTCGACGTGCGCGACGAGGCGACCGCGGTGTTCGCCGCCGACGCGATCGCGCGCCTGACCGGAACGCCGGGCGTCGCGGCGGTGACCGCCGGCCCGGGCCTCACCAACACGATCACCGCGCTCAAGAACGCCCAGCTCGCGCACTCGCCGCTGGTGCTGATCGGCGGCGGCGCGCCGACCGCGCTGCAGGGGCGCGGCGCGCTGCAGGACATCGAGCAGCGCCCGCTGGTCGCGCCGCACGTCAAGCTCGTGCGCCAGGTGCGCCGCGTGGTCGACCTCGGCCCGGCGCTGACCGACGCCTTCGCCGCGGCGCGCAGCGGCGTGCCGGGACCGGCGTTCGTCGAGTGCCCGGTCGACCTGCTCTACGACGAGGCGACGATCCGCCAGTGGTACGCGGAGGCCGGCGGGCGCGGCAGCAGCGTCGCCGACCGGCTGCTGCGCTGGTACCTCGCGCGCCACGCCGAGCGGCTGTTCGCCGGCGCCGGGGAGCCCGAGGTGGTGCGCGCGAACGAGGTGCGGCTGCCGCGCGCGTCCGACGGCGCCCTCGGGCGCGCGGCGAGGGCGCTCGTGAAGGCCGAGCGGCCGCTGATGGTGGTCGGCAGCCAGGCGCTCGCGCAGGCGACCAACGCGACGCGCCTCGCCCAGGCGCTGACGCGGCTCGGCGTGCCGGTGTACCTCTCGGGCATGGCGCGCGGCCTGCTCGGGCGCGATCACGAGCTGCAGATGCGCCACGCGCGGCGCGAGGCGCTGCGCGCGGCCGACTGCGTCCTGCTCGCCGGCGTGGCCTGCGACTTCCGGCTCGACTACGGCCGCCACATCCGCCGCGCGGCGACGCTGATCGCCGCCAACCGCGGCGCGCGCGAGGCGCGCCTCAACCGCCGGCCGTCGATTACCGCGCTCGGCGACGCGGGCGAGTTCATCGAGCGGCTCGCCGCCGAGCTCGGCGGGCGCGCGAGGAAGCCCGACTGGATCGAGGGCCTGCGCGAGCGCGACGCCAAGCGCGAGGCCGAGATCGACGCGCGCGCGGCGCAGGCCGGCGAGCACGTCAACCCGGTGGCGCTGTTTCGCGCGCTCGACGCGATCGCGGCCGACGACGCGGTGTTCGTCGCCGACGGCGGCGACTTCGTCGCCACCGCGTCGTACATCCTGCATCCGCGCACGCCGCTGTCCTGGCTCGACCCGGGCGTGTTCGGCACCCTCGGCGTCGGCGCGGGCTTCGCGCTCGGCGCGGCGCTCGCGCGCCCGGGCGCCGAGCGCTGGCTGGTGTGGGGCGACGGCGCCAGCGGCTACGGCCTCGCCGAATTCGACAGCTTCGTTCGCCACGGCATCCCGGTGATCGCGGTGGTCGGCAACGACGCGAGCTGGGCCCAGATCGCGCGCGAGCAGACGAAGATGCTGCACGACGACGTCGGCACCGTGCTCGCGCGCACCGCCTACCACGAGGTCGCGCGCGGCTTCGGCGCCGAGGGATTCGTCGTCGAGCATCAACGCGACCTGGAATGGACCTTGCGGCGCGCGAAGGAGGCCGCCGCCGCCGGCCGCCCGGCGCTGGTCAACGTCTGGCTCGACAAGACCGACTTCCGCGAAGGCTCGATCTCGATGTAGCGGGAACCGCACCCCCGACGGGCGGTCTAATCAGCGTCTGCGGGAGGGGGCATGATCAAGCTCAACGTGAACGGCCGGATCCACGAGGTGGACGTCGAGCCCGAGATGCCGTTGCTCTGGGTGCTGCGCGACCACCTCCACCTGCAAGGGACCAAGTACGGCTGCGGCATCTCCCAGTGCGGCGCCTGCACCGTGCACCTGGACGGCGAGCCGGTGCGCTCCTGCGTGCTGCCCGCGTCCGCCGCCGCGGGCAGGCGGATCGTCACCATCGAGGGCCTGTCCGCGAATGGGATGCACCCGGTGCAGGAGGCGTGGATCGAGCACGAGGTGCCGCAGTGCGGCTACTGCCAGACGGGGATCATCATGGCGGC
>CAZLUX010000148.1:0-2877 GCA_964562815.1 uncultured Enterobacteriaceae bacterium
TCCGGATGGAAGATCACCACGAGGACGAGCGCGGCGAGGACGAGCCGCAGCGCCACGTCGATCGCGCGGCGGTCGGCGAACTGCGCCTGCAGGCTGAAGCTCGCGCCGACCGTCGCGGTCGTCAGCAAGAGCAAGGCCCCGATCTGCGCGAGGCCGGGCTCGAGCACGAGCTCCGGCCGCGTGAAGACCCCGGCCATGAGGATGAAGAGCCCGAAACAGATCGTGATGGCGCGAAACAACGTTCGCAGAAACGGCGCCCCCGCGATCTTCGAGGTGATGGCCGCGGAAATCGAGGTGGGCGGCGTCACCTCGCCCCAGACCCCGAGGAAGAAGGCGAAGAAGTGCACCACCCACGGGTCGACGCCGACCTTGATCATCGGCGGCGCGATCACGAGCGCGGTGATGATGTAGGTCGGCGCCGGCGGCAGCCCGGTGCCGAGCAGCGCGCCGAAGAAGAAGGCGACGACGACCATCGCGGCGAGGTTGACCCCGGCGGCGTCGAGCAGGAGCGACCCGACCTTGGTCGGCACGCCGGTGATGACGAACGCGCCGGTCATGATCGAGAGCGTCGCCAGCAGCAGGGCCAGGTCCGCGCCCATGCTCGCGAAGTTGTCGACGAAGCGCCCGAGGGGCGCCAGCAGCGCGCGCCACGACCAGCCGCTGCGCCGCACGCGCACCGCGATGTGCGCGGCGAGCAGGGTCGAGCCGACGGCGATGAAGACGTAGTACGCGGCGATCATCGGCGCGACGTGCAGGATCGCCATCACGAGGATGAGGCCCGCGACCACCGCGGCGAACGCCGCGAGGTTGGCCCAGTCGGTCACGCTCATGACCTCCGCCTTGGCGCCGTAGATGCGCGTGCGGTAGCGCGTCGAGAGCAGGTACACCGACACGCTCACGCCGACGTAATAGACGAGCGCCGGGGCGTAGCCGCGCGCGACCACGTCGAAGTAGCTCACGCCCAGGAACTCCGCCATCAGGAAGGCGGAGATCCCCATCACCGGCGGCATGAGCTGGCCGCCGAGCGACGAGGCGGTCTCGATGGCGCCCGCCGCCGTCGGCGGCATGCCGCAGCCGATCATCGCCGGAATGGTCGCCGAGCCCACGGTGATCGCGTTGGCCGCCCCGCTGCCGCTCACCGTGCCGACCGCCATCGAGCCGATGACGGCGGACTGCGGCAGGGCGTGCGCCGAGCGCACCGCGAGCCGCGACGAGAACCTCAGGATCGATTCCACGCAGCCGAAGGCGCGCAGCACCGAGAGCACCAGGATGAACGAGCCGATGACCGTCAGCGCGAGCTGCGGCAGGTTGGAGTAGATGCCGGTCGACATCTCGACGCTCATCGCGGTGACCACGCGCTCCCAGGAGAGGCCCGGGTGGAAGAACATGCCCGGCACCATCCGGCCGTAGACGGCGTAGAGGATGAGCAGGACGTTCAGGACGAAGAGCACCATGTGGCGCTTGCGCGCGTATTCCATGATGAGCACGACCATCAGCGCGCCCATCGTGATGTCGGTGGCGTTCCAGAAGCCGGCGCGCACGGTGCCGATCTCGTCGTAATTGGCGACCATGTACACGGCGACGACGATCGAGATGACGATGTAGACCGCGGCGATGAGATAGTTGGCGGCGGCCGGAAACGAGGGATAGAACTCGTTCTTGCGCAGCGCGTCCAGCGTGTAGAGGATGTACGTCACCGGAATCAGCGCGAAGGCGAGCAGCGCCGGCCCGCCCTCGCTGGTGGCGTAATAGACGAACAGGTAGACGAAGAAGAAGACCGCGGTCAGGTAATAGGCCCAGTCGAGCACGCGCTTCGACCGGGCCGCCGTCCGCGCGCCCTCCTGGTCCTGATTCACCGGGTGCGGCTTATTATTGCTTAGCTATCCGGGAGTCCCACTTCGGGTCCCAGACCCCCTTCTCGCGCATGTACTTCGCGAGCCCGGGATGGATCGGCACCAGGTTCGCCGCGGCGGTCACGCCCTGGCGCTGGAACCCGGGCATGTCCTTGGCGATCTGCGAGAAGCTCTTGTTCGCCTTGGCCAGCTCGCTGGCGTGCTTCTCGATGATCTTGAGCATCTGGTAGACGTCGTCCGCGGGGATGTCCATCCCGACGTGGAAGCCGTAGTAGTAGGGCACCAGGATCGCCTTGTCGGCGTGGATGTCCTTGTGGAACACCGCGGCGTTCGCCTCCATGACCGTGAAGCCGGCGTCCTTGAGCGTGGCGATCTCGCTCGCGCTCGGGTTGACGACGCCCCAGTCGCTCGCCAGCCCCGCCTCCTGCACCCAGGGCGCCACGGCCAGGCCGCCGCCGGTGGTGTAGATGCAGATCCCGTCGAGCCCGCCGCGCTCGAGCACCGATCCGGCCGAGGACAGGTCGACCTGGCGGTACTGGTACTTGACCCCGAGCGCCTCGAAGGCGCGCTCGAGCTGCGCGCGCGTGTCCCACGGCGGGTTGCCGAGGAACAGCACCTTGCCTTCCAGGTCGTGCCAGTTCTTGATGTTCTTCAGCTCGTTCGCGCGCACCCCGATGCCCATCTCGGTGGTGAACGTCCAGAAGGACTGCACCGGCTGGCGCTTCATGTTCGCCTTGAAGCCCTTGAAGCGCTTGCTGTCGTGGGCGAGCTCGTAGAAGGCGATGTCGGCGCCGTAGTAGCCGTCGAACTGGCCCGTGGCGTAGCCCTTGACCGAGACGATCGCCCCCGGGGTCGGGAGCACGCTGATGCGGTACTTCGGCATCTCGCGGTTGAGCACGTCGGCCAGGGTGACCAGGGCCTTGTGTCCGGCCGAGCCGACCGCGGACGTGGCCCAGCGGATATCGGTCTGCGACCAGGCGGCGCTCCCCCAGGCCGTCATCAGGCCCGCGACGAGCAGAATCCA
>CAZLUX010000148.1:2977-6635 GCA_964562815.1 uncultured Enterobacteriaceae bacterium
CTCGTCCTGCCGCGGCGGCACGTCGTCACCATCTGGGACCTCGAGCCGGCCGAGTACGACCAGTGCTTCCGCCTCGTGCGCGACCTCTACCCGATCCTCGCCGAACGCTTCAAGCCCGACGGCTTCAACGTCGGCGCGAACTGCGGCGAGGCGGCGGGCCAGTCGGTCTGGCACGCCCACATCCACGTCATCCCGCGCTACAGCGGCGACACCCCGAACCCCAAGGGCGGCGTGCGCCACGTCATCCCCCTCAAGGGCACCTACCCGTCCGCGTAAAAAGGAGAAACCACCATGCCAAAGCGAGAGGAATACATGGTCGAGGGCCTCATGCCCCCCATCAGCCACTACTGCGACGCCGTGCGCTGGGGCGACCTGCTCTTCGTCTCCGGCGTCGCCCCGGTCGACGCCCAAGGCAAAGTCGTGAGCGACGACCCCGCCGCCCAGACACGCCAGATCTTCCTCAACATGAAAGCCATCCTGGATGCCGCCGGCGCGAGCTTCGCCGACGTCCTCAAAGTCACCGTCTACCTCACCGACGTCGAGGACCGCAAGAGAATCAACCCCGTGCGCCAGGAATTCTTCGGCGACGCCCGCCCCGCGAGCACCCTGATCGGCGTCCAGGCCCTGGCGATCCCGGGAATGAAAGTCGAAATCGAAGCCGTCGTCGGACTGCGAGCCTGACCCCGCCCGCCCCGCGCCTCACCCGGTAATCGGGGTCAGAGTCGATTTACCGCCGGATCACGCCGGCTGCGGCATCGCGTCCCAGACACGCCCCATGTATTGGCGGCCGTTTGCGCTCTTGGAACGCTTTGCACCATCCGCGCCCCACGCGCCCCACTGCTTGAAGAAGAACGCGACGCCGGCCGCATCGCACTGACGCTTGATGCCGTCGACCCACGCGGGCTTCATCGGCCGCGCCTTTCGGCCAGACTCTCCGCCTACGATGACCCACTGAATCCCGGATAGATCGAATTGGCCAAGGTCTTCGAGAAGCGGTTCGATTGACAAGAATCGGACCGGACCCCGTACGCCGCGCAGATGCGGGATCCTCGGAAGGCCGTACTTGCGGTTCTCGACTGAAACGCCGAGCCACACGTAATCAAACGGAACCCGCTCGTGGAACAGATCCGACATCGAGTTGACGAAATAGACGGTGGGTTTCTTCCGCTCCAGGGGCTCGCCGCGCCGTTCCGGCATCAACCCGAGCTTGAAGCCGCGCTCGTAGCCACGCACACCCATGGCTTGCAGCCGCTTCGCCATGGTCTCGGCGTAGCAGTGCTTGCAGCCTGGAGACACCTTGGTGCACCCGACCGTCGGGTTCCACGTCATTTCGGTCCACTCGATGCGGGTCTGCGTGCTCATGCGTGCCGCCGCTAGCGCCTCGAAGCAAGGTAGAACTCACGGTACCTCGGCGCCACATAGCGCGATTCCGTCAGTCCCTTGCATACGCGAGCAAAAATCGCCGTGTCGAGCACGTCATGCGGAACAAGCACGCCGTCTCGAACGCCCCTTTCGATGCGGTCCGCCGCATCGATGCGGGCAAACCGGTAGTTGACGTAGCTGTCGTGCCGCAGGAACGGGTGGTCGCCGGAAAAGAGGCGGCAGGTCGGATCGTGCGGCTCACCCTGTCGCAGCGTCGCGACGGGCACCAGAAGTGCCTCTCGCGCGGCGCCGACCGGGTCGGTGAGGCAGATGTACAGATGCTTGCGGTCCGGATCGCGCGGCGGCCCCGACGGAATCAGCAGCGTCGCGCGCCGAACGACGAAGAACATCGTCAGAGCGAGGCGAACCGGCGCTCGATCGATCTCTGCTCGTTGAGCCGCTCGGCGAGCTGCTCGGCCTCTTCCCTGCTGCGGCCGAGCGCCTCGAAGATGCGCTCGTACGGAATCGGGATGGACGAACCCTGCGGATCCTGCCATTCGGCGCAGTGCTCGTGCGTGTAATCTCGGATCTGCCACTTGCTCATGCCGCCGAAGCGCGCCCAGACCGATTCCAGGATCGCCAGGTCCGCCTCGCTCAGCTCGTCGAGGGCATCGCTTCCGCCCGGCCGCTCGCGGAGGGCGACCTCGTGATCCGCGCGGTCGCTGATCCAGGCTTCCCAGCCGTCGACTCCGGACTCGACGTCGCCGTTCACGAGGTTGAGCGTCATGGACAGCACGGGACCGTGGGGCATCGATACGGCCAGATCGCCCGTGATCGGAAAGCCGTGCTCGTCGAGCGACTGGCGGTCCGCCAGATACATCAGCTTGACGAGCTTAAGGTGCGGCATGCGGCCGCCCTGCTGCCGCAGGAACCACGCAGCGGCCTGCGCTGCCTTGCGTTCATTGAACATGAGCCGGGCTCCGTAGGAGCTGTCCCAGGATACTTCTGCCGCATTCGGCGATCAATCCCCGCCGTCGGCCGTCAGGCCATCCGGCCCGCCGGATTGACCACCGAACGATCGTTCGGTATCGTAGGCCCATGTCGGAGGACGGTCAATACCTGGGGCAACTGCAGGACTACTACGCCAAGCACCGCGTCCTGCCGTCTTATGCCCGCATCGGCGCGCTGGTGGGCCTCAACTCGAAGGCGTCCGTGGCCGAGATGGTGATGCGGCTCAAGGGAGAGGGGTTTCTGCAGAGCACGCCGGACAGGCGCCTCAAGCCCGGCAAGCGCTTCTTCGAGCGCGCCCTCGCCGAAAGCGTCCGCGCCGGCATGCCGAGCCCCGCCGCGGACACCGCCGCCGAGACCCTGACGATCGACGAGCACCTGGTCGCGAACCCGTCGAGGACCCTGCTCATCAAGGTCAAGGGCGACTCGATGATCGACGCGGGCATTCTCGAGGGCGACACCGTCGTGGTCGAAAAGCGCACCACCGCGAACGTCGGCGACATCGTGGTCGCGATCCTCGACAACGAATTCACCCTGAAGCGCCTCGCGCGCGAGAAGGGGCGCATCGTCCTGCGGCCCGAGAACAAGTCGTACCCCGTCATCCGTCCCAAGGACGACCTGGAGATCTTCGGAGTCGTGGTGGGGCAGTTCCGCCGCTACCGTTAGGGGCGCCGGCTCACTCGTCCGGGCCGCGCTGCCCGGTGGCCTCCTCGTCGACCCAGTCCTCCTCTTCCCACGACATGCCCTTCTTCCCCGGCACCTTGCGCGTCGGGCCGGCGCGGTACAGCGGGCACGACTTCGGCCCGTAGCAGAACGTCTCGAAGCGATGCTCGCGCACCTCGGGCTTCCACTGATCGATCACCATCTCGACCGCCATGCGGCAGCCCCAGATGCAGGTCCTGCACTTCGCCTCGTAGGTGCGCGCGTCGAGCCTGCGATGCCCGCGCGCGCGGTAGACCTCGAGCGCCGGCGGCACGCCGCCCCACGGCGGGCCCGGCGGCGGTTCGCCTGCGGCCCGGGCGAGGAGCCGCAGCGCGCTCGCCTTGTACAGGTCGGCCGTCTCGCGCTCGCGGTCCGCGACCGGGTGCGCCGCGCCCGAGACCCGGTCGCCGGCGCGAAACGCGTGCTTCGCCTGTGCCCCCGGCCCGATGCGCACCGAGAGCTCGCGCGCCTCGCCGCCCGCCTCGCCGCGCAGAAAAAGCACGAAGCCGAGGTACGAATGCTGACGCTGGTCGAACGAGCGCCCGAGGTCGATGCGCGGCTGCACGCCCAGCACCTCGCCGGACCA
>CAZLUX010000148.1:6645-6856 GCA_964562815.1 uncultured Enterobacteriaceae bacterium
CGGGTGCGCCGCGCCCGAGACCCGGTCGCCGGCGCGAAACGCGTGCTTCGCCTGCGCGCCCGGCCCGATGCGAACCCGGAGCTCGCCCGCCTCGCCGCGAAGCAAGAGGACATAGCCGAGGTACGAATGCTGGCGCTGGTCGAACGAGCGCCCGAGATCGATGCGCGGCTGCACACCCAGCACCTCGCCCGACCAGGCGAGCTTGGGCGCG
>CAZLUX010000149.1:0-5655 GCA_964562815.1 uncultured Enterobacteriaceae bacterium
GGCGCGAGGCAGCCGTGCAGCGCGCGCATCAGGTTCCGGTACTGCGGATCCTCGGCGAGCAGTTGCCGCCCGACCGCGCGCAGCCGGTCGACCGTTTCGCGCGGCAGCTGGAAGCTGGTCGGCAGGTTCTGGAACCACCTGCGCTCCTCGCGCGAGGCGATGTACTGGAAGGCGACCTGGACCGGGTAGAGATCGACCTCGTGCGGCGCATCGAGCTTCAGCGCGCACTGCTCGCCCTTGGCGGCCGAAAGGCGGTTGCAGGTCTCGACCAGCTTCGTGTCCTCGCCGTATTCCTTCATCGTCTTTTTCAGGAGATCGACCGTGTCGAACGAGTAGTTGTCGATCGGCACCCCGGCGGCGGTCGAGAGCGTGTCGATCAGCCCGGGGACGCTCGCGCTCTCGTCGCGGTCGTTCGCGGGGCTCGTCGCGGCGTTCACCACGATCACCACCAGCTTGTCGATTCTGTCGCGGTCGATCAGCCGCATCACGCTCCAGGAATGGTCGACCGAGGCGATCGCGTCGAGCGGCCCGCGCAGGCCCAGGTTGTCGGCGACGCCGCCGTCGGTGAGGTGGATGTAGGGCCGCGCCGGGCCGGGCGCCGCGAGCGAGAGGCGAACTTCCGCGCGCGCGGTGCGCCGCGCGTTGACGCGCGAGGCGTGGTCGGCGGCGGCGAGCGCGACCCAGGCCGGCTGCTCGTAGCCGCAGCTTCCGGCATAGTTCCTGAAGGTGAGCGGCGTGAGCCCGCCCGGGAACGCCGACGAGGCCGCGGCCGCGCGCGCGAGCGGCACTTTGGCGAGGTCCGAGCAGAGCAGGTCGAACTCGTCCTGGATGAAGGGGAACTGCGCGCCGCTCGTCATGTCGGTCGCGTTCAGCACCACGAACGGCCGCCGGCCGCGCGCGATGACGTCGGCGTAGGTGCCGCCGCCGAACACCTCGCGGTCGTAGAAATCCGCCGCGAGGTCGCTGCGCCCGTACGACGGCCCGGCGAGCCGGAGCCAGCTGGTCGGGGTGAGGGCGAGCCTGAGCAGGTCGCTCTGGATCGGGCGGTAGAGGAACTTCTGCGGGAACTCGTCGAAGATCTTCCTGCCGCGCAGCGCGTAGTAGGCCGCGGGAAAACTGCCGCCCGAGATCGACGAGATCACGTCGACCTCGTCGAGCAGCGACTCGCGCCGGCCCTGCCACTCGATCTTCGTGTCGCGCAGCGCCTCCAGCACGCCGTAGGCGAGCGCCGCGGCGCGCGTGCCGCCGCCCGAGAAGCTCACGATCACGAACAGCGAGTCGCTGTTGTCCGGGTGGGCGAGGTTGGCGAAGCGGTAGCCGGCGTTCTTGTCGTAGTGCGCGAGCGGCGGGTTTTCCGGAAACGACGCACACGCCCCGACCAGCAGCAGCGCGAGCAGCGCGAGGAGCGCCCGCCTCACGCGTCGTCCTTGCGGAAGAACTTCACCTCCAGCGGCTCGAGCACCGAGGTGTCCTCGACCGTCACCTTGCGCGAGGCCGGGCGGAAATTGGCGACGTTGCCGAGCGAGAACAGGTGCGTCCCGGCGTCGACGCGCAGCACCTTGTTGGTGTAGCCGCACTCCTCGTCGTCGATGTAGACCAGGCGCCGCGTCGGAAACGTGACTTTGACGTACTCCATGGCTCCTCCCGGACGGTTCGCGCGTTGGGGGTCCGGCCAGTCTACGCGCGCGGACCGTCCCGCGCCACGATTTGCCCGGAGTTGTGCACGATCGTCCCCGAGCTCTGCCAGATCGCGCCGCCATGCTCTGCCCGATCGACCAAGGGGGATGCCATGAAGCTCGCCGCCGCCAAGCCGGTTGTCATCGCGCTGCTCGCGCTCGCGCTGTACGTGCCGGTGACGATGATCCAGGGGCTGGTCGCCGAGCGCCAGGCGCGGCGCGACGCGGCGGTGGCCGGCATCGCGCACGGCTGGGGCGCGCGCCAGACGCTCGCCGGGCCCTACCTCGCGGTGCCCTACCAGGGCAGCCGCTCGAACGTGCTGCGCCTGCCGGTGGAGTCGATCACCTGGGAGCTCAGCGCCCGGGCGAGCCAGAAGGCGCGCGGCATCTACGCCGCGCGCCTGTATACGGTCACCGCGATGGCGCGCGGGCGCCTGCGCGTGCCCGCGAACTTCGGCCTCGCCGATGCCGGCGCGGCCATCAAGTGGGGCGTGCCGCGCCTGGTGGTCGGGGTCACCGACCCGGGCGGCATCCGCGGCGTCTCGGCGCTGGTGATCGGCGGCAGCGAGCACGCCTTCGTCTCCGGCTCGGGCGACGCGGCGAGGCTGCGCGAGGGCGTGCACGTGCCGCTGCCCGGGCTGCGCGCGGCGCAGGAGCAGACCCTGCCGTTCAGCTTCTCGATCGAGCTCGCGGGCTCGCAGGCCTTCTCGCTCGCGCCGCTCGGCGCCGACGCGGGCGTGACGATGCGCTCGTCCTGGCCGCACCCGTCCTTCGCCGGCCGCTTCCTGCCGGTGCAGCACGCCATCACCGCGGACGGCTTCAACGCGCGCTGGGCGGTCTCGCGCTACGCCGCGCCGGGGGTCGCGGGCGAGCAGGCGCTTACGGTCTCGTTCGTGCGGCCGGTGGGGCTGTACCGGATGCTCGAGCGCGCCTCCAAGTACGGCTTTCTCTTCATCGGCCTCACCTTCGCCGCGTTCCTGCTGTTCGAGCAGCTGCGCCGCCTCGCGATCCATCCGGTGCAGTACGCCTTCGTCGGCCTGGCGCTCGCGATGTTCTTCCTGCTGCTCACCGCGCTCTCGGAGCACATCGCCTTCGGCGCCGCCTACGCGGCGGCGACGCTCGCCTGCACCGGCGTCGTCACCGGCTACCTCGTGCGCGTGCTCGCGAGCCGGACGGCCGGGCTCGGCTTCGGCGCCGCGCTCGCCGCGCTCTACGGCCTGCTCTACGCGCTGCTGCAGGCCGAGGACTATTCGCTGCTCGGCGGCTCGCTGCTGCTCTTCGCCCTGCTCGCGGCGGTCATGTTCGGCACGCGCGGCGTCGACTGGTACCGCCTCGCCGCGCCGGCCTCATCACCGGCTACCGGGCGCGCGCTATGATCGCCGCATGGCACTCGGGACCCATCGCCGCGGCGCGGCTTTCACCGCGCTGCTCGCCTTGTGCGCCGCGGTCGCGGGCTGCGCGAGCGCGAGGCCGCAGGCCTGCTCGAGCGCGGACGCGAAGCCCGGCGCGGCGCTGAGCTGCGAGGTGCCCGGCTTCGAGCGCCGTCCCTACGACGTTCACCTGCCCGCGGGCTACACGCCCGCGCGGCCGGTTCCCGTGGTGCTGGCGATCCACGGCGGCGGCGGCGACTCGCGGGGGGCGGCGCGCACCACCTGTCCCGGCGGCGACGTCGACAGCCCCGACTGCCTGCACGCGATCGCGGGCCGCGAGGGCGTCGCCGTGGTCTATCCGAACGGCACCGCCTCGCGCCTGCTGCCGAACGTTCGCACCTGGAACGCCGGCGGCGGCGCCGGAGGCTGGCAGTGCGTCAGCGGCCGCGCGTGCAAGGACGGCGTCGACGACATCGCCTACTTCCGCACGCTGCTCGGCGACCTCTCGCGCTGGCTCGCCGTCGATCCTCGGCGCGTCTACGCCACGGGGCTTTCCAACGGCGGCGCGATGAGCCACCGGCTCGCCTGCCAGATGGCCGGCCGCATCGCCGCGATCGCCGCGATCGGCGGCGAGAACCAGTACGCGACCACGGCCAGCTGCGCGCCGTCCCGCCCGGTGCCGGTGCTGCAGATCCACGGCACCAAGGACCCGTGCTGGCCCTACGCGGGCGGCAAGGCCGCCTGCCTGCAGCGCGACGACACCTCCAAGATCTCGGTCGAGGCGTCGATGCGCGTCTGGGCGACGATCAACGGCTGCAAGGGCGCGCAGCCCGCGCAATCGATGGCGAACGAGCCGGGCATCCGGACCGAGCGGATCCGCTGGAGCGGCTGCCGCGCCGAGACCGAGCTGATCCGCGTCGAGGGCGGCGGCCACGTCTGGCCCGGCGGCTGGGCCTATTTCAGCGAGCGGATCATCGGCCCGATGGTGCGCGGCTGGAGCGCCGACCGCGTCATCCTCGACTTCTTCCGGCGCCACCCGATGCCGCGCTGATGCGGCGTATGCCGAGGAGCGGCTAAGCGGCCGCCAGCGCGGCGCCGGCCCCCGCGAGGTAGTCCTCGTAGCCGCCGCGGAAATCGACCACCTCGCCGCCGGGCTTGAGCTCGATCACGCGCGTGGCGAGCGACGAGACGAACTCGCGGTCGTGCGAGACGAACACCAGCGTGCCGGGGTACTTCTCGAGCGCGCCGTTCAACGACTCGATCGACTCCATGTCGAGGTGGTTGGTCGGCTCGTCGAGCAGCATCACGTTCGGCATCTGCAGCACCAGCCGCCCGATCAGCATGCGCTGCGCCTCGCCGCCGGAGATCACCTTGACCGACTTCTTCTGGTCGTCGCCCGAGAAAAGCAGCTGCCCGAGCGTCGCGCGCACGATCTGCTCGTCCTGGGCGCGCTCCTTCAGGCGCCAGCGGCTCATCCACTCGGCGAGCGGCTCGTCGTCCCCGAACTCGTCGGCCGGGTCCTGCGGCCAGTAGCCCAGGCGCGCCTTCTCGGCCCACTTCGCGCTGCCGGCGTCGGCGGCGAGATTCCCCGCCAGGCAGCGCAGGAGCGTCGTCTTGCCGACCCCGTTCGGGCCGATGATCGCTACCTTCTCGCCCGCCTCGATCGAGAGATCGAGGTTCCTGAACAGATTTTTCTCACCCCAGGATTTCGAAAGATGTTTCACCTCGAGCGCCAGCCGGTGCAGCTTCTCCTTCGGGTCGACCAGGAAGCGGATGAACGGGTACTGTCGGCTGGAAGGCTTGACGTCCTCGACCTTGAGCTTCTCGATCTGCTTCATGCGCGAAGTCGCCTGGCGCGCCTTCGCCTTGTGGGCGCGGAAGCGCCGCACGAACTCCTCGAGGTCGGCGATGCGGTCCTTGGCGCGCGCGTTGGCGTTCTCCTGCTGCTGCTTGGCGAGCGCCGACGCCTCCATGTAGTCGTCGTAGTTGCCCGGGTAGACCTTGATCCCGCCGTAGTCCACGTCGGCCATGTGCGTGCACACGCTGGAGAGGAAGTGCCGGTCGTGCGAGATGATCACCATCGTGCTCGAGCGCGCGTTGAGCACGTCCTCGAGCCAGCGGATGCTGTGGATGTCGAGGTTATTGGTCGGCTCGTCGAGCAGCAGGATGTCCGGCTCGCCGAACAGCGCCTGCGCCAGCAGCACCCGCAGCTTCCAGCCCGGCGCCACCGCGCTCATCGGCCCGTCGTGCTGCGCCGCCGGCACCCCGAGCCCGAGCAGCAGCTCCCCTGCGCGCGCCTCGGCGGTGTAGCCGCCGTACTCGGCGTACTTCGCCTCCAGGTCCGCCGCGCGCAGGAGCTCCGCCTCGCCCGCGTCGGGGTCGGCGTAGATCGCGTCGCGCTCGCGCATCGCGGCCCACATCTCCGCGTGCCCCATCAGCACCACGTCCAGCACCCGCTCGGATTCGAACGCGAACTGGTCCTGGCGCAGCCTGCCGACCCGCTCGTTCGCGTCGATCGACACCGTTCCCGCGCTCGGCTCGAGCTCGCCGCCCAGGATCTTCATGAAGGTCGACTTGCCGCAGCCGTTGGCCCCGATCAGGCCGTAGCG
>CAZLUX010000149.1:5755-6851 GCA_964562815.1 uncultured Enterobacteriaceae bacterium
GCCCGCGTCAGGAACGGCAGGCTGACGTCCATCCGGTAGTCGATGTCGGAGTGGTCGTCGTCGAACTCCTCGTAACGGTGCGCGATCCGCGCCGCCGCGAGGCGCTGCGAGAGCAGCCGCGTGCCGTAGTGGATGTGGAACTGGTCGCGCCAGCCGCAGTCGACGTAGATCCCGCGCAGCGACCTGAGGCCAGCCCGGTATCGGCGCACCATGTTGATCGGGTCGTGGCGCAGCCAGTTCTTCCAGCGCGCCTCGATCAGCTCGCCGGTCTCGGCGTTGAACGGGATGCGGAATCCGTTCGGCGCCCGCGGGTCGGGGTCGTAGGTGGCGGCCATGCACAAGTTCATCATGGCGAGGCCCTGCTTGCCGGGGACCTTCTCCTTCTTCCACACGTCCGCGAGGAAGCGCTTGATGCGGCCGTCGTCCAGACCCGCTTCCAGTTTTCTGTTTCTAACGATCTTCTGCGGCCCGGGCTTGCGCTTGGGCGCGCGGTACTTGGCGATCTCGTTGAGCGTGTTCGGCCAGTCGTGCCGGTAGACGAAGTCGAAGTAGGCGTCGCCCGAGTGGTCGGCGACCGCGCCCCAGTAGCGCGCGTACTTCATGCCGTGCACGATCGCGCCGTAGCCGCCCGAGGACTTGCCGAAGCAGCCGCGGTGCGCGCGCGAGGCGAGCGTCCTGAACTCGCGGTCGACGAAGGGAATGATCTCGCGCGTGAGGTAGTCGGCGTAGTCGCCGATCGCGGAGGAGTTGACGTACTGGTTGCCGCCGAGCGCGGTGAAGCAGTCCGGAAAGACGATGATCGCCGGCGCCATCTTCTGCTCGCGCACCAGGCGCGCCGCGCGCTCGGGCACGTTCTCGCCGAAGGGCTTCCAGTTGGTGTGCGCGAGGCCCGAGCCGGTGAAGCCGACCAGGTCGTAGAGCACCGGGAAACGCCGCCCGCGCCCCTCGGAATACTGCGGCGGCAGCCACACGCCGAGCTTGCGCACGTGCGGGTCGCCGAGCGGGTTGCCCTTCAGGATCTTCGAAGTGTGCTCGAGCACGACCAGCGTGCCGGCGGGGCCTTTGGATCGTTTGAGCGTCATGGTCGCAATCGTGC
>CAZLUX010000150.1:0-6781 GCA_964562815.1 uncultured Enterobacteriaceae bacterium
CTGCCGGCCGCAGGACTGAACTCGTTTAACGCCGGGCAGTTCTCTTTCATCCTGGTCGACAACGCGATGACGCAATTCCTGAACCTGGAAATCAGTGCGCTCGAGGCCGACGGGAACGGCAAGATAATTTCGAGCCCCCGGGTGCTGACCGCCGACCAGGTCGAGGCGGTGATCGAGCAAGGCACCGAGATCCCGTATCAGCAGGCCACCTCCTCGGGCGCCACGGCGGTAGCGTTCCGCAAGGCCAATCTGTCGCTCAAGGTGAAGCCGCAGATTACGCCTGATGGGAACGTCATCATGACGCTCGATGTGAATAACGATGCGCCCGGCACGACCACGCCGGCCGGTGTGCAAATCAACACCAAGCACGTCAAGACCGAGGTGCTGGTCGAGAACGGCGGCACCGTGGTAATCGGCGGGATCTATCAGCAAAGCACCCGTACTGACACCACGAAAGTGCCGCTGTTCGGGGATCTCCCGTTTGTGGGCTGGATGTTCAAGAACAAGGCGGAGACTCGGAGCAAGACCGAGCTGCTGGTGTTCATCACGCCCAAGATTGTGAACGAGCGACTCACCGTTCGCTGATTTGCCGCGTCTCCTCTGGACGTTACGGCCGGGCTCTCCCGGCCGTTTTCTTTTGCCTGCCTGTCGTGCGGCTACAATAGCTCCGTGAAACCGAGCGACAACATCTTTCTTGTCGGCATGATGGGAGCGGGTAAGACGACCGTGGGCAAGATTCTTGCCCGGCGCCTGAAGCGCCGCTTCGTCGACTCCGATCACGAGATCGAGCGTCGCTGCGGGGTGCGCATTCCGGTGATCTTCGACATCGAGGGAGAGGAAGGCTTCCGTGGCCGCGAAGTCCAGGCCATCGCGGAGGTCGCGGCACTCGACGGCGTGGTGCTCGCGACCGGGGGCGGCGCCGTGCTGTCGGCCGAGAACCGGCGCCGAATCACTTCGCGCGGGACGACCATCTATCTCCACGCGCGCCCGGAGGATCTGCATCGGCGCCTGCGTCACGACAAGGGCCGCCCGCTGCTCGATACGCCGGACCCTCTGCAGCGCCTGCGGGACCTGTACGCCGTGCGGGATCCGCTCTACCGCCAGGTCGCAGATATCGTGGTCGAGACCGGGACACAGTCCGTGCAGGCGCTCGCTCGCGAGCTGTTGGCGAAGATCGAGGAGCGATGCAGAGTATCGGCGTAGAGCTGGGCGAGCGCAGCTACCCGATCCATATCGGTTCGGGCATCCTCGACGACGCATCCCTCTACGCCCCCCACTTCGAGACGGGGCGCGCGGCAATTGTGACCAACACGGTCGTGGCCCCGCTCTACCTGGAGCGTCTGCGACGCGCGCTCGGCGCGGCCGGAATCAAGGCCCTGGAAATCGTGGTTCCCGACGGAGAGCAAGCCAAAGATTGGCGCACCCTCGACAAGGTCCTGGACGCGCTGCTTGCAGCCCGCTGTGACCGCCAGACGCCGCTGGTGGCGCTCGGAGGTGGCGTCGTAGGCGACCTCGCTGGATTCGCCGCCGCGATTTACCAGCGCGGCGTACCCTTCGTCCAGGTGCCGACCACCCTGCTCGCGCAGGTCGATTCGTCGGTTGGTGGCAAGACAGGGATCAACCATCCCCGCGGCAAGAACATGATCGGGGCTTTTCATCAGCCCCTCGCGGTGATCTCCGACGTCGCAACGCTCGCCACGCTGCCGGCGCGAGAGCTGCGTGCGGGCATAGCGGAGGTGATCAAGCATGGTCTTGCCCTCGATGAGGCGTTCGCCGTATGGCTCGAGGCAAGTATCGGAAACCTGCTCTCGGGGGACACGGACGCGCTGACCCACGCCGTGCGACGCTCGTGCGAGCTCAAGGCCGCGGTGGTCGCCGCCGACGAGCGCGAAAGCGGGCGGCGTGCGCTGCTCAATTTCGGCCACACTTTCGCTCACGCGATAGAGACCGGAATGGGCTACGGCGCGTGGTTGCACGGCGAGGCAGTCGCCGCGGGCATGGTGATGGCGGCGGAATTGTCGATGCGCAGCGGGCTGATCGGCGAAACAGACCTCAGGCGCGTGCGGGAGTTGATCGGTCGTGCCGAGCTGCCGGTTGCCGGGCCGTCCGAGCTCTCCCCGGAGCGCTATCTCGAGCTGATGGCGGTCGACAAGAAAGCCGCGCGCGGTCGCGTCCGCTTCGTCGTGCTCGACGCAGTGGGGCGCGCTGTCTTGCGCGCGGAAGTGAATGAACGACTGGTACGCGAGGCAATCTCCGCCGCGACCGGCGCGGTCGCGGCGCGTTAGCTTCAGGACCCCCCAAGTCTTGTAGCAGTGGGTTCGAAACGGTATATTTGACAGTTCGCCCGCCATTTTTGTGCGTAGCGGCGAAAATCTGCAAATATATTTGTATTCAGAGGCTTATACGTGGATACGCGAATCTTGCCCACCGCCCAAGGCTTGTACGATCCGGCTCACGAGCGAGACGCCTGCGGCGTCGGCTTCGTGGCGCACATCAAGGGCAAGAAGTCACATGCGCTGATCGGCCAGGGCTTGACGATCCTGCGTAACCTGACGCATCGCGGCGCGGTCGGGGCCGACCCCAAGGCATCCGACGGCGCCGGAATCCTGGTGCAGCTTCCGGACAAGCTCTTCCGGGAGGACATGGCCAAGCAGGGCGTGAAGCTTCCGCCTTTCGGCCAGTACGGCGTCGGCATGGTGTTTCTGCCTCGCGAGCCCGCGAGCCGCCTTGCCTGCGAGTACGAAATCGAGCGCGCCATCAAGGACGAGGGGCAGGTGCTGCTCGGCTGGCGTGACGTCCCGGTCGATGGCTCCGATCTCGGGGAGTCCGTCAGGCAGGTCGAGCCGATGATCCGCCAGGTCTTCGTCGGGCGCGGCAAGGGCGTCATGGTTACCGACGCCCTCGAGCGAAAGCTGTACATCATCCGCAAGAGCGCGGGCCACGCGATCCAGGCGCTCAGGCTCGCGCACGGCAAGGAGTATTACGTGCCGTCCATGTCCGCGCGGACGATCGTCTACAAGGGGATGCTGCTTCCGCACCAGGTGGGCGAGTACTACCTCGACCTCAGGGATCCCCGGATGGAGTCGGCGCTGGCTCTGGTGCACCAGCGGTTCTCCACCAATACCTTCCCGAGCTGGGATCTGTCTCATCCGTTCCGCCTCATTGCGCACAACGGCGAAATCAACACGCTGCGCGGCAACGTCAATTGGATCCGCGCGCGCCAAGGAGCGATTTCGAGCCCGATCCTGGGCGGCGACCTCGGCAAGATCTGGCCCCTGATCTACGACGGCCAGTCGGACTCCGCGTCCTTCGACAATGCGCTCGAGCTGCTCGTCATGTCGGGCTACTCGGTCGCGCACGCAATGATGATGATGATTCCCGAGGCTTGGGAAAACAACCCCTTGATGGACCCCAGCCGGCGCGCCTTCTACGAATACCACGCAGCCATGATGGAGCCGTGGGACGGGCCGGCCTCGATCGCGTTCACCGACGGCCGACAGATCGGCGCTACGCTCGACCGCAACGGCCTGCGTCCGTCGCGTTACGTCGTCACCGACGACAACCTGGTGATCATGGCGTCAGAAGTCGGCGTGCTGCCGGTGCCGGAAGAACACATCGTCAAGAAGTGGCGCCTGCAGCCGGGGAAGATGTTCCTCGTCGACCTCGAGAGAGGCCGAATCATCGACGACAAGGAGCTCAAGGAGTCGCTCGCGTCGGCCAGGCCGTACGCCGAGTGGATCGAGCGCATCCGAATCAAGCTCGACGCGCTGCCGGCGCCGAAGGAAAAGCGCGAGGTCCCGCGCGAGAGCCTCCTGGACCGCCAGCAGGCGTTCGGCTATACGCAGGAGGACCTCAAGTTCCAGCTGATACCGATGGCGGAGCAGTCCCAGGAGCCGACCGGCTCGATGGGCAACGATTCGCCGCTTGCCGTCCTGTCGAACAAGAACAAATCGCTTTATCTGTACTTCAAGCAATTGTTCGCCCAGGTCACGAACCCGCCCATCGACCCGATCCGAGAGGAGCTGGTGATGTCGCTGGTGTCGTTCATCGGGCCCAAGCCGAACCTGCTCGGAATCGACGAGATGAACCCTCCGTTGCGGCTCGAAGTGTCGCAGCCGGTGCTCGACTTCGAGCAGATGGAGAACATCCGCCACATCGAGAACTACACCGACGGCAAGTTCAAGTCGTGCGAGCTCGACATCACTTATCCGCTCGCCTGGGGCAAGGAAGCGATCGAGGCGCGCCTGGCCTCCCTCTGCGCTCAGGCCGAGGATGCAGTGCGCGCCGGAACTTCGATCATCATCATTTCGGACCGCCGCGTCGATCGCGACAACGTTGCGATCCCGGCGCTGCTCGCGCTTTCCGCGATTCACCAGCACCTGGTTGCCAGGGGGTTGCGCACATCGACCGGCCTGGTGGTCGAGACCGGCTCGGCGCGTGAAGTGCACCATTTTGCGCTGCTCGGCGGCTACGGCGCCGAAGCCGTGCACCCCTATCTCGCGTTCGAGACGCTGACCGAGCTCGCCAAGCAGGGGCACCTTGCCAAGGGCGTCGACGCCAAGGCGGCCTGCAAGCACTTCATCAAAGCGGTCGGCAAGGGGTTGGCGAAGGTGATGTCCAAGATGGGCATCTCTACTTATATGTCGTACACCGGTGCGCAGATCTTCGAGGCCGTGGGGCTGTCGCGCGCGCTGGTCGAAAAATATTTCAGCGGCACCACCTCGTCGGTCGAGGGTATCGGTGTGTTCGAAGTCGCCGAAGAGGCGATCCGCGTGCATCGCGCCGCCTTCGACGAAGAGGATCCGGTCCTGCGGGCGGCACTCGACACGGGCGGCGAGTACGCCTGGCGGGTGCGCGGCGAGGAGCACATGTGGACGCCAGACGCAATCGCGAAGCTGCAGCAATCCACTCGGCGCGGCTCGTACTCGACCTACAAAGAGTACGCGGGCATCATCAACGATCAGTCCAAGCGCCACATGACGTTCCGCGGCTTGTTCGAGTTCCGGTTCGACCGTGCGCAGCCGGTTCCGATCGACGAGGTCGAGCCTGCCGCCGAGATCGTCAAGCGATTCTCCACCGGGGCCATGTCGCTCGGTTCTATTTCCACTGAGGCGCATACGACGCTCGCGGTGGCCATGAATCGCATTGGCGGAAAATCGAATACGGGCGAAGGCGGCGAGGACCGCCGCCGTTACGCGCCGGTGAAGGTTGGCGAGACGCTCGCCTCGCGGCTCGGCAGGGCGCGTGTCGAGGCCGATATTGCGCTGCAGAAGGGCGACTCGCTCAAGTCCAAGATCAAGCAGGTCGCGTCGGGGCGCTTCGGCGTGACCGCCGAATACCTGGCATCGGCCGAGCAGATCCAGATCAAGATGGCCCAGGGCGCCAAGCCCGGCGAGGGGGGGCAGCTGCCGGGTCGCAAGGTCTCGGAGTACATCGCGGAGCTGCGCTTTTCGACGCCGGGAGTCGAGTTGATCTCTCCGCCCCCGCACCACGACATCTATTCGATCGAGGATCTGGCGCAGCTGATCCACGACCTCAAGAACGCCAACCCGGCGGCCTCGATCAGCGTCAAGCTGGTCTCGGAGGTCGGGGTCGGCACCGTGGCGGCGGGCGTCTCGAAGGCAAAGTCCGACCATGTCACGATCTCGGGCCACGACGGCGGAACCGGCGCCTCGCCCTGGTCGTCGATCAAGCATGCGGGCACGCCGTGGGAGCTGGGCCTCGCGGAAACGCAGCAGACGCTGGTGCTCAATCAGCTGCGCGGCCGTATCGCGATTCAGGTCGACGGACAGATCAAGACCGGTCGCGACGTCGTGGTCGGCGCCATCCTCGGGGCCGACGAGTTCGGCTTCGCCACCGCGCCGCTGGTGGTCGAGGGCTGCATCATGATGCGCAAATGCCACCTCAACACCTGCCCGGTCGGTGTCGCGACGCAGGATCCGGTGCTGCGCAAGAAGTTTTCGGGCAAGCCAGAGTACGTGGTGAATTACTTCTTCTACGTCGCGGAGGAAGTGCGCGAACTGATGGCGAAGCTCGGTATCCGCAAGTTCGACGACCTGATCGGCCGCACCGGGCTTCTCGACATGCGCAAGGGGATCGAGCACTGGAAGGCGAAGGGGCTCGACTTCTCGAAGGTATTCCACATGCCGAGCATGCCGCAGGACGTGGCCCGCTTTCACTCCGAAGCCCAGGACCATGGGCTGGACAAGGCGCTGGACAACCGCCTGATCGAGCTCGCGCGTCCGGCCATCGAGAGCGGCGAGCCGGTGTCGATCGACATGCCGATCCGCAACATCAACCGCACGGTCGGCACGATGCTGTCGTCCGAGATCGCCAAGCGCTATGGCCACGACGGGCTGCCGGACGACACCATCCGCGTGCGCCTGGCGGGGTCCGCCGGGCAGAGCTTCGGCGCCTTTCTGTCGAAGGGCGTGACGCTCGATCTGATCGGCGATACCAACGATTATTGCGGGAAAGGTCTCTCCGGCGGCCGCATCAGCGTGCAGCCGTCGCCGAAGTTCAGGGGCGAGCCGGCCGAAAACATCATCACCGGCAACGTTGTGCTTTACGGCGCCATTGCGGGAGAGGCTTATTTCCGGGGCGTCGCCGGTGAGCGCTTCGCGGTGCGCAACTCGGGCGCGCACGCGGTGGTGCAGGGCGTCGGCGACCACGGTTGCGAATACATGACGGGTGGCACCGTGGTGGTGTTGGGCGCGACCGGGCGCAACTTCGCTGCGGGCATGTCGGGCGGCATCGCCTATGTTCTCGACGCGGACGGCGA
>CAZLUX010000151.1:0-6712 GCA_964562815.1 uncultured Enterobacteriaceae bacterium
ACCTGCTCGTTCGCGCGCAGCTCGTCGGGCGTTCCCTCGAACACGATGTGGCCGTGTCCCATGACGAACACGCGGTGCGAGATCTTGAGCGCGATGGTGAGCTTCTGCTCGACGAGCAGGATCGAGATGCCGCGGCGCGAGATCGCCTCGAGCAGGTGGCCGACCTGCTCGACCAGCTTCGGCGCCAGGCCCTCGGTCGGCTCGTCGATCATGACGAGGTCCGGGTCGCCCATCAGCGTGCGGCACATGGTCAGCATCTGCTGCTCGCCGCCGGAGAGGACGCCGCCCGGCGTGTCGGCGCGCTCGCGCAGGTTGGTGAACATCGCGAACATGTCCTCCATCTTCCAGCGGCCCTCGCGCCGCGCGTGCTTCTGCCCGAGGAGCAGGTTCTGGCGCACCGTCAGGGTGGGAAAGATGTCGCGGTTCTCGGGCACGTAGCCGAGGCCGCGGCGCGCGATCTGGTGCGGCTTGAGGCCGACCAGCTCCTCGCCCTTGAAGCGCACCGAGCCGTGCGGCGCCACGTCGCCCATGATCGCCTTGCAGGTGGTGGAGCGGCCGACGCCGTTGCGCCCGAGCAGGCTGACGATCTCGCCGTCCTGCACGTCGAAGCTCACGCCCTGCAGGATGTGGCTCTTGCCGTAGTACGCGTTCAGGTCGCGGACTTCGAGCATGGCTCAGTCGGCCTCCTCGCCCAGGTAGGCCTCGCGCACCGCCGGATTGCCGCGGATCTCGTCCGGCGGCCCGCTCGCGATGACCTCGCCGTAGACCAGCACGGAGATGCGGTCGGCGAGCCCGAACACCACGCTCATGTCGTGCTCGACCATGACGAGGGTCTTCTTCTCCGTGATGCGGCGCACCAGCTCGACGGTCTGCGCGGTCTCGGAGCGGTTCATGCCGGCGGTGGGCTCGTCGAGCAGGATGATGTCGGCGCCGCCCGCGATGGTGATGCCGATCTCGAGCGCGCGCTGCTCGGCGTAGGACAGCGCGCCCGCCGGCACGGCGGCGCGCGCGGCCATGCCGATGTCCTCGAGGACCTTCATGCTGCGCTCGTTGACGTCGTCGAGGTGATCGACGTCGTGCCAGAACGAGTAGCGGTAGTTCATCGCCCAGAGCAGCCCGCAGCGCACGTTCTCGAACACGGTCATGCGCGGGAAGATGTTGGTGACCTGGAAGCTGCGCGCCAGCCCCTTGCGGTTGATCTCGTAGGGCGGGTGCCCGGTGACGTCCTCGCCGCGCAGCCGGACATGGCCGGAGGTGGGCACGTACTTCGAGGTGATCAGGTTGTACAGCGTCGACTTGCCCGCGCCGTTGGGGCCGATGATGGCGTGGCGCTCGCCCCGCTCGATCGCGAGGTTGACGCCGCGGATGATCTCGGTCGAGCCGAAGCTCTTGTACAGGTCGACCAGCTCGATCGCCGCGCTCACCGCCCGCCCCTCGCGTGGATATCCGCGCTCGCCGCTTCCCAGGCCGCCACCAGCTTCGGCGCCAGGCGCCGCGCGAGGAGGAACCCGCCCACGGCCAGCACCGAAAAGACGATCCAGGCCGTCGGCCGCCCGACGTTGATGCTCATCCAGAACAGGTGCTTGGTCGACTGGCCGACCGCGCGCACGCTGACGAAGTGCAGCAGCTCGAGCAGGCCGATCACCCCGATCGCGCAGGCCATGGCGGGCGCGCCGACCTGCAGGTAGGGCAGGGCGAGGCTGCGCAGCCTGCCCGCGCGCCAGATCGGCTGGTGCATCATGATGATCCCGGTGAGGCCGGTGGGCGCGTACATCACCGTGGCGACGAAGATCAGGCCGACGTAGAAGGCCCAGATCTCGGTGTAGTTCGACAGCAGCGTCTGCAAGAGCGTATACACGACGGCGCCGACGATCGGGCCGGCGAAGAAGCCCACCCCGCCGATGTAGGCCTGCAGCAGAACGACTCCGGAGGTCGTCAGGTTGACGGTCTCGTCGGTGACGATCTCGTAGTTCAGCGCGAACAGGCCGCCCGCGATGCCGGCGAAGAAGCCCGCCGCCATGAACGACAGCAGGCGCACGCGCTTCTGCGAGTAGCCGACGAATTCGGCGCGCTCGGGGTTGTCGCGCACCGCGTTGGCCATGCGCCCGAGCGGCGTGCGCGAGAAGCGGTACATCAGCCATGCCGAGAGGATCATCCAGGCCGCGATCAGGTAGTACACCTGGTAGTCCCGGCCGAAGTTCACGCCGAAGAACGGCGTCAGGTCGGTGCGGTCGGCGGTGAGGCCTTCCTCGCCGCCGGAGAACTTGGTGAAGATCAGCGACGAGGAGGCGATCATCTCGCCGATGCCGAGCGAGATCATCGCGAACACGGTCCCCGCGCGGCTGGTCGAGAAGCTGCCGAAGATCAGCCCGAACACGAGGCCGGCGAGGCCGCCGGCGAGCGGGGTGAGCGGCAGCGGCATGAAGAAGTGCGTGGCGTTCGCGAGCTGGATCAGGTGCATCGCGAAGTAGCCGCCGAGGCCGAAGTAGACCGCGTGGCCGAAGGAGAGCATCCCGCCCTGCCCGAGCAGCATGTTGTAGGACAGCGAAAAGATCACCATGATGCACATCTGGTTGAGCACGGCGATCGAAGTGCCCGAGTGCGCGACCTGCGGCAGCAGCATGACGAGCACCAGCGCGACCCACCAGACGGCGTTGCGCCGGAGGAAGCTCTTGCGGCCCATTGCGGCCGGTGTCGCCACGGCGGCCATCAGACCTCGCGCTTTCCGAGCAGCCCGGTCGGGCGGAAGATCAGGATCACGACCATCAGCAGGTAGGGCAGGATCGGGCCGATCTGCGCCACGGTGGCCGAGTACAGGTCGCTCAGCGCGCCCGTCTTGTCTGGCGGGAGCCCGATCGCGACGAACAGGTCGTTGAGCGAATAGTCGATCGCGACCGCGAACGTCTGAATCATCCCGATCAGCAGCGAGGCGAGGAACGCGCCCCAGAGCGAGCCGAGCCCGCCGACCACGATGACGACGAACACGATGCTGCCGAGCACGGCCGCCATGCCGGGGGAGGTGCCGAGCTCGGGCCCGGCGATGACCCCGGCGAGGCCGGCGAGCGCCGAGCCGAAGCCGAACACGCCGGTGAACACGAGCGGCACGTTGTGGCCGAGCATCGCCACCTGGTTGGGGTGCGAGATCGCTGCCTGGATGATCAGCCCGATCCGGGTGCGGGTGAGCACGACCAGCAGGGCGATGAAGATCCCGATCGAGATCGCGAGCATGAAGGCCTTGTAGGCCGGGAACTCGATGCCCCACAGCTCGAACAGCGGAAAGTCGAGGATCTTCGGCCCGTGGTAGTCCATGGTCTGCTTGCCCCAGATCAGCTGGACGGTCTCCTCGATCAGGAACGCGATGCCGAAGGTGAAGATCAGCTCCGCGACGTGGCCGTAGCGGTGCACGTTGCGCAGGCCGTAGCGCTCGATCAGGGCGCCGACCACGCCGACCAGCACGGGCGCGACGACCAGCCCCGGCCAGAAGCCGACCTTGGTGCTGATCGAATAGGCGAAGTAGGCCCCCAGCATGTAGAGGCTCGCGTGGGCGAAGTTGAGCACGCCCATCATCGAGAAGATGAGGGTCAGCCCGGCCGAGAGCATGAACAGCAGCAGGCCGTAGACCAGGCCGTTCAGCAGCGAAAATACGGTGAGCTCGAGCACGCGTGACGAATCCTACCGCGCCCGGCGCCGATTAACGGCGGCCGGGTGCGGGAGGAGCCTTGCGGGTTGCGCGCCTACGGGCGCTTCATCTTGCAGGTGGTCGGGGTCGACGCGTTCTTCGCGCTGACGGTGGACTCGTTCAGCAGCCCGAGGCCCGAGTTGTCGAAGTCGAACTCGATGTGCTTGTTGGTCTGCACCTGGATGCGGACCGGCATCTGCAGCTGGTGATCCGACGCCCGCATCGTCACCTTGTCGCCCCACAAGGTCGTGTAGTGCATGCCTTCGAGCGCCGCCGCGACCTTCGCCGGGTCGGTGCTGCCCGCCTTGTTGATCGCCAGCGCGAGCATGCGCAGCGTGTTCGAGACGCGCGGCTGTGACCAGTCTTCGCCGGGGTACTTCGCCTTGAAGCCCTTCATTTCATTGGCCCAGGCCTTGGTGAGCGGCGGGTTCATGGTGCCTTCGGAGACGAGGAACACCTTGCCGTTGAGGCCCGCGCCGAGCGCCTTGGTGATGCCGTTGCCCGCCGCGTAGTAGGTGTAGAACGGAATGTCGAGCCCGGCGTCCTGGGCCGCCTTGGCGAGGTTGAGCATGTCCGCGCCCCAGTTGCCGGTGATCACCGCCTGCGCGCCCGCGGCCTTGATCTTGGCGATGTAGGGCGAGAAGTCCTTGACCTTGCCGATCGGATGCAGCTCGTTGCCGACGATCTTGATGTCCGGCCGCTTCTCGCCGAGAAACTTCACTGCGGCGGCGGCGACCGCTTTGCCGAAGGAGTAATCCTGGCCGATGATGTAGATCCGCTTCATCTTCTTGTTCTTCGCGATGACGTCGGTCAGCGCGTTCATCTTCATGTCGGAGTTGGCGTCGAAGCGGAAGTGCCAGTAGCTGCAGTCCTCGTTGGTCAGGGCCGGATCGACCGCGGAGTAGTTGAGATACAGCACCCGATGATCGGGGTTGCGCTCGTCCTGCTTGGTCACCGCGTCGATCAGCGCGTGGGCGACGCCGGACGAGTTGCCCTGCACGATGAACTGGATGCCGTCGCCGATCACGCGCTTGAGCTGGATCAGGCTCTCCTTGGGCGAGACCTTGTTGTCGTAGCCGATGACCTCGAGCTTTCTGCCGCCCAGCACGCCGCCCGCCTTGTTGATCTCTTCGGCGGTGTACTGGAACTGATGCAAGCCGTACGTGCCGATGGAGGCGAACGGTCCGGACAGCGGGTCGATGAACGCGACGCGCACCGGGTCCGCCGCCAGCGTTGGGAATGCGACCAGGCCGGCCGCGAGCGCCGCGGCGAGCTGCGTGAACTTTCTGCGACTAATCATGTGTTCCTCCGTCTGAATGAATTCTCGGTCCCCGATCGTCTCGGCCGGGGTTTTGCGGAGTCTCCTCAGGTTTGTGCAAGCTGTCCAGCCCAGGACCGAATTTCGCGGGCTTCGGATTAAGAAAACGCCGCGAATATTGCGTCGCAACAAACCTGACACGGTACGGCGCGAGGCACGATCGCCGTGTGATACCGTCCCGGGGCTCCGACTGAGGAAGGTCCGCAAGACATGTACCCCGCCCCGCACGCCGCCGCGCATCCGAACCGGCCGGCCGTGATCATGGCGAGCACCGGCGCGGTCCTCACCTACGCCGAGCTCGAAGCGCGCAGCAACCGCCTCGCGCATTTCCTGCGCAGAGAGGGGCTCTCGCGGCTGGACCACTACGCGATCTTCATGGAGAACAACGACCGCTACGTCGAGTGCTGCGCGGCGGGCGCGCGCTCGGGGCTCTATTACACCTGCGTGAACTCGTACCTGAAGGCGGACGAGCTCGCGTACATCCTGAACAACAGCCTGTCGCGGATCGTGATCACGTCGCGCGCGATGCGCGAGGTGGTGCGCGAGGCGCTCGCGCACTGCCCGAAGGTCGCAAGGTGCCTGGTGGTCGGCGGCGGGGACGATCCGGACGAGCGCTTCCGGGATTTCGACGCGGCGCTCGCCGGGCTGCCGGCGACGCCGATCGCGGACGAGTGGCTCGGCACCTCGATGCTGTACTCGTCGGGGACGACCGGCCGCCCGAAGGGAATCCTGCGCCCGCTCGCCGAGCAGCCGCCGTCCTACCAGATGCCGCTCTTCGCCTTCCTCTACAAGCTCTGGCACTACCGCGCGGGGATGATCTATCTCTCGCCCGCGCCGCTCTACCACTCGGCGCCGCAGGCGGCGGTGGGGCTGACGATCCAGGCCGGCGGCACGGCGATCGTGATGGAGCACTTCGATCCGGAGCAGACCCTGCGGCTCATCGAGCAGTACCGCGTCACGCACAGCCAGCTGGTGCCGACGATGTTCAGCCGCTTGCTGAAGCTGCCCGACGACGTGCGCGCCCGCTACGACCTCTCCTCGCTCGAGGTCGCGGTCCACGCCGCCGCGCCCTGTCCGGTGCAGGTGAAGGAGAAGATGATCGAGTGGTGGGGGCCGATCATCGAGGAGTACTACGGCGCGACCGAGGGCCTCGGCTTCACCGCGTGCACGAGCGCGGAGTGGCTCGCCCACCGCGGCACGGTGGGCAGGGTGCTCCTGGGCGACCTGCACATCCTCGACGCGGAGATGCGGCCGTTGCCCAAGGGCACGCCGGGGGAGATCTGGTTCCGCAGCGCGACGCCGTTCGAGTACTTCAACGACCCGGAGCGCACGCGCGCCGCGCGCTCGCCCGACGGCACGATGAGCACGGTGGGGGACGTCGGCTACGTCGACGACGACGGCTTCCTCTACCTCACCGACCGCTCGACCTTCATGATCATCTCGGGCGGGGTGAACATCTACCCGCAGGAGTGCGAGAACCTGCTGATCGGCCACCCCAAGGTCGCCGACGCCGCGGTGTTCGGCGTGCCGAACGAGGACCTCGGCGAGGAGGTCAAGGCGGTGGTGCAGGTCATGCCGGGCGAGGAGGCCGGCGCCGCGCTGGAAGCCGAGCTGATCGAGTACTGCCGCGAGCGCCTCTCGCACATCAAGTGCCCGAGGAGCGTCGACTTCATCGACGTCATGCCGCGCCTGCCGACCGGCAAGCTCTACAAGAA
>CAZLUX010000152.1:0-2321 GCA_964562815.1 uncultured Enterobacteriaceae bacterium
GCTCGCCGGAGCAGGTGCGGCAGTTCCATGATACGGCTGTCGCGCACGGCGGAACTTCGATCGAAGATCCTCCGGGGCTGCGCGAGGGCAAGCTGGGCGCTTTGCACTTGGCGTACGTGCGCGACCCGGACGGCAACAAGCTCTGTGCGCTTCATCGGCCAAAGTAGGCCCCTTGTGCCGCTGCTGGGGCGCCAGCGCGCGACAGATTAAAGATGCTCAGATTCCATTTCTTCTTCTGCGCGCTCTCCGCAATCCTCTTCGTCGGGCTTGCCTCCGAAGCGCACGCAGGTCTGCTGGAGCGGACCTGTGATCTCGTCTACCAAAAGCTCGGTTCGGGTCCGCGCGAGAGCCTGACGAAGTCGCTCGAAGAATTCGTGGACGGCGGCAAGTCGTATCGAGGTTGCGTGATTCGGCTTTCGGGAAACGCCGACAAAGCCACGGCTGCTCAACGGCCCGACGAACTGTTCGGTCTCCCCCTGCCCTATTGCCCCAAGGGCAGGATTCCCGTGGACCTTTCTCGCGATATGATCAACGCGGACGGCTGGTGCGGGGACCGGATGGCGGACGGGCCCGACGGCACTTCCTTCACCGCGATCAAGAGCAATGTCTTCTGCTTCGTCGAAGAACGCTGGGACGGCGGCGACGACAGCGACCCGAAGTACGTGCCGTCCAGCCGTTACGACGTCGTGGTGAAGTGCGCGAACAGGTAACGGTGCTGTGCGATTGCATCCGCATCGTGATGCCTCTAGCATCTTTCGCATTGAGTTACGGATAAGTCAGCAATGAACGTGTATCGCGCAGCCCTGCTCCTAGCGTCGGCCGTCGCGCTTGCCGGCCCCGTCCAGGCATCGCCGCTCGAGGAACTCGGCGCGACGCCGGTGTCCAAGCTCGAGTTCGGCAGCTTCAAGCTGGAGGTGGCGCTCACCGGGATCGAGGACTGGCCGTCTCCGGTCGAAGGCGCGAGCGTGACGTACCGGCGAGACCCGGACCAGATCGAGATACGCGTTGCCGTGAAGAAGGTTCCCGCCGATGAGTTTCGCAAGGCGTGCGCCGCGACGGTTGGACGAGTACGCGAGTTCCTGTACGTTGACGCGAACGGGTTCGCCCGCATGGGACGCTCGAATCTGGGCCTGTACTACCGGGGGCTGTGGAAGGGCCCTCGGCGGGAAGCCGCGCTGCGGGAGCTGGACGCGGACACGGTGATCCGGGTCGACGTCGTCGAGCGCGGAAGCTGCCACGCCGCCCTTATCAAGGCCCCGGTCAAGTTCGAGGCGTTACCCTCCAAGTAGTCGTCGGCGCAAACGGGACAAGACATGGCGGACACCCTTACCCTGCTCGGACTGATGCTCAACTTCGCCGGCGCGCTGCTGCTCGCGCTGCACCGCTCGCCCGGGCTCGAGATCAGCGCCGACGGGCGCAGCCTGGTGCCGGCGCAAGACGAGCCCTCGCCCGAGGAGCGCGCGCGCAATCTGCGGCGCTACTGGCGCAACGCGGTGGCGACGCGCGCCGGGCTGTTCTGCCTGTGCGCGGGCTTCGCCCTGCAGATCCTCGGCTTCGTCTATCCCGACTACGGAACCGACGGCGGCACGACGACGATGCTGATGCAGCACAGGGTAAGCGCCGCCGCGCCGCATTAACCACAAGGAGGCAAGCATGGGAAAAACCATCGAATTCAAGCGCCCCGACGGCAAGAGCGTCTCGGGCTACCTCGCCGAGCCGGCCGCCGGCGCCAATGCGCCGGGCCTGGTGGTGATCCAGGAGTGGTGGGGCCTGAACGATCAGATCCGGGGCGTCGCCGACAGGATGGCGGCCGCCGGCTACCGGGCGCTGGTGCCGGATCTTTACCGGGGCAAGACCGCCCTCGAGGCGAACGAAGCCGAGCACCTGATGAACAACCTCGATTTCGGCGACGCCGCGGGGCAGGACGTGCGCGGCGCGGCGGCGCACCTCAAGGCCACCGGCAGCAAGAAGGTCGGCGTGACCGGCTTCTGCATGGGCGGCGCGCTCACGCTGCTCGCGGCGGTGAACGTGCCCGAGGCGGACGCGGAAGTCGTCTGGTACGGCTATCCGCCGCTCGAGTACGTCGACGCCTCGAAGATCAAGGCGCCGCTGATGGCGCACTGGGCCACCCAGGACCAGGCCTTCCCGATCGGCAAGGTCGACGAGCTGGAGAAGAAGCTGCGCGAAGCCGGGGTCGGCTTCGAGTTTCACCGCTACCAGGCCAAGCACGCCTTCGCCAACGAGACCGCGGACGAGAAGAAGCTGCCGATCCTCAAGTACAACCCCGAAGCGGCGAAGCTGGCGTGGAGCCGCACGATGGA
>CAZLUX010000152.1:2421-6621 GCA_964562815.1 uncultured Enterobacteriaceae bacterium
GCCTTCTTCGCCGCCTGCCGCTCCTTCTCGAGGCGGATGACCTTGTCCAGCTCGCGTTGCTTGGCGTCCCGCCGCGCCTGCACTTCCTGCAGCCGCTCCTCCTCGGTCGGCGGCTCCCAGTCGAGAAACTTGGGCCGCGACCTGCGGAAATACTCGGCGGAGGACTCCGTCGGCTTCATCCTGATCTTGCCTGCCTTGCTCACGCGCTCCTCATTCGGGAAAGCGGCCCCGCTGGCTCGGACGCACGTTCCGGCTCCGTCGGCCGCAACGCAGTATAAGCGCCTCTGACGGTGCGCACCGCGACGCCGGCCGCGACCGGCCGCGCGTCGCCGTTCAATACGGCGCACCAGAACGCCGGGCGGGCCGGCTTGCCGTCGCCTGCATCCATCCCAGCTTCTCCCTCCGTCTGCTTGCGGCTACTCTAGCCCTTTTTTCCGCACTCCGGACTTTATTTCAAAGGCAAGGCATGCAATCGCTCACCAGTCTCGGCAGCGCTGTCGGCGCGCTGCTCAAGTCGCGCAAAGCAACCCTCGCGGTCGCGGAGTCTTCCGCCGGCGGCCTGATCAATGCGTCCTTGGTCGCCGTTCCAGGCGCCTCGGCCTATTACCTCGGCGGCGTGATCGTCTACACCTATGCCGGGCGCGAGGCGCTGCTCGGGATTGCGAACGAGGAAATGAAGGGCATGCGCTCGGCGACCGAGGCTTACGCCCGGCTCGCCGCGCGGCGACTGCGCGAGAAGCTGGGCGCCGACTGGAGCCTCGCCGAGACCGGCGCCAGCGGTCCGAGCGGCAATCGCTACGGCGACGCCCCCGGACACGCCTGCATCGCGGTCAGCGGGCCGCGCGAAGCCGCGGTGACGCTCGAGACCGGCCGCGCCGACCGCGAGGCGAACATGTGGGCGTTTGCCGAACGCGCGCTCGCGCTGCTCGAGGACTGCCTGCGCCGCGCCTGAGCGCGCCCGGCAGCGCGCTTGATCTGCCTCAAGTCCTGTTCCCAGCCAAAGGCTATCGTCTATCCGGGGGCCGCAAGCGCGCGCCCCGACCGGAGAACAGGAGAACATCATGACTGACGTCACGACCGACAAGCTGATGGACGACCTGCGCGTCCTCGCGGCCGATGCCGAGGAGCTGCTCAAGGCGACCGCCGGCCAGGCGGGCGACAAGGTGGCGAACGTGCGCGCCCGCGCTCAGGCGTCGGTGGATGCGGCCAAGCTTCGCCTCACCGGCGCGGGAGAGCGCGTGACTGCCGGCTCGCGCGAAGCGGCCAAGGCGACCGACGCGTACGTGCACCAAAATCCCTGGCAGTCGATCGGCGTTGCAACCGGACTCGGCGTGCTGCTCGGCTACCTGATCGGGCGCAAGTAGCGCACCACAATGACCGATCCCGCGCAGGCCCAGGACGCAGGCGGGGCGCGCGCCGGTCTGTTCGCCTCGCTGCAGCGCGTGCTCGCCACGCTGGTCGCGCTGGCGCATACGCGCCTCGATCTCGCCAGCACCGAGATCGAAGAGCAGGCGGAGCGCCTGGTCTCGCTGCTCATGTGGGGGGTAGCGGCGGTGTTCGTCGGTTCCGCGGCGCTGCTGCTGTGCGCGCTCGCGCTGGCGGCGGCGTTCTGGGAAACCCACCGTATGCTGGTCACGATCGGGCTCGCGCTCGCCGGGCTGGCGGTGGCGGCCGCCACGATTTGGGGCTTCGTCTCGCGGGTGCGGGCGCGGCCCCGGTTTCTCGAGGCGACGCTCGCCGAGCTCGCCAAGGACCGCGAGCGTCTCTCGCGCCGATGAGTGCGCGCCTGAAGAGCCTCGTCGCGCGCCGCGAAGCGCTAATGCGGCAAAGCGGTGCCCAGCGCGAGCAGCTCGCGACGCACGCGGCGGAACTGCGGCGCGGACTGTGGTTCGTTGAGGCCACCGCGCTCGGCGTGCGCTTCGCGGCCTCGCGGCCGCTGCTCGTCGTCGCGGCGGCGGGCACGATTCTCGTCCTGGCCCCGCCGCGACTGCTGCAGCGCGGGGCGCGTGTCGCGCTGGTGGTCCTTTCGGCGTGGCGGCTCGGCAGGTCGGTGCGCGAGCTGCTGCGAGCGGGCCCGGAGAAAGCCGGCAGCTAGGCGGCCTGCTCGCCGAGAAATTCCGAGATCAGGAAGTTGCCGGTGAAGTCGAGGTCGTGGTCGGGCGCCATCGGCTCCGATTCGAGCAGGCGCAGCTTCTCGAGCTGCGCCAGCCAGCCTTCGATCTGCGCGTCGGTATAGCGGCGCAACCGGGCGCGGATCGCGTCGGGGTGCGTCTTGTCGACCACCAGCGCGAGGATGTTGCGCATCTCGACCGGAACGTTGGGACTCTGGTTCTGCCAGGCCCACAGTCCCGCTTGGGTTCGCCGGTAGATTCTCTCCGCTGCCGCCATTCCGCCCTCTCTCGAGCATTTCGCCCAAGCTTCGAGCCATGCTTGCACCCCAGCCCAGGCGCGGCAAGGGGCTTGATCCAATTTGACATTGGCGCAAGCTGGCGCGCGGCGTCAGGATTCGTGACGCAGTTCCTCGATCTGAGTAGCATGGCGCCAAAGAGGCGACCGGAGGAGGCCCGTCATGGAAGAAAAACCGAGTTATGTGCACGGGGCGTCGTTGACGCCCCTCATCGGTGAGACGATCGGCGCGCATTTCGACCGCATGGCGGCGAAGTACGCGGCCCGCGACGCGCTCGTGGTCAGGCACCAGGACGTGCGCTGGAGCTGGGGCGAGCTCAAGCGCCGGGTGGACAACCTCGCCTGCAGCCTGCGGCGGCTCGGCCTCGCCCCGGGCGAACGGATCGGCATCTGGTCGCAGAACTGCTCCGAGTGGGTGCTGACCCAGTTCGCGACCGCCAAGGCAGGGCTGATCCTAGTGAACATCAATCCCGCCTACCGCAGGTCCGAGCTCGAGTACGCCCTGAACAAGGTCGGCTGCAAGGCGTTGATCCTGTCGCCCTCGTTCAAGACGAGCAACTACATCGAGATCCTGCAGTCGGTCGCGCTCGACCTGAAGAGCCTCGAGACCGTGATCCGGCTCGGCAAGGAGAAGACGGCCGGCATGCTCAACTTCGACGAGCTGCTGGTCGACGCGAGCGACGCCGAGGTGGAGCAGCTCGAGGCGCTGGGGCGGACGCTGCAGTTCGACGACCCGATCAACATCCAGTTCACCTCGGGCACCACCGGCGCGCCCAAGGGCGCGACCCTGACCCACCACAACATCCTCAACAACGGCTACTTCATCGGCGAGGCGATGCGCTTCAGCGAGAAGGACCGCCTGTGCATCCCGGTCCCGCTCTACCACTGCTTCGGCATGGTGCTCGGCAACCTCGCCTGCCTCACCCACGGCGCGACGATGGTCTACCCCGACGGCGGGTTCGAACCCAAGAGCGTGCTCGAGGCGGTGCAGGCCGAGCGCTGCACCGCGCTGCACGGCGTGCCGACGATGTTCATCGCGGTGCTCGACCACCCTGACTTCGCCAAGTACGACCTCTCGACGCTTCGCACCGGGATCATGGCCGGCTCGCCCTGCCCGGTCGAGGTGATGAAGCGCGTGGCCGACAAGATGAACATGCGCGAGGTCACGATCGCCTACGGCATGACCGAGACCTCGCCGGTGAGCTTCCAGAGCTCGGTCGACGATCCGCTCGAGCGGCGCGTTTCGACCGTCGGCCGGATCCAGCCGCACATCGAGGTGAAGATCGTCGACGCCGAGGGCCGCGTCGTGCCGCGCGGCGAGAAGGGCGAGCTGCTCACCCGCGGCTACTGCGTGATGCTCGGCTACTGGAACGACGAGGACAAGACCCGCGAGGCGATCGACGCCGCGGGCTGGATGCACACCGGCGACCTCGCCACGATCGACGCCGAGGGCTACTGCAACATCGTCGGCCGCTCGAAGGACATGGTGATCCGGGGCGGCGAGAACATCTACCCGCGCGAGGTCGAGGAGTTCCTCTACCGCCATCCCAAGGTCCAGGACGTGCAGTGCGTCGGCGTGCCCGACGACCGCTACGGCGAGGAGCTGTGCGCCTGTGTCGTGCTGCGCCAGGGCATGAGCGCGACCGAGGAGGAGATCCGCGAGTTCTGCCGCGGCCAGATCGCGCACTACAAGATCCCCCGCTACGTGAGGTTCGTCGAGGGCTTCCCGATGACCGTGACCGGCAAGATCCAGAAGTACCTGCTGCGCCGGCAGATGGCCGACGAGATGGGCCT
>CAZLUX010000153.1:0-6466 GCA_964562815.1 uncultured Enterobacteriaceae bacterium
GCCAACCTGACCCATGCGTCGTTCGACGACGACCTGGAGGCGGTGCTCGCCCGCGCCCGCGCCGCCGGCGTGGGCACGATCGTGGTCACCGGCTCCAGCGTCGCGGACAGTCTCGCCGCGGCGCACCTGGCCGAGACGCACGGCCTGTGGGCCACCGCCGGCGTGCATCCGCACCACGCGCGCGACTGCGACCACGCCACGATTCCGGCGCTGCGCGAGATCGCCGCGCATCCGCGCGTGGTCGCGATCGGCGAGTGCGGCCTGGACTACCACCGCAATTTCTCAACACATTCGGACCAGGAGCGCTGGTTCGTCGCCCAGCTCGAGCTCGGCGTCGAGCTCGGCAAGCCGCTGTTCCTGCACTCGCGCGACGCGCACCCGCGCTTCGCCGAGATCGTCAGGTCGCACAAGGTGGAGCAGGCGGTCGCCCACTGCTTCACGGGGGAGCGCGACGAGCTGCGCGCCTACCTCGAACTCGGCCTGTACGTCGGCATCACCGGCTGGATCTGCGACGAGCGGCGCGGACGCCACCTGCTCGAGCTGGTGCGCGAGATTCCCGCCGACCGGCTGCTGCTCGAGACCGACGCGCCCTACCTCACGCCGCGCGACATGCAGCCGCAGCCGAAGGCGCGGCGCAACGAGCCGGCGTTCCTGCCGCACGTCCTGCGCGCCGTGGCGCGCGCGCTCGGCCGGCCCGAGGAAGAGGTGGCCGCGCAGACCGGGCGCAATGCCCGCGCTCTGTTCGGCTTGCCCGACCCCGCATGAACCTCGCCCACCTGCTCCTGCGCAGCGCCCGCTGGCTGCCCGAGCAGCCCGCCCTCGCAGTGGGAGGCAAGGCCGTGAGGTCGTACGCGGACATGGCTTCGCGGGTTTCCAGGCTGGCACATTCCCTGAAGAAGAAGTTCTCGCTCGCCGCGGGCGAGCGCGTCGCGCTGGCGATGAAGAACTGCCCCGAGTACTACGAGCTGAAGTTCGCCTGCTGGCACGCCGGGCTGGTCGCGGTGCCGATGAACGCCAAGCTGCACCCGCGCGAGTTCGCCTACATCCTGGAGAACTCCGGCGCGAAGCTGTGCTTCGTCACGCCCGACCTCGAGTCGGCAGTGCCGACGGCGATTTCGATTTCGTCGGGGGACTTCAAGAGACTCTTTGATGGGGAGCCGATCGACTGCGCGGACGTGTCCCCGGATGATCCCGCCTGGCTGTTCTACACCAGCGGCACCACGGGCGTGCCCAAGGGGGCGGTGCTCACCCACCGCAACCTGCTGTTCGCGACCCAGGCCTACTTCGCCGACATCGACAAGCTCGCGCCGGGCGACTCGATCCTGCACGCGGCGCCGCTCTCGCACGGCTCCGGCATGTACGGCCTGCCGCACTTCGCCGCCGGCGCGGTCAACGTGATCCCCGAGTCGGGCCACTTCGACCCGGAGGAGATCTACGCCCTGCTCGAGACCTGGCGCAACGTCTCGTTCTTCGCCGCGCCGACCATGATCGTGCGCCTGCTCGCGAGCCCGGCCGCGCGGCCGCCGGCGAACCTGAAGACGATCAGCTACGGCGGCGCGCCGATGTACGTCGCCGACAGCCTGCGCGCGATCGAGCTGTTCGGGCCGCGCCTGTACCAGCTCTACGGCCAGGGCGAGAGCCCGATGACGATCACCGGCCTGACCCAGGCGATGCATGCGGAGCGGCGCGCGCTCGAGACCTGCGGCATCGCGAGGACCGGCGTCGAGGTGGCGGTGTTCGACGCCGACGACAGGCCGCTGCCGCCGGGCGAGGCCGGCGAGGTCGTCACCCGCTCGGACTGCGTGATGGCGGGCTACTGGCAGAACCCCGAGGCGAGCGCGCGCGCCCTGCGCGGCGGCTGGCTGCACACGGGCGACGTCGGCAGCCTCGACGCCGCGGGATTTCTGACCCTCAAGGACCGGTCGAAAGACATGATCATCTCGGGCGGGACCAACATCTACCCGCGCGAGATCGAGGAGGTGCTGCTGCGCCACCCCGCGGTGGCCGAGTGCTCGGTGGTCGGCCGCCCCCACCCCGAGTGGGGCGAGGAGGTGGTCGCCTTCGTCGTCGCCGGGCGGCCGGTCCCCCCGGCCGAGCTCGACGCCTTCTGTCTCGAGCACATCGCGCGCTTCAAGCGCCCGCGCGAGTACCGCTTCGTGCCGGCCCTGCCCAAAAACAATTATGGCAAAGTGCTCAAGACCGAGCTGCGCCGCATGGCCGCGGATGTGGCACAGTAGCGCGTCATGGCGCAGTCTCCGGATACGCCCCCAGGCCCGGCCAAGCGGCCGCTGATCCTCGTCGTCGACGACAGCGAGGACATCCGCAATTTCGTGCACACCATGCTCAAGCCGCGCTACGACACGCGGCTGGCCATGAACGCCGCATCGGGCATGGCGGGCGCCACGCAGGCGCCGCCGCCCGACCTGATCCTGCTCGACGTGCGCATGCCGGGCACCAACGGCTACGAGATGTGCCGCGCACTCAAGGCGAACCCGGCCACTGCGCGGATCCCGGTGATCTTCGTCAGCGCCCAGGACGATCCCAAGGACCAGGCGCACGGGCTGATGCTGGGCGCGGTGGATTACATCACGAAGCCTCTGAGCCCGCAGCTCGCGCTCGCCCGGATCGGCACCCACCTCGCGCTCTCGAGTCAGACCCATCAGCTCGAGAGCCGGGTCGCCGAGCGCACGGGCGATCTGAATCGCACGCGGCAGCTGCTGATCGAGCTGCTCGCCCGCGCGCTCGAGATCCGCGAAGGCGGCAGCATGAGCAACCGCGTCGTGCGCATGGCGGAATACGTGAAGCTGCTGGCGCAGGCGCTCGGGGCGCAGCCGCAGGTCTGCGAGGTCCTCGCCCAGGCCTCGCCACTGCACAACATCGGCACCCTCGGTGTGCCCGAATACGTGATGCGCAAGACCGACGCCCTCAACCCCGCCGAGTGGCAGGAGATGCGCAGGCATCCCGAATTCGGCGCCGCGATCATCGGCGAGCAGAGCGACCCGCTTCTGGCAACCGCGCGCGCGATGGCGCTCGCGCACCACGAGCGCTGGGACGGAACCGGCTACCCCAAGGGGCTCAAGGGCGACGCGATTCCGGTCGCCGCGCGCATCCTCGCGCTGGCCGACGCCTTCGAGGCGATGACGGCGACGCAGCGGCGGCGCGACGCCATCCCCGTCGAGGAAGCCGCGCGCCGGATCGTCGCCGAGTCGGGCAAGCAGTTCGACCCCGCCGTGGTCGCCGCCTTCCGCAAGGCGCTGCCGAAGATGGCCGAGGTGCACAAGACGGTGAAGGACGAGCTCAAGGGCATCCACAACCTCGACTTCATGGGCCCGTCGGGCTGAGACGCGAGCGCGAAAGTCGAGCGCGCGCCCTACTCGCCCTTGCCCGGCTCCGCCGAGAAGTACTTGTCGAACTTGCCTTCCTCGTCCTTGTGCTCGTCGGCATCCGAAGGCGCGGTTCCCTTGCGCGTGATGTTGGGCCACTTGGCCGCATACTCGGTGTTGAGCGGCAGCCACTTGGCCGCCTTATCGTCCGAGTCGGGCACGATCGCCGCAGGCGGGCACTCGGGCTCGCACACGCCGCAGTCGATGCACTCGTCCGGGTGGATGACGAGCATGTTCTCGCCTTCGTAGAAGCAATCCACGGGGCAGACTTCGACGCAGTCCATGTACTTGCACTTGATGCAGTCTTCGGTGACGACGTAGGTCATTTGCGCGTTTCTTTCACGATGCGAAAGGGAATCGGGGCTTGATTATCGCATCGCCGCCCAAAGCTTCGCCATAATCGCCTCATCAACATGCAAGATAACGCCATGTCCACGCACGCCGTCGATGTCGCCACGCCGGATTTCGAACGCGAGGTCCTCGAAGCCTCCAGGGCCCTGCCCGTCGTGGTCGACTTCTGGGCGCCCTGGTGCGCTCCCTGCCGCGCGCTGACGCCGATCCTGGAGAAGCTCGCCGCCGAGTACGCCGGCCGCATCAAGCTGGTCAAGGTCAACTCCGACGAGAACCAGGAGCTCGCCGCCGCCTTCGGCGTGCGCTCGATCCCGGACGTGATGGCGTTCCGCGAGGGCAAGCCGGTGGCGCATTTCCTCGGCGCCCTGCCCGAGTCCCAGGTGCGCGCCTTCGTCGACAAGCTGCTCGCGGAGGCCGACAACGAGGCGCGCCTCGTGCAGGCGCAGCAGCTGATCGACGCCGGTCGCGCCGACGAGGCCGAGGCGCTGCTCGACGCGGTGCGCTTCGACGTCGACCTCGAGCCGCGCATCGAAGCGCTGCGCGCCGCGATCCGCTTCGCGCGCTCCGGGGCCGACGAGGGCAAGCTGCGCGAGAAGCTGGCCGCGGACCCCGCGGACCATGCCGCGCGCTTCGCGCTCGCGGGCGCCTACGCCGCCGCCAAGCGCTACCGCGAGGCGCTCGACGAGCTGCTCGAGATCGTCCGGCGCGACAAGAGCTGGAACGACGACGCCGCGCGCAAGCAGATTCTGAACATCTTCAACCTCGCGGAAGGCGAGCCGGAGCTCGTCGCCGACTACCGCAAGAAGCTCGCGCGCACGCTGTACTGACGGCAAGGGAGGGAGCATGCAGATCAAGGCACAGGCGGCGCTGGTCGCAGGCGGCGCGTCGGGGCTCGGCGCGGCCACCGCGCGCGGGCTCGCCGCGGCGGGGGCGAGGGTCGCCCTGCTCGACCTCAACGCGGAGCTCGGCGGCAGGCTCGCGGCCGAGATCGGCGGCGTGTTCGTCGAGTGCGACGTCGCCGACGCGGCCGGCGCCGAGGCCGCCATCGCCAAAGCGCGCGCGGCCCACGGTCCGGCGCGCATCCTGGTCAACTGCGCCGGCATCGGCGGCTCGAAGCGCCTGGTCGGCAAGGACGGGCCGATGCCGCTCGAGCATTTCGCCCGCATCGTCAACGTGAACCTGGTGGGCAGCTTCAACATGATGCGGCTCGCCGCCGCCGACATGATCCCGCTGCCCGCGCTCGCCGACGGCGAGCGCGGCGTCATGATCAACACCTCGTCGATCGCGGCCTACGACGGCCAGATCGGGCAGTCCGCGTACTCGGCCTCCAAGGGCGGCATCGTGTCGATGACCCTGCCGCTGGCGCGCGACCTCGCCCAGTTCGGCGTGCGCGTCATGACGATCGCGCCCGGGATCTTCGATACGCCGTTGCTCGGCAAGCTGCCCGAGCCGGTGCGCCAGTCGCTGTCCGACTCGGTTCCCTTCCCCAAGCGCCTCGGCAGCCCCGTGGAGTACGCTCGGCTCGCGCTGCACATCGTCGAGAACGTGCAGCTCAACGGCGAGGTCATTCGGCTGGACGGCGCGCTGCGCATGGCGCCGCGCTAGCCGGCCAGCTTTTCGAGCAGACGCAGCAGCTCGCGCTGCTCCGCAGCACTGAGCTTCGAAGCGCGCCGGCGGTCCTCGGCCAGCACCTCGGCCTTCATCCTGTCGAGGGCCTGCGTGCCGCGCCGCGTCAGGTGCAGCCCCCAGGCGCGGCCGTCGTCCGCGCGCCGGCGGCGCTCGACCAGGCCGCGGCCGACCATCCAGTTGGTGAGCAGCATCGCCCCGGAGCGTGCGATGCCGAGGACCGCGCCGAGCGTCGACTGGCTGATTCCCGGGTTGGCGCCGACGATCACCAGCGCGGTGAAGCGCGGCGGCGTGATGTGCTGGCTCCTCGTCGCGGCGTGGAAGGCGAGGAACAGGGCCACCTGGGCCCGGCGCAGCGAATAGCCGAGGAGCTCGTCGAGCACCCCGTAGTCCACCCCCGGGACGCGCGTCATCGGCGCCAGGGCGCGCGGTCGATGGGGGGATGGCGGGCGTCGGGTCATTGACCGCCGGATTGTAATGATCTATAACAATCCCGCGCAACCAAGGAGAGGAGGGCTCCACGATGACGCAAGTCAAGCGAATCAGCCGCCGCCAGTTCAACACTGCGATCGCCGGCCTGGGCGCCGCCAGCGCGCTCGCCCCGTTCGGCATCGCGCGCGCGGCATCCAAGCTCAAGGTCGGCGTGCTGCTGCCGCGCTCGAGCTACGAGGCCCTGATCGGCCAGTCCTGCCAGCTCGGCGCCGACCTCGCGCCGGCCGTGCTGAAGTCGATGCTCGGCGTCGACATCGAGCTCATGAACGCCGACACCGAATCGAACGTCAACACCGCGCGCACCCGCGCCGAGCGCCTGATCCACGAAGGCGCGCATGTGCTGGTCGGCGCCTTCGACTCGGGGCAGACCGCCGCCATCGCCCAGGTGGCCGAGCAGCGCGGCGTGCCGCTGGTGGTCAACATCGCCGCGGCGCCGCAGATCACCGAGCAGGGCTACAAGTACGTGTTCCGCAACTTCCCGACCGCGATCGACCTCGTCCGCAACGGCCTGTCGCTGATCGGCGACCTGTTCAACGCCACTGGCGTCGACGCGCGCACGGCGGTCTTCATGCACGTCAACGACACCTTCGGCCAGGCGATGACGGGCGGCATCA
>CAZLUX010000154.1:0-1479 GCA_964562815.1 uncultured Enterobacteriaceae bacterium
GCATGCGGCAATCTGCCCGCATGCGGAAAGGCTATGACCGGGCGGCGGAAGACCTGGGCAACATCGTCGCGCTGGAGCACGTCAACACCAGGATCCCCGACCAGCAGCTCGCGACCGCGTTCTACGTGAGCGCGCTCGGTCTGACCCGCGACCCCTACCTGATGACCGGCACCGACAACATGTGGGTCAACGTCGGGCGCAGCCAGTTTCACCTGCCGACCTCGAAGCCGGAAGTGCTGCGCGGCCGGGTGGGGATCGTGATCCCCGGTCGCGATGCGCTGCTCGCGCGCCTGGCGCGCGCCCGGCACGCGCTCGACGGCACTCGGTTCGCCTTCGCCGAGCACGAAGGCTTCGTCGAGGCGGTGAGCCCCTGGGGCAACGTGATCCGCGCGCACGAGCCTCAGCCGCGCTTCGGGCGCATGCGGCTGGGCATGCCCTACGTCGAGCTCGACGTGCCGGGCGGTGCCGCCGAGGGCATCGCGCGTTTCTACCGCGAGATCATGGACGCGCCCGCGCGCCTCGAGGACGGCGCCGCGCGCGTGGACGTCGGCCCGGACCAGGTGCTCGTCTACCGCGAGAGCGAGCGCGAGCCGCCGCCCTACGACGGGCACCACATCCAGGTCTACCTCGCGGACTTCTCCGGCCCGTACCTGCGGCTCCTCGAGCACGGGCTGATCAGCGAGGAAAGCGACCAGCACCAGTACCGCTTCCGCGACCTGGTCGACCCGGCGAGCGGCCGCAGGCTGTTCACGCTCGAGCACGAGGTGCGCAGCATGCGGCACCCGCTCTTCGCGCGGCCGCTGGTGAACCGCAACCCGGAGCAGAGCAACGTGCGCTACGCGCCCGGCTACGACGCCGCAGAGATAGGGGGCAGGTGAAGGATCTCGTTGACTTGACCGCGTTGGTCGCGCGCTCGGCCGATGCGATCGAGCGCGAGCGGCGCCTGCCGCCCGGGCTGCTCGACGCGCTGCACGAAGGCGGCTGGTTCCGGATGCTGCTGCCGAAGGCCTACGGCGGCGGCGAGAGCGATCCGGTCTCCTTCGTCGAGACGATCGCCGAGATCGCGCGCCACGACGCCAGCACCGCCTGGTGCCTGTGCCAGAACTCGGTCTGCTCGATGATCGCGGCCTTCGTCGCGCCCGAAGTGGCCGGCGAGATGTTCGGGCGCGAGCCGCGCGCGGTGCTCGCCTGGGGGCCGGGACCGAACGCGCGCGCGGTGCCGGTCGAGGGCGGCTGGCGCGTCAGCGGCTCTTTCGCGTTCGCGAGCGGCGGCCGCCACGCCAACTGGCTCGGCGGCTACTGCAGGATCGAAGGCGCCGCGCACGGACGCACGATGCTCTTTCGCGCCGCCGAGGCGCAGTGGACCGACATCTGGCAGGTGGTCGGCCTGCGCGGCACCGCGAGCGACGCCTACGAGGTGAAGGACCTGTTCGTGCCCGAGGCGTTCAGCGTCTCGCGCGACGATCAGGCCGAGCGCCG
>CAZLUX010000154.1:1579-6465 GCA_964562815.1 uncultured Enterobacteriaceae bacterium
TTCGAGCGGCGCTTTCGCGACCTGCACGCGGTGGCGCAGCAGCTTCAGGGCCGCCGCGCCCACTTCGAGACCGTGGGGCGATACCTCCTCGGGCTGGAGCCCGACCTGGCCCTCGCCTGAGCGCGCCTCAGTCGAGGCCGAGCATGCGGCCGAGCGCGGAGAGGAACATCCCGGCGCGCATGCCCTCGGCCTGCAGCTCTTCCTTGTAGCGGTCGAACTGGCCGTGCACGGTCTTCATCCGGTCCTCGATCTCCGGGTGCTCCGCGTCCGGGCGCTCGAGCAGCGCGCGCAATGCCTCCACTTCGGCGCGCAGCTCTGCCTGTCGCTCGCCGCCGGCGGGCAGCGATTCGAGGTTGGCTGAAATTTCGTCGACCAGCTTCCTGGCGGCGTCGACGTCGATGCTCGGCTTGCTCATGGTGCGGCTTCCTCGGGTGCGGGACACCGCGAGGATAAACCGGAATCAGGCCAGGCCGTCAGGGCGGTTTTGCCGCCGGGCAAGGAGGTAGCGGATGCGGGCCGAGAAGCGCGCCAGCGGCAGCCGCTCCGGGTCCTCGCGGCCGACCTGCGCGCGGATGCGCGCGGCGATCTCGGCGAGCTCCTGCTCGTGGCCGTACCAGCTGGTGAGCGCGAGGTACTCGGCCGCCGCGGCGAGGCGCAGGCCGTCGCGCTGCGCACGCGCGACCCAGGCCCCGGCGTCGAACGCGTAGTACTGCGCGGCGCAGAACTCTTCGATCCCGGAAAGGGCGTCGTGGTCCATGGCGGCTAGCCTGCCGGACCAACATTACACCTGTTCGCGCTCAGGGCGCCACGGGCGTCGCGCGCGGCAGCGCGAGGCCGGCATGCCGCATCGCATCGCGCGCCCAGTCCGGGCGGTCGGTGATCATTCCGTCCACTTTCAGCGCCAGGATGGCGTCAATCTGCGCCCGCGTGCCCGCGGTCCAGGGGATCACTTTCAGGCCCAGCGCGTGCGCCTCGGCGACCTTGGCCGCGTCGAGGTCACCGAAGAAGGGCGACCAGACCGCGCCGCCAGCCGCCTTCACCATCTTCGGCACCGAGCCGCAGGCGGCGAACTTCAGGCCCGCGGTCCAGGGCGAGCCCGCCGGGTCGCCGGCGCGGATGTTGTCGAGCCAGCGCTGCTGCGCGCTGAGGTAGACGGTCGGGATATCCGGCGCCTCGGCTTGCACGATCTTCAGCGTGCGCCAGTCGAAGGACTGCATCATCGAGCGCCTCTCCATCCCCCCGGCGCGGATCGCGGCGATCACGGCGCGTGCGAACGGCGCCGGCGGCAGCGTCTCGGCGGGCGCCTCGGGCGAGAGCTTGGTCTCGATGTTGAAGCGCACCGTGTCGTTGCCGGCCTTCCTCACCAGCGCGAAGAGGTCCGCCAGCCGCGGCACGCGCGCGCCGTCGGCGGGCACCTGGTCCGGGAACTTGCGCGCGTAGCGCGTCGCCGGGTCGAGCCGGCCGACGTCGTAGCGCTCGAGCTCGGCGTAGGTCACGTCGTGGATCAGCGGCCCCGGCAGCGCGATCCACCTGCCGTCGGGCCCGCGCGCGATATCGGGCATCATGCCGCGCTCGTGCGAGATCACGACCACGCCGTCGCGCGTCACGCCCACGTCGAGCTCGAGCGTGCTGACCCCGATCGACAGCGCCCGCGCGAAGCCCGGCAGCGTGTTCTCCGGCGCGAGGCCGCGCGCGCCGCGATGGCCCTCGAGGTCGAAGGCGTGCGCCGCCACCGAGAGGCAGCAGGCGAGGGCGGCAAGGAGCGGCCGGATCATTCGGGCTCCAGGTATTTCGCGAAGAGGTAGAGCGCGAGCGAGGCGATGATGCCGAGGAAGCCCACGCTGAATGCAAGCCGCCTTCCCTGCCACAGGCTCTCGAACCAGCGCGTGAACTCGACCGCGAGCACGTTCGCCTTGCCGCCGAAGCGCTCGAGGTCGCGCTGGTAGGCTTTGGAGTCGGCCGGCGCGACCGGATACGCGACACCATTGACCACCTCGTAGCCGATCACGCCGTCTGAATCGTCTTCCGTCGTCACATAGATCACGGCGGCCGCGAAAAGGCCGAGCAGCAGGAGCGCCAGGCTGCCCAGATACATGCGCCTGCGCCGCCCCGATGTCATCGCGTGGCGAGCGTGACCAGCAGAATCAGGAGCGCCACGATGACGACCAAGCCGAGGAACGCGCCGACCACCGCCTGGAACAGCGAGATCGTTGCGCCGTCCTTCTGCCACGTGTTCTTGCGCCCGATGGCGAACAGAGCCCAGACCATCGTGGTCGCGACCTGCAGGGCGCTTGCCCTGCGCCGCGGCGCTACTTTCCGCTGCCCCATGAGTCCCTCAGCGTCACCGTTCGGTTGAACACCGCGGGGTTCTCGCGATCGGCGACGAAGTAGCCATGGCGCTCGAACTGGAAGCGCTCCTCCGGCCTCGCGTCGCGCAACACGGGCTCGAGCCGGACGGAAACGATCTTCTTCGAATCGGGGTTGAGGTCGCCGAGGCCCTCGGGGTGCGGCGTCGCGAACAGGCGGTCGTAGAGGCGGACCTCGGCGGCGTGCGCGTGCTTCGCGCTCAGCCAGTGGATGTTGCCCTTGACCTTGTAGGCGTCCGCGCCCGGCGTGCCCGAGCGGGAATCCTCGAAGAGCTTGCAGTGAACGGTGTCGGTGGCCTTGTCGTAGCCGGTGCACTCGATCACGTAGGCGTAGCGCAGGCGTACCCGATTTCCCGGAAAGAGCCTGAAGAATCCCTTCGGCGGCGCCTCGGCGTAGTCGTCGCGCTCGATCCACAGCTCGCGCGAGAAGGGGACCTCGCGCTTGCCCCAGTCGGGCTTCTGCGGATGGTTCGGCGCCTCGCAGAGCTCTTCCCCGCCTTCCGGGTAGTTGTCGATCACCAGCTTGAGCGGGTCGAGCACCGCGATGCGGCGCGGGGCGACCTCGTTCAGATGTTCGCGCATGCAGTCTTCGAGGACCGAGAGCTCGATCCAGGAGTCGGCCTTGGCGACGCCGATGCGCTCGGCGAAGCGGCGAAAGCCCTCCGGCGTGTAGCCCCGCCGCCGCGCGCCGACCAGGGTCGGCATGCGCGGGTCGTCCCAGCCCTCGACGTGGCCCTCGTCGACCAGCTGGATCAGCTTGCGCTTGGAGAGCATCACGTAGGTCAGGTTGAGGCGCGCGAACTCGATCTGCTGCGGCAGCGGCCGCTCGAGCAGGCCCGCCTCGGCCAGGCGCTCGTTGAACCACTCGTAGAGCGGCCGGTGATCCTCGAACTCGAGCGTGCAGATCGAGTGCGTGATGCGCTCGATCGCGTCCGAGACGCCGTGCGCCCAGTCGTAGCTCGGATAGATGCACCAGGCATCGCCGGTGCGGTGGTGCTCGGCATGCCGTATTCGGTACATCACCGGGTCGCGCAGGTTGATGTTGCCGCTCTGCATGTCGATCTTGGCCCGCAGCACGTGAATGCCGTCGGCGTGCTTGCCGTCCTTCATCTCCTGCAGCAGGTCCAGGCTTTCCTCGACCGGACGGTCGCGGAAGGGGCTGTTGCGGCCGCGCTCGGTCAGCGTGCCGCGATGGGCGCGAATCTCCTCGGCGGTGAGCGAGTCGACGTAGGCGAGGCCGCGCTGGACCAGATTGCGCGCGAACCCGTAGAGGCGGTCGAAGTAGTCCGAGGCGAAGTACTGGTGCTCGCCCCAGTCGAAGCCGAGCCAGCGCACCGCGTCGACGATCGAATCGACGTATTCCTGCTCTTCCTTCGTCGGGTTGGTGTCGTCGAAGCGCAGGTGGCACACCCCGCCGTAGTCGCGCGCGAGGCCGAAGTTGAGGCAGATCGACTTGGCGTGGCCGAAATGCAGGTAGCCGTTCGGCTCCGGCGGGAAGCGCGTGCGCACGCTCTTGTGCTTGCCGCTGGCGAGGTCGTGTTCTACGACTTGACGGATGAAGTTGGAGGGCGAGGGGGCGTTCAGACTCTTGCTCGACGGTGAGGCCATTCGGGATGGTTGCGGGATAACCAGCGGTTTCGGAAGGGAATTCTACTCCAGCGGCGGATTCGCTTCGCGGGTCCAGGCGAAATGGCCCGAATCCCGCCCGATGCAGGTCCTCCGTGGCTCCTAGAATTCCATTGCCTGAGATTGGGGATGGAAGTTTTGAATCAGCCGCTCTATCTTCCACACAGTGTCCGCCTTTCGACGCGGTAATGCGCGCCGCAACCTGAGAGGAGGGTTGATCATGAGCTGGAAACTGGAAGGAACGTATTTCGAGAGCTGCAACTGCGAGGCCGCCTGCCCCTGCGTATTTCTGAGCAAGCCGACCGAGGACGAGTGCGGGGTGCTGATCGCCTGGCACATCGACAAGGGCAAGTTCGAGGACGTGGCGCTGGACGGGCTGAACGTCGCCTTCGCGGTGCGCTCGCCGGGCCACATGGCGCAGGTGAATTGGGACGCCGCGGTCTATCTCGACGAGCGGGCGAACGACAAGCAGAAGGACGCGCTGACCAAGATCTTCGGCGGCCAGGCCGGCGGCCATCCCGCGGCGCTCGCCTCGCACGTGGGCAAGATCCTGGGGTTGGCGAGCGTGCCGATCGACTACCAGGCGAAGGGAAGACAGCGCAGCATGAAGATCCCGAACGTGGCCGAGATGTCGATCGAGGCGCTCGAAGGGCAGGGCGGGGCCGAGATCACCGTCAGCAACCATCCCTTGTGCATCGCGCCGGGTAACCCCGCGGTCACCGCGCGCTCGAAGAAGCTCAGCTACAAGGACCACGGCATGAGCTGGGAGCTGTCGGGCAAGAACGGCTTCTTCTCGCCGTTCCAGTACGCGGCATGAACGCTCGAGCGCTGCCGCTCGTCTCGATCGGCGTGGTCGGGCTGCTCGCCTGGGCCTGGTTCGTGCAGATCGGCCGC
>CAZLUX010000155.1:0-6322 GCA_964562815.1 uncultured Enterobacteriaceae bacterium
CGCGGGTGCTGAGGACCGCGTTGACAGCTGTTCGCAGATCGAGCCTATGTCAACCAAGTGGCCCGTCTCGCGAGAGAACGACTCACTCCAGGGGACGCCGCGATGAGCAACGTAAGCACGCTAAGCGGCGTGCTGAGCGGCGCCCCTGAGTTCGGACGTTGATATGGCTTAATGCTGTCAAGAGGCAAGTGGTAGCCTCTGCTTTCGGCGCAGTGATTTCGGTTCACATAACGCCCGATGGGCAACGCGGCGGGGCCTGAGGTGACGACGGTCGATCATGCTGATATGCGCGCGTTGGATAGCGCCAGACTGTTGTGCGTCACGGAGCGGCCTCGCTCTAGGCTCTGAGATGCCGGTGCGAGCACCGGATCAATAACGTTTCAACGAGGGTTCTCCAGCCGGGGCCGCACCGCGTTGCCGATCGGGCATCAAGGTGGCTCGTGCGATAGCGTCTCCTTGCAAGCAGATGTTGGCCTTTGCTTCTCAGAGCGGCTTGATGTCCTGGGCGATCGCCCAGACGAACCCCGAGAGCTCGCGCGCGATGGCCACCACGATCTTGTTGCGGTTCAGGCCGCGCGCGGCGAGGCGTTTGAAGCGCGCACACAGCCGTAGCTGCGCGCGCCAAGCGAGGTTCGTGACGCGCTTGGCAAGCCCGGTTTGTCGGCGCGCAATCGGCCAGGACACGCGCGCGGGGTGCGCGTAGGCCCAGGCCGCCTCGATCAGCGCGCGCCGCGCCGAGCTGTTGCCAGCCTTGGTGATTCGGCCCTGGCGCCGACGTCGGCCCGAGGAGTCTTCGCTCGGGATCATGCCGAGGTAGCCCATGAGCTTACGCGGCGAATCGAACCGGGTGAGATCGCCCAGCTCGGCGACGATGCGCACGGCGTGAATCGCGGAGATGCCGCGCAGCGCCTGCAGCGCCTCGACCAGGGGGCGCCAACGCCAGGGCTCGAGCTGCGCGGTGATCGCCCCGCCCAGGCGCTCGAGCCTCGCGCCGGCTTCCTCGACCGCGGCGACGTACTCTTCGAAGGCGATCTGCTGCGCCGGGTCCGGGAGCTTCAGGTGCGCGATCCAACGCCGGTGCGCCGCCGTCCACGCGGTTTTGCCCACGTAGCGGATCTCGTTTCGTAACAGCAGCGCCTGCAGCCGCTGGCGCGCCTGGCGCTGCATGTTGACCGCGTCCTCGCGTGCGCGTACGAGATCCCGGATCGCCTCGTCGCGGTGATCGGGCACGTAGATCGGCGCGAGCTCACCGGCCCTCGCCAGGCGCGCGAGCTGCAGCGCATCGCGCCGGTCGGTCTTGACCCGATCGCCCGCGCGGCGCGGCGTCATCGAGGGCGAGACCACCATGCAGCGCAGCCCCTGGGCGCGAAGCCGCCGGTAGATCCAGAACCCGCAGGGGCCCGCTTCATACACGAATACGGGCTTGCAGTGCACTGCGCGCAGCTTTCTTATCGCGCGGTCCAGCGCCGCCGCCTCGCCGCCAATGCGGCCGAACAGCCGCGCTTCCTTGGCATCCGCGATCGCAACGTCGATCGAGTCCTTGTGCACATCCATGCCCACATACACGGTGCTAGACTGATTCATGGCCTGCCTCCTCGATGGTTGTTGATGCCCTCGTGCTCAACATGTGGCTCTACGTGGTCCACCCACGCAAACCACGATACGCCGGAGGCAGGCCGCCTCAACTCGTTAAGCCATTCTGTCTAGCCGTCAGAAAACCTCGGCGCGCTATATTGACAACATGGGCAAGGTTGAGAAGATCGAGCGCAAAATCAAGGATTCGGCTAACCCGCTGCTGCTGCGGACGGACCGCCGGGGCTGCTCTGCATCAGGCGTCATTGCCATTGGCCCGCTGCCAAGCAAACGCATCAATGTGCCCGGCCCTCGGCCGGGCACATTGAGAAACTAAAGAGGGCGGGACGCTTCTCGCTGCATCGCGCCGGACAGCAAGACCTTCTTGCCCTTCGCGGACGGGACTGCCGACCGCAATGCCCTGGCGACGGCCGCCGCTTCGATGGGCTTGTAGTTCGCGGGAATCAGGAAGCCGAGCACTTTCCCGAGCGCGAACGCCAGCTCCTCGCCACGCCGGGTCGGTTGCCCGAGGGCTTCCCGGTTCCCAACCAGCATGGATGGGCGCGCGATCACCAGCCCGTCGAATGGCATCTGCGCCAACGCGTCCTCGAGCTCTCCCTTCACGCGGCTGTAGAAGACCCTCGAGCTGGCGTCGGCTCCCATGGCGCTCACCAGGCCCGCCTTTCTGGCGCCAGCAGCGAGCGCCGCCGTGGCCACGGCAAGGTTGGCGTCGTAGTCGACCGCACGGAATGCAGCTTGACTGCCGGCGACCTTGATCGTGGTCCCGAGCGCCAGGTACACCTCGTCGGCGGCCGGCAGGACAGGCAGTGCGTCGAAGTCGACGACGTGGGCCGTCAGCCTGGGATGTTGGATCGCCGGCGCTCTGCGTCCGAGGCTGTGCACCGCAACCACGGTTTGGTCGGCCAGCAGACCCTCAAGAACGCATCTGCCCACCAGGCCGGTGGCGCCTGCAATGATGACGGTTCGGCCAGTCATGGCTGTTGCGCCTTTCACGAAAGAACGTCAAACAAAGGAAACTCAGCTGCGGATGCCGTCCCAGCAGAGCTGGAACGCGAGCGCACGACTCTCTTCGCTGTCGGCGATCGACCCCGAGCGGATCAGCCGCCCGGCTTCGCGAACCGACCCGATGAAGAACGAGGCCAGGAACGGCACCGGGATGGTCTTCAGGATCTCCTGCTCCTGTCCCTCGGCGACGATTTGCAGCAATCCTTCGCCGATCTTGGCGGTGTAGGCGCGGCTGTCTTCGGTCATGTAGGCCGAGCCGACGAATTGCTCCATGAAGCTGACCTCGTCGTGCCGCCGCAGCCGGTGGTCCAGCATCCGGTTCCACACGTTGCGCACCCGGCTCTTGATCGGCGCGCTCGGGTCGATCTCGCCGCTGTAGAAGTCCATCGCCTCGCGCTTGGCGCGACGGTAGACCTCGTTGAACAGCGCCTCCTTGTCAGCGAAATAGACGTAGAGCGTGCTCGTGCCGATCCCGGCGGCCTTGGCGATCTCGCTCAGCGTCAGGCCAAGCAGCCCCCGCTCGGCCGCCATGCGGCAGGTCGCGGCAACCACGGCTTCCAGCTTTTTCTCATCTTTCAGCTTCATGGGACTGAATCATAAACGAAGAAGTATTCGTCTACAACGGCGACAAACAGGAGCTATCGGTTCAAATGGCTCTAGGAGACCTTTAGGAAACCCATTGTAAGCGAATTTATATTCGTGTAAGGTCTCTCCACAAGCGAAGACGACCGGAAGATCGCGAGGAGCCCCCGATGAAGCTGAACGTGAATGGACGCGACCACGAGGTCGATGTCGAGCCCGAGATGCCCTTGCTATGGGTACTGCGGGACGAGTTGCACATCACCGGCCCCAAATACGGTTGTGGCATCGGCTACTGCGGTGCCTGCACCGTCCACATCGGAGGCACGGCCGTGCGCTCGTGCTCCATGCCGGCAAGCGCGGTTACGGCACCTGTCGTGACCATCGAAGGTCTGGGGCAGCCCGAGGCGCTGCACGCGGTGCAGAAGGCGTGGATCGAGCATCAGGTCGCGCAGTGCGGCTATTGCCAGTCCGGCCAGATGATGATGGCGGCCGCCTTCCTGGCTGGTGCTGCCAACGTTCCCACGGACGCCCAGATCGACGAGGCGATGGGCGCCAACCTGTGCCGCTGCGGCACCTATCCGCGCATCCGCGAGGCGGTCAGGACCGCCGCCAAGACCCTGAAGGGAGCCTGAGCATGGGCCGTGCCGCCACCATTACGCGTCGAACCTTCCTCATCGGCTCTGCCGCCATCGCAGGCGGGGTCGTGTTCGGCGTCTACCAGGTTCGAAAGCCGCATCCCAACCCGCTGCGCGACGCACTCAAGCCCGGCGAGGCCGCCCTCAGCCCCTGGGTCAGGATCGACCAGGCCGCGGTGACCCTCATCACCCCGCATACCGACCTGGGCCAGGGCGCCTACTCGGTCCAGGCCCTGCTCCTCGCCGAGGAGCTGGACATCGAGTTCGGCCAGTTCCGAATCGAACCGGGCACACCGGCGCCCGCCTACTACAACCGCGCCGTGGCCGATGAGCAGGTGCCCTTTCTTTCGTACGACACGAGCTTGCAGGCCGAAGCGATGCGCGGCGCGATGGGCGGCTTGTTCAAGCTCCTGGGCGTCATGGTCACGGGCGGCTCGTCGACCGTGGCGGACAGCTTCGACAAGCTGCGCGAAGCCGGCGCCGTCGCCCGCGAGACGCTCAAGCTGGCCGCGTCGAAGAGGACCGGCGTGCCCGTCGCGCGGCTGAAGACGGCGCGCGGTGCGGTGCAGCTGCCCGATGGCAAGGAGCTCAAGTACACCGAGCTGGCCGAGCTCGCGGCGACGCTGGAGCCCGTCAGCGAGGTGACGCTGCGCGAGCCGTCGCAATGGCGCCTGATCGGCAAGCCCGTGCAGCGCCTGGACATCGTGGCCAAATCCACCGGCACCTTGAGCTACGGCATCGACCTCTCGATGGACGGCATGGTGCACGCGGCCGTGAAGGTGAACCCCCGCCAGGGCGGCAAGCTCGAGCGCTACGACGACGCGCGGGCCAAGACCCTGCGAGGCGTGAAGCGGATCGTTCGCGTCACTAACGGCGTGGCGGCGGTGGCCGACAACACCTGGCGCGCCTTCCAGGCCGTCAAGGCCGTCGAGTGCGAATGGGGGCCGGCGCCGTATCCGGCCGAGATGGCGGGGCACTGGTCCGCGGTCGCCGCCAGCTTCACGCCGGAGCGGCTGGACAAGGAATGGCGCCACGACGGCAAAGTCGAGCAGGCGCTGGCGCAAGGCCAGGTCATCGAGGCCGAGTACCGGGCCCCGTACGTGGCGCATCAGCCGCTCGAGCCCCTGAACGCCCTCGTCAGGGTCGGCGCGGACGGCGTGGACGTGTGGGTCGCCCACCAGATGCCGCGCTTCGCGCAGCAGAAGGTGGCGGCCGTCACCGGCCACAAGCCCGAGCAGGTGCGCTTTCACCAGCAGTACGCCGGCGGCAGCTTCGGCCATCGGCTGGAGTTCGAGAACGTCACGCTGTGCGCGGAAATCGCCAGGCAGATGCCCGGCACGCCGGTCAAGCTCACCTACTCGCGCGAAGAGGACTTCGCGCACGACTTCCCTCGCCAGATCGGCATGGCGCGCGGCAAGGGGGTCGTCAAGGACGGCAAGGTCGATACCTACGACCTGCAGGTGGCCACCGTCAGCTCATCGGGCTCGCAGTCGTCGCGCCTGGGTCAATCGCGGCCACCGGGTGCGGACGGCCAGATCGCTGCCGGCGCCTGGAACCAGCCGTTCGCCGTTCCCAATTTCCGCATGCGCGCCTACAAGGTGCCGGAGCTCGCACCCACGAGTTCCTGGCGCTCGGTGGGCGCTTCCTCGCAGGGCTTCTTCGCCAACGCCTGGCTCGACGAGCTCATCCATGCGGCCGGCGCCGACCCGCTGCACGAGCGGCTGCGCCTGTGCAATCACGCGGTTGCACGCAAGGTGCTGGAAGCGGTGGGCGAGATGTCGAACTGGGGCGCGAAGCTCGAGCCCGACCGCGGGCGCGGGCTGGCCTTCGTCGAGAGCTTCGGGGTGCCGGTGGCCGAGGTCGTGGAGGTCACCAGGACGGACAAAGGCATTCGCATCGACAAGGTCTTCGTCGCGGCGGACGTGGGCCGTGTCATCGACCCGGTGAACTTCGACAACCAGGTCAAGGGCGCGGTGGTCTGGGGCCTGGGGCATGCGATGAACTGCGAGATCACCTACGCCGACGGCATGGCGCAGCAGAGCAACTTCCCGTCGCACCCGGGCATGCGCCTGGACCAGTGCCCGAACATCGTCGTGCGCGCTCTGGCGAACGCAGCGCGCGTGCGCGGCGTGGGCGAACCACCCGTGCCCCCAGCGGCGCCGGCCCTGGCCGCTGCGATCTTTGCCGTCACGGGCAAGCGTTTGCGCGAGATGCCGTTCAACAAGTTTGTCGACTTTGCTTGAGTTGGTGGCTCAATCTTGCGGCCATTCAAGAGCGGGTCAGTTCTTGGACGGTGCTAGCACTCATCCCGGCAGCGCCGCCTGTTCCCGACGCCATTTCAGATGCTACCCAGTAGAGTGCCTGGCTTTCAGGCGGTCGATCAGAAGTCTGATGACAGGCCATGCGTGGGCGGATGGTGCGCGCCCCACGCCCATCCTGTGAAGCTGTCGGCGTGCTGTATCCATCGTGGCGAGGCTGGCCAACGCCTTGCTCTTCCAGTTCACAGT
>CAZLUX010000156.1:0-6204 GCA_964562815.1 uncultured Enterobacteriaceae bacterium
AGGCCTGATCTGTCCGAAGCGGCTAAACGGCAGCACCAGCTCGACGTTCAGCGGGTCGACCTGCACCAGCTTTATAACCGGGTCCTTTTGGTTGGAGCTCAGCAGGTCGCCGGGCCTGAGCATGATCTTGGCGACGATGCCATTCACCGGGCTCCTGATCGAGCGCTCGGCGAGCTCCTGCATGGCGCTCTCGACCTCGAGCGCGGCGAGATGCTGCTTCTCTCGCGCCTCGCGCAGCTGCTCGACCGCGAGCTTGTATTCCTCCTGCGCCTCGTCGCGCGCGTTCTTAGAGATGAAGTTCTTCTTGCGCAGCTCCTCGGCGCGCTGCCACTTCTTCTCGGTCAGATCGACCTTCGCCTGCGCGGCGTCGACGTCGCCCTGCATCCCGGCGCGCGCCCGCGCGACCGCCAGGGCGGCGCGCTCGGGGCCGGACTCGAGCGTCGCCAGCAGCTCGCCACGCTTCACGTTGTCGCCCCGGTGCACGTACAGCTTGTCGATCACGCCGGTTAGCCCGCCGGGACGAGCAGCGCCTCGCCTGCAAGGTTCTCGAGAGCCGTATGCTGCCACGCGCCAGGTTTCGCGCTCCTCCGTCACTGTGTGCAAGACAAACTCTGGTATGGTTTCGGCGAGAGTGCGCTTTCGCCCCCAGTACGGTTCAAGTAAGGCAAGGGAGAGGTCCAGGCATGGCTTCGCAATTGTTGATCTACGAGTCGGCGGTCCCGGTCTCCGCATCGCGCCACGGCGGCCTGTCGGTGGAGGTGGGCGCGGATTACAGCTTCAGCAAGGGCGTGAACTCGGTGCCGCTGATGGCGGTCGAGTTCCCGCACGCGGCGGCGGAGTACGCGATCGTGTTCAGCGGCACGGCGGAAGCGTTCATTCCGGCGGTGATCCTCGGCATGCGGGGCAACGAGAACCTGTACCTCTCGCCCGAGGGCGGCTGGCAGGCGAAGTACATCCCCGCCTTCGTGCGCCGTTATCCGTTCGTGTTCTCCAGCTCCCAGGACGGCAAGACCTTCACCCTGTGCATTGACGAGGCTTTCCCCGGGTTCAACCAGGAAGGACGAGGCCAGCGCCTATTCGGTGAGGACAAGCAGCCCTCTTCCTACGTCTCTAACGTGCTGAAATTCCTCGAGCAGTACCAGATCGAGTTCCGGCGCACGCAGGCGTTCTGCAACAAGCTCAAGGACCTGGGCCTGCTCGAGCCGATGCGCGCGCAAGCGAACCTGCCCTCGGGCGAGCGCCTGGCGCTGACCGGCTTCATGGCGGTGAACCGCGACAAGCTCAAGGCGCTGCCCGACGACAAGCTGGCGGAACTGATCAAGACCGACGAGCTGGAACTACTCTTCCTGCACCTGCAGTCGATGCGCAATTTCTCGGCCATGGTGCAGCGCCTGGGCGGCAGGCAGCAGCCCGCGCAGGCCGAAACGCCGCCGATCGCGCCGGAGCCGCAGGAAGAGCAGAAGGGCGAATCCGGCCGCAAGAAGTAGTCGGCCGGCTCAGGCTAGGCCCGCGCCGCCCCCGCGGCGCGCGTCTGGTCGAGTTTTTCTTCGCGCTTCGGCGCGGCGGGTGCTTTCTTCTTGCCCGCTTCGGCCTCCACCGTCGCGGTGACCCTCACCGTGGCCGCCCCGCGCCGGTTGTCGAGTACCAAGTAGTAGTCATCGGAAGCGGGGATCGCGATCTTGAAGGATAGCCTGCGGCTGAACGCGGCGCGGAAAAGGGCACTGGCCTTGCCCCCCTTCAGCTGCTTTCCGCCCACCAGCGCGACCCCGAGCTTTCCGTTGGCGATGATGACGAAGCCGACCTGGGTGCCGCGCGGCAGGTGGCGCAGGCGCACAGACTTCACCTTGCCCGCCGGCACGTCGATCGTCACCTGCGCGGTCGCCGCCGCGGCGGGCGCAACGCCTGCGAGCGCCGCGGCGCAGCCGAGGGCGAACCCCGCGGCCAGGGCTAGAAGTGGGCGCGGCACTTGATTCCCGCCGGGATGTGGTAGCCGGGATTGGGCAGCACCAGGCGCACGCCGAAGGTGCCGCTCGCGGCGTCGATCGAGCGGTCCACCACCTCGACCCGCGCGGTGTACGCGCCGCCGACCGGTTCCTCCGGCAGCACCTTCGCGCGCTCCCCGCGGCGGATCTTGCCGAACTGGCTCACCGGCAGGACCAGCTCGACGTTGAGCGGATCGACCTGGAGCAGCCGCATGATCGGGTCCTTCTGGTTCGAGCTCATCAGCTCGCCCGGGCGCAGCATGATCTCGGCGACGATGCCGTTGACCGGGCTCTTGATCATGCGCTCCTGGACCACCTGCTCGGCGCGCTTGACGTCGAGCTGGGCGAGGCGCTGGTTCTCGCGCGCCGCGCGCAGCTGCTCGGTCGCCAGGCGGTACTCAGACTCCGCCTCGTCGCGCGCGTTCGCGGAGACGAAATTCTTCTTCTGCAGCTCATCTGCCCGCAGCCACTTCTTCTTCGCCAGGTCGACTTTTGCCTGGGCGGACAGGATCTCGCCCTGCATGGTCGCGCGCGAGCGCGCCACCGCAAGCGCCGCGCGCTCGGGACCCGACTCCAGGGTCGCCACCAGCTGGCCCTTTTTGACGGTGTCGCCGCGTTGCACCTTGAGCGACTCGATGACGCCCTCGACCGGCGAGCGCACGTCGACGGTCTGCCGCGCCTCGATGAGGCAGTCGTAGGCTTCAGCGGATCTGGCCGCGGCGGGGGCGCCGGCGATGACGGCGGCGAAGATGAGAATAGAAAGGCGCCCGGTCAAGATGAAATTCCAGCAAAAGTCAGAGTCTAGCGGATTCATCCGCGCCGGCAGCGGCGCGTGTGGATGACTGCGATCGGACCGCGAATGGCCGACCAGTTCGGCCTGGGCGCCGTTCTTTCCAGTGCAAGCTAGCTTAAGAGCCTCGCTTCGCGTCGCGCGGGGTCAGATACCAAATTGAATACGGATTACGAGCGAAATTAAAAGCTTCGCTCTATTCTTGCACAAGTGCCCTGATGGTCGGTTAGGCACGCATCACTCGGGGCTTATGCTCGCGCGCAATTGATTTTGAGTAAAAAAGGTTGCGTATTGCCTTGCCCGTCCTATAACTTCGGCCAAACCGAGCAGTGTCACGCTCCCGCGCGGGTTTTTCGTCCGGGAAGCGGATGGCGGCCGGGGCCGCCATCCGCTGCATCGGGCGTAACAACAATAATCGAACATCAGCATTCCGCGGCCCGACACCGCGGCTAGGGGGATCGATGGACAAGACCAAAGCCTCGAGGACGCACCCTTCCGGCGCGATACCCGGGCTGTGCCAGATATTCTGGAGTCCCCTCGCCAACGGCATGCGACGCCTGGCGCGCTGGCGCAAGCTGGGACTTCTTGCGAAGCGGTACGCCGGCTATCGCGACTCGATCCGATTCGAGCCGCTCGAGCCGCGGCTGCTGCTCTCGGCCGATTTGATGCACACGGCCGCTGCCGGCGTCGCGCTCGACGCCACGCTGAAGCTGGCCGACGTAGGGGGCGCGCAGGAAGTGCAGCTGGTCGACAACGGCTCGGGATCGATCCTGGGCCAGGCCGCGCTCGATCACGACAACTTCACCGTCGACGTCCAGGGCGCCGACCAGAACGACGTCCTGACGATCGATTTCGGCGAAATGGCGCCGGCACACACGGTCAATGTTCAGTTCGACGGCGGCGCGGGCTCGAACACGTTGGCGGGACCGGGACAGAGCACGGTCTGGAACATCACCGGAACGGACAGTGGGACGCTGACCGAGCCGGACACGGGGCAGGTGCAGGCGCAGTTTTCTCGGGTCCAGAACCTGACGGGTGCGGCGGACAACCAGGATACTTTCGTCGTCGGCGCGGACGGGAGCCTGACCGGGCTGGTCGACGGCGGCGCGGGCGGTCTCGACAGCTTGGTCCTGGACGGAGGCAGCTTCGGCTCGGTCACCTATTCGGCGAGCGGCCCGCATTCCGGCACCATCGACCGCGACGGCAGCGTGATCGCCTATGCCGGCCTGGAGCCGGTGACCGATCTCAGCGCGGTCGCCGACCGCAGCTTCACTACGGGCGACCTGACCGACAACGCGCGCCTGTCGGAGTCCGGCGGCAATCTCACGATCCAGAGCCTCGACGCGATTCCGACCTTCGAGAGCCTCACGTTCGCGAAGCCGACCCATTCGCTCACCATCGACCTGGGCGGGGATCTCGGCCTGCCGATGAGCGCCGACAAGCTGGACATCCAGGCACTCAGCATGGACGCCAGCCTCATCGTCAACGGCGGCGACGGGCGCGACGAAGTCACGGTGAGCGGCAACCTTACTCTGCCCGGCAAGGATCTCACGATCAACGCCGAGAAGATCACGGTCGACCCGGGCGTGACCATCTCCACCGTGCTGACCGGTCCGGTCGATGCCTACGGCAACGTCCATCTCAACGCGACTGACAACCCCGCGGACGTGTTCACGCTGTTCTACGACCGGCAGGACACTTCCGCCTCGGTGACGGTCGACGGCGCGACGATCGAGGGCGGGAACGTGACGATCGAGGCGAATGCCCGCTCCGACAGGAGCTGGAACGACGCCGGCCCCGGCTTCGACGTGGTGATCAGTACGCTGGACAGCCTGAACGAGTTCGGCGGCGTGGCGATCGCGAACGCGAACGCGACGGTATCGCTCAGCGGCACGACCGAGATCGACGCGCTGGCGATGACGCTGTCCGCGAACGCGCACTCGGAGGCCGTCGTGCGCAGCGTCGGCGTGGGACTCGCCGTCGCGTACGGCGAGTCGAACCCGACCGCCAAGGTCACCGTCGGCGACGGAGCGCATCTGAACAGCTCGGGCGACCTGACGATCAGCACCGTTGCCGAAAGCCGGGTCGACGTCGAGGCCACGCAATCCCTCCTCGGGCCGAACAAGCCCGCGACCGCCTACGACGTCACGCTGGCGGCGGGCAGCACGACCATCGAGTCGACCGCCTGGGTGCAGTCCGGCGCGATGCTCGACGTGGGCGGCGACCTGAAGGTGGACGCGTCGATTTCGAAGGATTTCCAGGTCTCGTCTTCCGCGGGTGCCTACGAGGACGGCTCGGTCGGCGGGGCGGTGGCGCTTTCCAGCGCCGGGAGCGCGGCCAACGCGCTGCTGGACGCTTCGGCGGACGTCGGGGGCGGCGTGGAGGTGAAAGCCGACACGGCGGTCTACAACAACGAGACCTCCGCCAGCGCGACGGTTGGCACCGGCATCCTGGCCAAGCCGGTCATCGCCGCCAAGAACGCGGTCGGGCTGGCCAACGCGACGGGGTCGTTCTTCCAGCAGGTCACGCCGCCACCCGATCAGCGCAGCGGAGGCCCGACCAAGTTCGCCTTCTCTGCGGCGTTCGCCTACGCGGAGCATTCGAACCTCGCGCTGGCGAGGATCGACGCCGGTGCGCAGGTGGGCGCCCATGCCGGCGACGTCACGGTCGAGGCAGACATCCTCGACGCGCCCAAGATCAGCGCGCGCGCCTTCATCGACTCGCAGAAGATCGAAGACAACAACCCCGCAGGCAACACCAAGGAGAACTCGCTCAGCGCCGCCTTCGTGCTCGGCCACTACGACAACCAGGCCGACGCGCACATCGGCGCGGGCGCGGTGGTCGACGCCACCGGCGAGGTCGCGGTCCGGTCGCAGACTTCGATCCCGCTGGTGATCGACTGGCTGCATATCTCGGAGCATCCGTCGCCGTCCGACGTGGGCGGCGCGCTCGCCGATCACGCCAACAGCAATTTCGGGCTGCAGAACGGAATCTTCACCTCCTGGGCGCAAAGCAACGCCGCGGGCACCAAGACCGCCGGCGCGTTCTCCGTCGACGTGGTCAGCATCGACGACAGCAGCCACGCCTATATCGGAGAAGGCGCGCGGGTGAATCAGGACGCCGCGTACCGCAGCGGGACGCAGGTGGTCAGCGTCGAGGCCACCAACCTCGTCGAGGCGGTCCATCTCGCAGGCGTGGTCGGACTGAAGTTCCTCGGCGCCCAGGGCGGCGAAGGCGGCGTCGGCGGCTCCTATCTGAAGGTGGACTACGGCGGCACGGTGACCGCGCAGATCTACAGCGGCGCGCACGTGTACGCCGATGCGCTGATCGTGCGGGCCGATGCCAAGACTCACAACACGTCGATCGCGGAGGCCGGCGGCAAGGCGCAGGACCTGGCGATCGACGGCGCGTTCTCGCTGGTGCGCGAGAACA
>CAZLUX010000157.1:0-6117 GCA_964562815.1 uncultured Enterobacteriaceae bacterium
AGGAAACGGCGCTGCGGGCGGGGCTCACCGGCGTGCGCTTCACGCGCGAGGACCTGGCCGACGTCGTCGCCTACCTAAACGAGTCGCACTACCACTTCACGCAGTGAAGCTTGCTCAGTTCTTCGGCCCGAGCAGCCGCTCGAGGGCCTCGGCGTCGAGGATGCGCACGTGCTTCTGCTGCACCTCGATCAGGCCGTCTTCCTGGAACTTCGAGAACAGCCGGCTCACGGTCTCGAGCTTGAGGCCGAGGTAGCTGCCGATCTCCTCGCGGGTCATGCGCAGGTGGAAGTCGGTGCGCGAATAGCCTCGCTTGATGAAGCGCCGCGAGAGGTTGAGCAGGAACGCGGCCAGCCGCTCCTCGGCGCGCATCGAGCCGAGCAGCATCATCACGCCGTGGTCGCGCACGATCTCGCGCGAGAGCACCGCGTGCAGGTGGCGCTGCAGCGCGCGAACCTGCCAGGAGAGCTCCTCGATCAGGGAGAAGGGCATCACGCAGACCTCGCTGTCCTCGAGCGCGCTGGTGGTGCCGTTGTAGTGGCCCGAGCCGATGCCGTCCATGCCGAGCAGCTCGCCCCCCATCGAGAAGCCGGTGACCTGCTCGCGGCCCTCGTTGTCGATCACGCTGGTCTTGAAGAATCCGCTGCGCACCGCGTACACGGCGTTGAAGTCGTCGCCCGCGTTGAACAGGGACTCGCCCCGCTTGAGGCGCCGGCGCGCGTAGACGATCTGCTCCACGCGCTGAAGGTCCTCCTCGCCCAGCCCCTGCGGCAGGCACAGCTCGCGCAGGTTGCAGTTCGAGCAGGTGGTCTCGAACTTGCGCGGCGCGAGCGTCGGTTCCGGGTGCAGCGGGACGACCGTTGCGGAGTCCAAGTGGCCGGTACTGAAGTCCATGGCGTATCCCCCAGATTTCATTGCGCGTGTGCGGCGCGGTCGACGATCGTGTCGCGCACGCGCTCGAATTCGGTGGTCTTGTCGAAGAAATCGCGCGCCCCCAGCCGCTCGGCGAGGCGCCGGTAGGGCTCGGAGGCGAAATTCGTCAGCATGTAGACGTCGACGTCGGGCGCCGCCCGGTGCAGCGCGCGCAGCACGTCGAAGCCGCTGCCTTCGGCCAGCTTGAGGTCGAGCACCACCACGTCGGGGTGCTCGGCGAGGATGCCTTCGATCGCGTCCGCGGCCCGGCTCGCGTGCCCGACCGACCGCGCCCCCTCGATCGTCCCCACCATCGCCTCCAGGCGTTGCAGGACCGCGGGCGAATCCTCGACCAGGTAGATCCTGAGGGCGGGGGACTGGACGGGGCGTTCGAGCACGGCTTGCATGCTTCGCACTTTGCCCGGCCCGCGGCCGCGCCGCCATCGGCGGCGGCTGATTCCGGTGTAGGCGCTTTCCTACAGGGGGTCAGCCGTCCAGCAGGTCGTTTTCCAGGGCGTAGCGCACCAGGTCGGCGGTGCTCCCCAGGCCGAGCTTCTCCAGCACGCGCGCCTTGTGCGTGCTGACGGTCTTGACCGAGATGTTGAGCCGGTCGGCGATCTCGGTCGGGCCGTGCCCCGCGGCGAGCAGGCGCAGGATCTCGAACTCCCGGTCCGAGAGCGCCGCGTGCGCGCCCCCGCCCGCGACCAGGCTCGCCGCGGCCGTCTCGCTGATGTGAACCCCGCCCGCGGCGACCTTGCGGATCGCCCCCAGCAGCTGCTCTGCGGCGGCGTCCTTGGTCAGGTAGCCCGAGGCGCCGGCCTTCAAGGCGCGCGCGGCGTACTGCTGCTCGCCGTGCATCGACAGCACCAGCAGGCGCAGCTCCGGCTTCTCGATCTTCAGGCGTTTGATCAGGTCGATGCCGGCCAGGCCCGGCATCGACATGTCGAGCAGGGCGAGGTCGTAGTGGTTCTTCCGGGCCAGCGCGAGCGCCTCGTCGCCGTTGGCGGCCTCGCCCGCCACCTCGACGTCGGCCGCCGCGCCCAGGATCTGCTTGAGGCCCTCGCGCACCAGCTTGTGGTCGTCGGCGACGAGGACGCGGATCATGCTTCGTCTGCCCCGGCAAGCGGCACGCGCGCGCGCACGCGGGTGCCGCCGCGCGGCGCGCGCGACACCTCGAGGTCGCCGCCGAGGTAGAGCACGCGCTCGCGCATGCCCTTGACGCCGAGCGAGCGCGACTTGGCCATCTCCGCGAGCGTGATGCCGCGCCCGTCGTCCTCGATCTCGAGCACGAGCGCGCCGTTGGCGGCCTCGAGCACCGCCCAGGCGTGCTTCGCGCCCGAGTGGCGCGCGACGTTGGTGAGCGACTCCTGCAGCACGCGGTAGACCGCGACCGAGGCGTCGCGGCTCAGGGCCTCGAGCCGCTCGGCCGGCGGCAGGTCGATGCGGCACTCGATGCCCGAGCGGCGCGCGAAGTCCTCCACCAGCCAGCCCGCGGCGTCCGCGAGGCCCAGGTCGTCGAGCATCAGCGGGCGCAGGTCCGCCGCGATCCGGCGCACCGAGCCGACGGTCTGGTCGAGCACCTCGTTCATCTGCCGGGCCTTGTCCGCCAGCGCGGGATCGAGCGCGGGCAGCCGCTCGCGCAGCCACGACAGGTCCATCTTCATGGCGGTCAGAAGCTGGCCGAGCTCGTCGTGCAGCTCGCGCGCGATGAGCGTCTTTTCCTCCTCGCGCGCCTCGAACACCTGCGCCGAGAGCTCGCGCAGCTCGTCCTGCTGGCGGCGCAGCTTGTCCTCGGCCTGCTTGCGCGAGGTGATGTCGCGCAGGATCACCGTGTAATAGTGCCTGCCGCCGATCTCGGTCTGCGAGATCGAGGCCTCGATCGGGAACTCCTCGCTGCCGTCGGCGCGGATCGCGGTGAGCGTCGTGGCGTCGCCCATGCGGCGGCTGGTGACTCCCGTGTGCCCGAACTCGTCGACGTGGCCGCGGTGCGCGGCGCGAAAGCGCACCGGCAGGAAGCGCTCGAGCGTGCCGCCGAGCGCCTCCTCCTTCTTGCAGCGAAAGACCTGCTCGGCGGCGAGGTTGAAAAGCACCACCCTCTGCGCACTGTCGACCGTGATGATCGCGTCCATCGCCGACTCGACGATGGCCGAGAGCTGGGCCTCGCTCTCGTGCGCGAGCTGCGCGGCGCGCTCGTCGGTGCGGCGCATGCGCCGGGCCGAGACCAGCATGATCACGGCCACGAGCGCCAGGGCGGCCGCCACGGCGATGCTCGCGATCAGCATCTCGCTCACGGCGCGCGCCTCAGGAGGATTTGACCAAGGTCAATGCGGCGCGGCGCGGCGAAGGCATAGTGCGAAGGGTCATGTCCTATCCGTCCTCCGAGCTGGTCATCGATCCGGTCCTGATCCGAAAGTACGACGTCAGCGGCCCGCGCTACACGTCGTACCCGACGGCGGACCGCTTCGTCGAGGCCTTCGGCGAAGCGGAATTCCGGCGCTGGCTCGAGAAGCGCAACATCGGCGGCATCAGCCAGCCGCTGTCGGTCTACGTGCACCTGCCGTTCTGCGACACGGCCTGCTATTACTGCGCGTGCAACAAGGTCGTGACGGGCGACCATAGCAAGTCGGCGAAGTATATCAACTACATCGGCAAGGAACTCGCGCTGCTCGCCGAGCCGCTGGGAGAGGACCGGCGCATCAGCCAGATGCACTGGGGCGGGGGCACGCCGACCTTCCTCACGCGCGAGGAGACGCGCGACCTGGTGGCGAAGCTCGACGCCAGCTTCACGCGCGAGCCGGATTGCGAATGCTCGATCGAGGTCGATCCGCGGCGCATCGAGGCCGGCCGGGTGGCCTTCCTCGGCAGCCTCGGGTTCAACCGCATCTCGATCGGCGTGCAGGACTTCGACCCGGCGGTGCAGCAGGCGGTGCACCGGATCCAGAGCGAGGCCGAGACGCGCCGCGCGATCGAGGAGGCGCGCGCCAACGGCTTCCGCTCGGTCAACCTCGACCTGATCTACGGCTTGCCGAAGCAGACCCTGGACAGCTTCAACACCACCCTCGACAAGATCCTCGCGCTCGACCCGGACCGCATCGCGCTGTACAACTACGCGCACCTGCCGCAGATCTTCAAGACCCAGCGCCGCATCAACGCCCCCGAGCTGCCCTCGGCCGAGACCAAGCTGCAGATCATGACGCTCGCGATCGGGCGCCTGACGCGCGCCGGCTACCTGTACATCGGCATGGACCACTTCGCCAAGCCGGACGACGAGCTCGCGGTGGCGCAGCGCCAGGGACGGCTGCACCGCAACTTCCAGGGCTATTCGACCCAGCCCGACAGCGACATGCTCGGCCTGGGCCTGTCCTCGATCGGGCGCGTCGGCCCGACCTACTACCAGAACCGCAAGAGCCTGGACGAGTACTACGGCGCGCTCGACGACGAGCGCCTGCCGGTGTGGCGCGGCATCGAGCTGACTCCCGACGACCTGGTGCGGCGCGCGGTGATCCAGGCGCTCACCTGCCACTTCCGCCTCTCGCTCGAGTCGATCGAGATCTCCTACCTGATCGACTTCCGCAGCTACTTCGCCGAGGAGCTCGCCGAGCTCCAGAAGCTCGCCGACGAGGGCCTGGTCGAGCTGCAGCCGGACTGGATCACGGTCACTCCGAGGGGGCGGCTGCTGGTGCGGGTGGTGGCGATGACCTTCGACCGCTACCTTCGCACCAGCCGCGAGCGCGCGCGCTACTCCAAGGTGATCTAGCGTGGTGCCGGCGGCCGACGGCTGGGCCCTTCCGCTCGCGCTGCTGGTGACCGGCTTCGTCTCGGGGGTGCACTGCGTGGGCATGTGCGGCGGCATCGTCTGCGCCTTCAGCGACCGCGGCGCGGGGCTGAAGCGTCAGCTTGCGTTCAACTTCGGGCGCATCTCGAGCTACGCCGCGGCGGGCGCAGCGGCCGGGCTCGTCGGCAGCGCGGGGGCCTGGATCGCCGGCGCGATGCCGGCGCAGACCGCGCTCTACGTGCTCGCCAACGCGATGCTGATCCTGGTCGGGCTGTACCTCGCCGGCGCCGGCGGCTGGCTGGCGAGGGTCGAGGCGCTCGGCGCGCCGCTGTGGCGGCGCCTGCAGCCGCTCGCGGCGCGCCTGCTGCCGGCGCGCTCGCCGGGGCAAGCTTACATCGCGGGGCTGGTGTGGGGATGGCTGCCCTGCGGGCTGGTCTACGGCGCGCTCGCCGCGGCCGCGTTCGCAGGCGGGCCCGCCGCCGGGGCGCTGGCGATGCTAGCCTTCGGCCTGGGCACGCTGCCGAACCTGCTCGCGGCGGGCCTGGCGGCCGCGCGCGTGCGCGCCTTCGCCGCGCGCAGGGCGGTGCGCGTCGCCGCCGGCAGCGTGGTGTTCGGCTTCGGCGCGGTCGGGCTGGCGCACGCGGCGGGACTCGGCGAGGCGATCCGCCGCGGCCTGCTGTGCTTGTGAGCGGAGAGGAGGAAACGATGATCAAGGCGATCAGAAAGCTGCGCGAGGAGCACCGCTCGATCAGCGCGGTGGTCTACGCGCTGGAGCAGCTCGCGCACGCGGCGCAGGACACCTCGGTGCGGCCGCAGTTCGAAGTGTTCCGCGCGATGCTCTACTACATCGACGCCTTCCCCGAGCGCCAGCACCACCCGAAGGAGGACGAGCACCTGTTCGCGCGCCTGCGCGCGCGCGCGCCCGAGGCCGGGCCGCTGCTCGACGAGCTGCACGCCGAGCACGCCCGCAGCGTGACGCTGATCCGCGACCTCGAGCAGGCGCTGCTCGCCTTCGAGCAGAGCTGGCCCAACGGCGCGGCGGCCTTCGCCGCCGTGGTCGACGAGTACGCGCGCTTTCACCGCTCGCACATGCGGCGCGAAGAGCACGAAGTGCTGCCGCTGGCGGAAAAAGCGCTCAAGCCCGAGGACTGGGACGCGATCGAGGCGGCCTTCGCCGCCAACACCGACCCGGTCTCGGACCCGCAGTTCCACACCGACTTCAGCAAGCTCTACTCGCGCATCGTCGAGCTGGCGCCCGACCCGATCGGCCTCGGCGCGCCGTGGAAGAAGGCCGGCGCATAGAAAAAGTAGAAAAAGGGGCCAGGCTCGAATTAATGATTCACTAATTCGAGCCTGGCCCCTTTTTCCTTTTTCTTATCGCGGCAGCAGGACTTCGAGCTCGCGGATGCGGCGCTCGAGCTCGGCCAGGCGCT
>CAZLUX010000158.1:0-6006 GCA_964562815.1 uncultured Enterobacteriaceae bacterium
CTGTGGGGTCTGCAGCCCCCCAATCACCTGAAGATCGACGTCGACGGCATCGAGCCGAAGATTATCAGCGGGGCCAAGGAGCTTCTCAAGGACAAGCGGCTGCGCTCGGTGCTCATCGAGATCAACACCAATCTCGATGAGCACTGGGCGATCATCGACGCCATGCTCGAGTCCGGCTTCGACTACTCGCAGGAGCAGGTGACCAGGGCACAGCGCCAGGAAGGCCCCTTCAAGGGCATCGGCAACTATGTCTTTCGACGTTGAGCAGTTCGTCCGCTACCAGATCTCGAACGCGCAGCTGCGCACGTATCCGTTTCCGCATTTCTACGTCCATCCGGTCTTTCCGCCGGATTTCTACGACCAGCTGCTGGCGCACCTGCCTCCCACCGAGATCCTGTCCCGCATCGGCGAAGGCGGAAGCGTCGGCAAGCTCGACGCCGACGGCAACAAGATCTCGGGCTCGGACCAGCCGCGCTACATCGGCGATCTGGCGGTCCTCGAGGAGCACGAGCAGTCGACCAGCGGCGGCGATTTATGGGCCGGAATTTCGCAATGGCTGCTCGGCGACGAGTTTCGCGATCTGATCATCGGACGCTTCGAGCAGGGCGTGCGCGAACGCTTCGGCAGTGACGTCAAGCTGCGCACCCAGGTGGACGGTCGTTACGTCAGGGACTTCACCAAGTACTCGATCGGCCCTCACACCGACACGCCGCGCAAGCTGGTATCGCTCCTGTTCTATTTGCCGCGAGACGAGTCGATGCGGCACTTGGGCACCTCGATCTACTCGCCCATCGACCCGGAATTTCGCTGCGAGGGCAACCGGTGGCATGATTTCGGAAGTTTCCGCAAGATCGCCACCATGGAATTCCTGCCCAATTCACTGCTCGGTTTCTTCAAGACAGATCGCTCGTTCCACGGCGTCGAGGTGATCGACGACGCCGACATCGAGCGAAACGTCCTGCTGTACAACATCTACGTCAACAAGGTGATCACGCGCGGTCCCGCGAAGGCCGCCGCGCCCCCAGCCGGGCGTTGGTGGCCGTGGGCGCGCGGCGCCCAACACTGACCGGGCCCCAGGGAGGAGGCAGACACAGATGAGCATACTCGACAGGCTACTCGGGCGCGACGTCGACGCATTCGCCAAGGAACTGGCGACCACGATCGCGAAGCGCTATCCCCCCGCGCTGGACAAGTCGCCGGAGCGACGCGTGTCGCCGAACCGGATCAGCAAGGTGCTCGAGGACGCGCTCGACAAGGCGGGCGAGTTCGCCGGCCAGCGCCGCCTGGGCGTTTACAAGAAGGCGAAGCTCGCCAACAGCTTCAAGTGGGAGCTCAAGGAGCTTGGCTACAGCGAAAAGTTCATCGAGGTCGCGACCGAGGGCGTGATCGTGTACGTGACCCGCGGCTCCAAGGCCGGCGCCCCCGCGCAGGACTGACGCCGCCGCGGCGCGGACCGGGCGAGATGTTGCTCCGCCTGCTCAAATCCGTCAGCCGTCGCGGGCGCAAAGCCCTCCCACCTGCCCCAACCGCCGGACCACCGGCAGCCGGTTCGCGTTTGCACATGCTGTCCCGTCTGGCGTCGTTCGCCAGCGGTTCGGAGCTGACGGTTTCCGGCAAGGAAGCGCCCCTCGACGCGGCACCGAGCCCGGCCGAGCTGCCAATCGCGGAAATCGTGGCCCACGCGGCGGAGCTCGCAACGGCCGGCGACGCGCTGGCCGAAGGGACGCGTGAGCGGGTCGCCGCCTACGCCGAGCGCTTCGCGGCGGCTGCGCGACCGGCGCAGGGGATCAACGTGTTCGTCTACCACGTGGACCTGCCCGCCGGCGCGGGGATCGACTACATCGACGCCAAGCTTTCGCCGGGGGAGTTCGACTACCTGGACATCATGGCGCGCTTCGCCGCGCGCGTGCGCACGCACTGCCCTCGGGCCACTGTCTACCTCGTCACGTCGCCCGGCGCGCGCTACCGCGCGCTCGCCGCGCCCGACGTCTGCGTGGTCGAGCTGCCGGTCCACCCCGCGCAGCCGATGTACGAGCGCGCGTGCGCCTTGCTCGCCTATGCGGAGTCACCGGCATTCGGCCGCAACACGGTGTTCCTCGACAGCGATGCCTTCGTCAACCGTTCCCTCGATCCAGTGTTCTCGCTCGGCTTCGACGTGGCGCTCACCTACCGCGAGGGGCCACGCCTGATGCCGGTCAACGAAGGTGCGATGTTTTTCGCGGCGAGCCGACCGGAGGCCGTGCGAGGCTTCCTGCGCCGGCGCATGCAGATCTACGACCGGCTGCTCGGGGACGCCTTCGTCTCGCGCTACTACGGTGACTTGCGGCGCTGGCGCGGCGGGCAGCTCTCGCTCAACGCGCTCGCCCATCCGCTGTTCCCCTGCTCCCCGTATAGGAAGTGGGAGGTGGCGGGCGCCCGGGTGCGCCTGCTGCCGTGCGACACCTACAACTTCACCGCGGGCGAAGGTGAGGCGCCGTCCTCGCTTGACCGCCTCGATGAGCGGCACGTGGTGCACTTCAAGGGCCAGCGCAAGTACGCGCTGGTGCTTGCGGCGAAAGCCGAGCGCGGCGCCGCGCCGGACCGCTGAGATGTGCGGCATCGCCGCCGCGCTGTCGATTGCCGGAGCGGTGCCGGTGGAGGAACTGCGCGAGCTCGCCAACCGCCTGGCACGCGCCCAGGCGCACCGCGGCCCGGACGGGGCGGGCGAGTGGAACGACCGCCGCGCCTGCGCCCTCGCGCACCGGCGTCTCGCCGTGATCGACCTGTCCCCCGCGGGCCAGCAGCCGATGCACGATTCGGGACAGCGCTACACCATCGTATACAACGGCGAGCTCTACAACTTCGAAGCACTGCGCGCTGAGCTCGAAGCGCTCGGGCGCTGCTTCATCTCGCGCTCCGACACCGAGGTCATGCTTGCGGCTTGGGTGCAATGGGGGCTCGATTGCTTCCGCCGCTTCGACGGCATGTTCGCCCTGGCGATCTACGATCGACTGGAACGCAAGCTTGTGCTCGCGCGCGACAGCGCGGGCGAAAAGCCCCTCTACTACGCCCGGCAAGACGGCGTACTGCTGGTTGCGTCCGAGCTTCGCGCGCTCGCCTCCTGTCTGCCGGCGGCAAGCCTGGAGCTCGATGCGCGCGGCGTCTTCGACTACCTCGCGCTGCGCTACGTGCCGCCGCCGCGAACCATCCTGCGCGACATCCGTTCGCTCGAACCCGCGACGGTGCTCGTCGTGAGCGAGGACGGCAGCGAGGAGCGCCGCGCATTCCACGCCTTCGATCGGGTCGTCGATGCGCCCGCGACGAGTCTCGACGAGGCCGCGGATGCGCTGGAGAACGCGCTCACCTCGTCTCTCGAGCGGCGCCTGATCTCCGATGTTCCGGTAGGCATGTTTCTCTCGAGCGGCGTCGACTCGAGCCTGGTGTGCGCGCTTGCCGCGCGCAAGCTCGGCCGAGAAATGCGCAGCTTCTGCGCCGGTTTCGCCGGTGGCGCGGACGACGAGACTGTCGCGGCACGCCGCATCGCGCGCGCTCTCGGTTTTGAGCATCGCGAGTACTCGGTCTCCAGCACGGACCTTCTTTCGCTGGCAGCGAACTTCGGCGCCTACCTCGACGAACCCAACGGCGACCGCAGCTGCGTTCCGGTCTATCTGCTCGCACGCGAGATGCGTCGCGAAGTCACCGTCGCGATCTCGGGCGACGGCGGCGACGAGCTGTTCTGCGGCTACACGCGCTATCTGGGCTTCGACGAAGCGCTGCGCCGCGCGCCGCCGCCGGATCCGCGCGATGCGCTGGAGCTCTACTTCGAGCGCGCACTGCCGGTGTTTCCGCCCTCGAAGCTCAAGCCCCTGTTCGCGGACGAGTACGCGGCGTGGCGCGACGAGTTTCTATCGCTCTACGCCCCGGTCGTTCCGCGCCCCGGATGGAGCGGCCCGCAGCGGCTGAGCGTGCTCGACTATCACAGCTACCTTCCGGGCGCGGTGCTGGCCAAGGTCGACCGCATGTGCATGCGCCACGCGCTGGAAGTGCGCACGCCCTACCTGGAGAGCTCGGTAATGAGGCTTGCGGCCGCGCTGCCGCCCGAGCTTTGCGCCAGCGGCCAGACCCTCAAGCCGGTGCTGCGGCGGCTGCTCGAGCGCCACCTGCCCGCGGGCCTCGTCGCCGAGCGCAAGATCGGCTTCGGCATGCCGCAGGGATTCATGCAGGCGCACCGCGCACATTTCGAAGCCATGTTTACGGAAGCGGTCGACGCATTGCGCGCAACCGCCTTCTTCGCCGAGCGCAGCGCGGCATTCCAGCACCTGGTTTCCGTCGCCCCGGGCAACGTCAATAGCCTATGGGCGTTCACGGTATTGGGCATGTGGTCCCAGTCAGTCGGCTTGTCGCATTGACTGTCCGGGAAATTCGCACGCATTCCATCTGGGAATGGAAGTGGTCGAGCAACATCAGCCGTCTCTGTACACCCGGTCTCCGCTCGCCGGGTCCCGCTTGCCGATAAAAGCAAGCTCACGGTAGAAGTGGATGAATTCGACGTCGGACTGTCGCCAGTCCATGCGCCTCAGCTCCTCGTCTATAAGACTGATGAAATGCTCTCTGCGAAAACGGTCTGGTTCGGCCACGATGGAAGTCAACCTTGGATACGCGGGATTGTGCGTGCACTTCAGATCCTCGATCACATACAAGCCGCCACGACGCAGCGATGGCCAGTTGGAGCGGAATATCTCCGCGATATCCGCACTAATGTGCGAGCCGTCGTCGATGATCACGTCAAACTCTCCCGCGCCGATCCCCTTGCGGGCGTCATCGATGATGATGGAAATGTTCCCGTAGCCCCTGCAAAGCCGCTGACAGTCTTCTCGGATGTCCACTCCGACAATTTCCGCGTCGCGGAAATATCGCGCCCAGGTCTTCAGCGAAGCCCCGCAGGCTACACCTATCTCGAGGACGCGCAGTCCCTGCCTGCTTCGCATCGGCGCCAAGTAGCGCTCATAGATGGAAGTGTAGCGGTGTTTGATCGTTCCCTTGTCTGTCTTGAAATGATCCGCAATCTCAGTGAGCGATGCGACCGAGTAATCTATCGGAGCATCGGGCTCATAGTCGACAGGCGTCGTGGAATCGAGCGAGTAGGCTCCGTCGCGCAGCGGCGAATTCATGCGAATCCCGGGTTGTGCAGATAGTCGGCCTGCATAGGATACTTCAACCGCCGCGCGCCCTGGCTCAGGACAGCCCGGGGTTGCGCAAGTACTTGGACTGCACGGGATAAGCCAGCGCATCTTCGCTGTCGCGCCGGGCAATGCAGAACATCGAGCATTTCGGCGGAGCATGGAAGCGTGCGGTGATCGGAATCTCGAAGCCGACCCCTTTCCTCATGCCGACAAGCAGCTCTATCGTCCAACCGTTCTGCGAATAGAAGTCGTACAGCAAGGTCGGGCTGAAGTTGTAAAAACCGTGGTTGACCATCGTCATCGGCGGTATGTGAAAGATATGGCCGCCGACGGCGACCGCGCTCGCGGCGTTGATCAGCGCTTGTCCTACGTTGAAGCAATGCTCTGTGGTGCCGGCGTCGATCACCAAATCGAAGCTGCCGAGCGCGCAAGGGTGGTTCAGGTCGACGACGCGCTCGACGCCGCGGCTGGGGGCGATGTCCACGCAGTCTAGCTGCGAGCCGATGGCGCCGAAGAACTCCATCGTCTCGGGCAGCGCGAAGTCGACGCCGTGCCAGCGCCCGAAGTCGGTAAACCGAGTCGGCCGAAAGCCGAACAGGCGCTCGATGTCCTCGGGACGGGCGACGATGTCCGGATAGCCCAGCGACAGCACCTTGCGGCCTGGCAGGATGCGGGCCAGCGCGGTGAGAGCGGGGAGGGTCAGCGCCAAATCGGCTCCGGCGGCTGCACGCCGCTCAGGGCGTGTAGCCCGGTATCTTGCCCTCGTTCACGGCGTCCATCTGCTCCCGCTCGAGGAAGGCCTCGGCATAGCGCTGGTAGACCTTCTTGCGCACGAAGACGTCGA
>CAZLUX010000159.1:0-2687 GCA_964562815.1 uncultured Enterobacteriaceae bacterium
ACACTGCGACTGATTACGGGCGCATCGTAAAGGCCACGGCCCTTTCGAACATCGAGTACAAGGTTCGATTTGGCAAGCTCCAGCACGAGAACAACATGAAAGCTCCCCCAGGCACGGGGAAGATCTTTATGGGATACCTCGTCGTTCGTCGCTTAGGCACCCAACAGCAGTACGAAACGTGGATGCCTGATCACGTATTCGAAGAGCTCTATGCTCCCGCGGCCTAACAGCGCAGCCCACGCGGACGCGCGCACAAGCGCGGTGCCAATCGTGGGCTGGCACGCCGCGCGCGCCGGTGGCTGCGAACGTTAGGCAGCATGATGAATAGCCTCACGTTGGATTGGGACGCCGATGTACAGGGCGAAGTCGTCCTGCATCCATTGAAGGGCTACAAGTGCTACGAGACGCATAGGTGGGAGAGATTCGATCTTCCGGTGTGGTCGAACTTAGGCGACACCGACGAAAGGCACGACGCGGTACGAGTGATTGACGTCTGTCGCCTCGTGGCCAAACGGTTGCCAAAGTTTGATAAGGTGATTGAATACGATTGGGGCAGCTCGCGCGAACACCCCATGGAGAACGTGGAGGGATTTGGTTTCGACCGAACCTTTGCCGCCGTTGTTCACTTCTCTGACGCGCACGCCAGGCGCGACGATTCGGAGCTTGATCATGTTGACTTTTGGCTCCATCCCCGTAGCCACGAGTTTCGGGATTTGTGGCTCTCAGTGGTACGCGATCTTTCTACGATACCCCTACTCGTCGAGTCGCACTGCGTTGGCGCACAGTGTTTGATCAACGACCACAAGAATGTCGAGCGCATATGGGATGCGCTGGTTGACTACGGCAGTGAGCTTGAAAAAGGCCGAGACGCGTGAGCGAAAGCCCGAGGGACACTCTCCATGCGGCCTAACAGCGCGTTCTTGACCGACCACTACCTCGCGCTGCACGCTTCGTCCGGCGCGGCAAAGCGCGAACGTTAAAGCGCGCATGTGACGGGCGTCGGGGATTGACAGCTCCTATTGAACAGGGAAGGAACCAAAATGATGAACTTCGGATACGGCGGCGTCTTGGGCCTCCTGATACTGATCGGAGATATCTGGGCAATTATCAATATTTTCCAAAGCTCTGCGTCGAACGAGAAGAAGCTGATTTGGATAGTCGCAGTGGTGCTGCTGCCAGCGCTGGGCTTAGTCCTCTGGTTCTTTCTTGGGCCGCGTGATCGCGGGGCGTAGCGCGCCAAGTTGCACTTGGCTGCAAGGCGTGCGGTCGGGGGGCGCGAATGAATCTGTACTCGGAAGCGAGCATGCCATCGCGCGCCCTAACCCGGCGTTCAACCGAGCGTCCCGCAAGCGGGTCGCTGGTCAACTAGATTCGTTAGAACGCACGAAATGGTCCGGGCGCCCCCCTGAACAGCTGCGAACACGCCGAAAATCCCAAACGCTTAGCGGAACAGATGCGAAGGAATATTTCTCTTGACCGGAACCAGGCCATGAAGACGATCACGATCTCGAAGAAGGACATGGAAAAGCGCGTGGCGCGCTTCAAGGACTTGAAGCCGCTGCCGATCCAGCAGAGCGAGGTCCCGCTCGAAGCGCGCGATGTCGTATATGCGCGCAAGCTCTTGTCGGTCATCGGCCTCGAAGACGCGCAGACGCCGATCAACGCCGGTGCGCCGATCCGCGGCGCGGCGGGGATGACGATGACGCTCGCCGTATGCCCGCCGGGGCAGGGCCCGGGACTGCATGCGCATCGGCAAACGTACGAAACATTCACCGTCCTCAAAGGCAAGTTCGAGGTGACTTGGAACGACGATGGCTCGGAGCGCGCCGTGCTGGAACTGTTCGACACGGTTTCGTTTCCGCCGGGCGTATGCCGCGCGTTCCGGAACATCGGCGAGGAGGAAGGCATCCTGCAGGTGCTGATCACCGGCGGCGTGCACGACATGACCGACATCGACTTCGCCGAGGACGCGAAGCGCAGGATCGAAGCGGTCGACCGCGGCCTCTCGAAGGAATTCGAAAGAGCGGGCTTCACGTTTACCGCGGGCACGTAGTCAGAGGCGCCTCACGCTGACGACATATGGAAGGAAACTCAAGTGCGTTCTGACCCTGCGTTCCACACCGGCGCGCGAAGCGCGTCGCCGTGTCGCGCTCAGGCGAGCGCGACAGGCCAGACCGCATGAATTCTTCCGCCGCCGCAATCGACAAGCACCGTCTCGCCGGGCTGCAAGACGGCGTCTACAGCATCGCGATGACATTGCTGGTGCTCGAGCTCAAGCTGCCTGCGATGCCGGAGCACGTGACCGACGCCATGCTCTGGCATGCCCTCCTCGGCATCTGGCCAAAGCTCCTGACCTGGTTCCTGTCCTTCTGGGTGCTGGCCGTCTTCTGGATCGGAGACGCAAGAGCCCTGGGAAGCTTTTCCTCGGTCAACCGTTTCCTGCTGCGGCTGAGTCTGTGGCGCCTGGCGCTGGTCAGCCTGCTCCCGTTCTCCACTGCCTTCATCGGCGAGCATGGCGACCACGTCCCCTCGGCCGCTCTGTACGCGGGGCACCTGGTGCTTCTGGCGTCGGTTCAGACGATTCGGCATCTTTATGTCCGCGCGCGTCCGAGCATCGTCCCTGCCCAGGAGCTTGCGCACTTGTCCGAAGCCGGGCCGCATGCCTACGTAACCCTTGCCTGCGCGAG
>CAZLUX010000159.1:2787-5971 GCA_964562815.1 uncultured Enterobacteriaceae bacterium
TCTGAAGCGCAAGGGCATCACCAACAGGAGGAACGCGTCATGAAGGCGGAAGATCTACGGGCGTTGCAGGCGCCCCTCAAGGACCGCTACAAGGAGGCTCCCGAGGCGGCGCTGATCACGCTCAGCGCGCAAGGCCGCGCGGGCGAGGGCGTGAGCTGCAAGATCGAAACGGGCAAAGGCCTCGTCGTCGCCGGCCTGCACCCGGCGACCGGCGGCACGGGCCAGCAGGCCTGCTCGGGGGACATGCTGCTGGAAGCGCTGGTCGCCTGCGCGGGCGTGACCCTCAATGCCGTGGCGACGGCGCTCGGCATCGTGCTGCGCGAGGCGACCGTGAAGGCGGAAGGGGACCTGGATTTCCGCGGCACGCTGGGGGTGTCCAAGGAGGTGCCGGTCGGGTTCCAGGCGATCCGCCTGAAACTGCTCCTGGACACGGATGCCTCGGAGGAGCAGCTGGCCACGCTGCTGCGCCTGACGGAGCGCTACTGCGTGATCTACCAGACGCTGAAGAACCCTCCGCCCATGTCCGTCGGCAGGAGCGCGGCGGCTTGAGCGAAGGCGGCGCACGCCCGATGCGGGCCCCGGCCGTGCGCCGGACGATCGTCCGGGCGCTCGTCTTCGCGGCCACGCTCACCGCCGCCTCCCTCGCGGTCGATCTGCTCTTCGTGGCGTTCCATCACGGCGGGCTCCCGCCCGGCGGGACGCGGCAGTTCATCGTCTTTCGCAGCGCCTTGCACGGCGCAACGCTGGTCCTGAGCGCGGCCGGGGCGCTGGCGGGCTTCGCCTTCCTGCGCTCGCACACGATCTCGAACGCGCGCATCGCGACCCTCGCGGCGTTCCTGGGAGTCGTGACCCCGGCGGCGTTGCTCGTCGCATTCAAGCTCGGCGGCTTCCGCGGGATGGCGCTCTGGCTGGTCCTGGCTTCGGCCGCCGCCTCGTATGCCGGCGGAAGGGCGCTCGGCGCCCCGCGCGCTTCCGCCTAGTCGGCCGGCGGCGCGGCGCCCTTGCGCTCGTCCTTCATCAGCAGGAGCAGCGGCAGCGTGATCAGCAGGCTCAGACCGAACATCTTGAAGGCGTCGAGCATGCCGATCACCGCCGTCTGGCGGCCCAGCACCTGGCCGAGAAGCGCGGCCGCGCGATGGCTCGTCTCGTGCAGGTGCAGGTGCGACAGGAAGCGCGCCACCGCCTCGTTGTAGGGGTTGATCGAGTCGCGCAGCTGGTTCCAGGTGACCTGGCTCTCGCGCGTCGCGACCGCCGTGCTCGCCGCGGTCCCGATCGAGGCCGCGATGGTGCGCACCAGCTGGCGCACGCCGGCGGCTTCGGCCGACTGGTCCCGGCGCAGCGTGGCGAAGGCGACGGTGCCGAGCGGCACGAAGACGAAGCCCAGGCCGAAGCCCTGCAGCAGCAGCGGCCACACCAGCCACCAGGTGTCGACGTCGAGGTCGTAGCCGGTGGTCGCGAGCGTGCCGAGCGAGGTGCACAGCACGCCGACGACGATGAGCGGGCGCGCGCCGAAGCGGTTGATGAGCCTGCCGGCGATGAGCATCGACAGCATCGAGGCCAGCCCGCGCGGCGCGAGCACCAGCCCCGTCGTCAGGGTCGGATAGTCGAGCAGCGATTCCATGAACATCGGCTGCAGCGCGAGCATGCCGTACATGCTGAAGATGAAGAACACGAACACCAGGCTCGAGGCGGCGTAGTTGCGGTCCTTGAACAGCCCGAGGTCGAACGCCGCGCCGCGGCCGCGCGCGATGCCGTTGGCGATCAGCGCCGCGAAGCCGAGCGCGCTCGCGAACACGGCGATCTGGATGGTGCGCGAGCCGAACCAGCCGTACTGGGTGCCGTGGTCGAGGGCGTACTGCATCGCCGAGACCGCGAGCACGAGGAAGCCGAACCCGGTCCAGTCCATGCTGCGCGCGCGCGTCCGCGACTCCGGCACCATGATCCAGGTGCCGAGGAAGGCGACGATGCCGATCGGCACGTTGATGAAGAAGGTCCAGCGCCAGCTGAGCACCTGCGTCAGGTAGCCGCCGAGAGTCGGCCCGAGGATCGGCCCGACCATGGCGCCGACGCCGAAGATCGCCATCGCCCGCCCGCGCTCCTCGCCGGGGTAGAGGTTGACCAGGATCGCCTGCGCGAGCGGCATGAGCCCCGCGCCGGCCACCCCCTGCAGCAGGCGGAACGCGACGATCTCGTCGAGGCTCGCCGCGAGCCCGCACAGGGCCGAGGCGGCGACGAACCCCGCGATGCTGAGCAGCAGATAACGGCGCTGCCCGAGCCGGTCGGTGAAATAGCCGGTGAGCGGCATCATGATCCCCGAGGACACGAGGTAGCTCGTCAGGACCCAGGTGATCTGGTCGGGGCTCGCCGAAAGCTGGCCCTCCATGTGCGGCAGCGCCACCACCACGATCGTCGTGTCGACGATCTGCATGATCGCCGCGGTCATGATCACCGCGGTGATCCAGGCGCGGCCGTAGTCGCGGGCTCCGGCTGCCGGGGGGGTGGAGGGAATGACGCTTGCCATGGGGACCTTGGTTCGACGCCGCCGGCGCGCCGCGGTTCGGCGCTTTCAACGATAATCCGGTCTGACTTTGACGCCAAGGGAGGCACCATGAATGCCCCATCCGAAGCCGCGGCGCCCCGATCGAGCTTCGTGACCAGCCTGGCGTGGACTTTCATCGTCCTCGCGGGGTTCACCACGGTGATCTCCGTGTTGCAGAACGTCATGGTCAACCTGACGTTCCCGATGGAGGAGATCCGCGGCGCGATGCGCGAGGCGCAAGGCGCGCAGGCCCTCCCGCCCTTCGCCGCTTTCATGCTCGGCCACTTCCGCCTCCTGGCCGCCTTCTTCCTGGGCGTGAGCGTGTTCACGCTCGTCTCGGCGATCGGCCTGCTCAAGCGCATGAACTGGGCCCGGCTGATCTTCATCGGCGTGATGATCCTCGGCGTGATCTGGAATCTCGCGGGGCTCGTCATCCCGTACTTCATGCACGCGTCCTTCCCGCCGATCCCGGACACGGCGCCGCCGGAGTTCCGGGACAACTTCCAGCTCATGATGAACATCATGACCGTCGTCATGGCCGTCGTCGCGATCGTGTTCGCGGGGCTGTTCGCGTGGGTCGCGAAGCGGCTCATGTCCGCCGAGGTCAGGCGGGAGTTCGGCGCCAGCGCGGGTTGAGGCATACTC
>CAZLUX010000160.1:0-1202 GCA_964562815.1 uncultured Enterobacteriaceae bacterium
GCGCTGGCGGTCGACCCCGAGGTGCTGATCGCCGACGAGCCGACCACGGCGCTCGACGTCACGATCCAGGCGCAGATCCTCGAGGTGCTGAGGCGCCTGCAGGCCGAGCGCGGCATGGCGTTGCTGCTCATCACCCACGACCTCGGCGTGGTCGCGCAGATGGCGCAGAAGGTCGCGGTCATGTACGCCGGCGAGATCGTCGAGACGGGGCCGTGTGAGGACTTCCTGCGCGCGCCGCAGCATCCGTACTCGCAGAAGCTGTTCGCGGCGCTGCCTTCGGCGGCGCAACGCGCCGGCGCGCTTTCGGGAATTCCGGGGCGCGTGCCGCCGCTCACCGAGGCGTTCGTCGGCTGCCGCTTCGCCGAGCGCTGCGAGCTCGCCTTCGAGCGCTGCCGGCGCGAGGCGCCGCGCCTGATCGCGCTGCCTGCGGGCCAGCGCGCGCGCTGCCACCTGCGCGAGGAAGGTTCCGCCGCGCCGCGCGCGGTGCGGAGCGCCGGAGCGCATCAGCCGTCGGTCGCCGCAGGGGACGCGCCGGTGCTCGTCGAGGTCGCCGACCTCAAGGTGCACTTCCCGATTCGCCGCGGCCTGCTGCGGCGGGTCGTGGGACACGTGAAGGCGGTGGACGGCGTGTCGCTCGAGATCCGCGAGGGCAGGACGCTCGCGCTGGTCGGCGAATCGGGCTCCGGCAAGACGACCGCCGGCAAGGCGGTCCTGCAGCTCATCCGGCCGACGGCGGGCAGCGTGCGCGCCGGCGGAGCCGAGCTCGGCCGGCTTTCGCGCGCCGCGCTGCGCCCCTGGCGCGCGAAGATGCAGATCGTGTTCCAGGACCCCTACGCCTCGCTCGACCCGCGCATGCGGGTGCTCGAAGCGCTCACCGAGGGCATGCGCAGCCTCGGCATCGGCCGCGACGAAGCCGACCGCGAGCGGCGGGTCGAAGCGCTGCTCGAGCAGGTGGGACTGCCGCCGTCGGCCAAGTCGCACTACCCGCACGAGTTCTCGGGCGGACAGCGCCAGAGGATCGCCATCGCGCGCGCGCTCGCGGTCGAGCCGCGCCTCATCGTCTGCGACGAGCCGACCAGCGCGCTCGACGTCTCGGTGCAGGCGCAGATCCTCAATCTGCTCAAGTCGCTGCAGGAGCGCCTAGGCCTGGCCTACCTCTTCATCACCCACAACCTGGCGGTGGTCGAGTACCTGGCGCACGA
>CAZLUX010000160.1:1302-5928 GCA_964562815.1 uncultured Enterobacteriaceae bacterium
CTGACGACGAGCTTCTGGCCGGGGCGAAGCATGCTGACATCGTGGTTCCAGCGCTTCAGCTCGCCTACCGTCACGCCGTAGTGGCGCGCGAGGTCCCACAGGGTGTCGCCTGGGCGCACGACGTGCACCCCTCCCGAGTCCGTCGTGCTGCGGTATCGATAGTGTCTCGACGCGCCGGGATAGACGACCAGCCTGCGGCCGGGGTGAATGATGCGGACATGGTGATTCCAGCGCTTCAGGTCGTTCACCGTCACGCCGTAGTGGCGCGAGATCGTCCACAGCGACTCGCCGCGCCTGACCACGTGGATCCGTCCCGAGGCGGGGATGGGCGGCGCGTACATGATCGGCAGCGGGGCCGCATGCGCGGCGGCGCTGTTGGTGGGCACCACCAGCAGCGACGGCGTATGGCGGGAATAGCGCGGGATGCCGTTCACCTTCTTCAGCTCGGCGAGCGAGAGGTGGAATTCATGCGCGATATGTGACAGGCGCTCGCCGCGGCGCGGGTGGTAGGTTTTCCACGACACGAGCGCCTTGCTGTCGTACTTCTGCAGGTTGGCGCGGAACACCTCGACCTTGTCCGCCGGCAGCACGATGCGCGAGTCGAGCGAGGTCGGGATCAGGGGCCGGTTGAAGCCGGGATTGAGCGCGATGAAGTCGTCGACCGGCATCTCGGCCAGCTTGGCCGCCAGCCGCACGTCGATCGCGCCGGTGCCGTCGACCGACACGAAGTAGGGCTGGTTCGGGATCGGGTCGAGCACGATGCCGAACGGCTTGGGGTCGTTGATGATGTTCTTCAGCGCCTGCAGCTTGGGCACGTAGTTGCGCGTCTCCCGGGGCATCTTCAGGCTCGAGTAGTCGGTCGGAAGCCCAAGCTTGCGGTTCCTTGCGATCGCACGGGCGACCGCGTTCTCGCCCCAGTTGTAGGACGCCAGCGCGAGCTGCCAGTCGCCGTGCATGTCGTAAAGATCCTGCAGGTAGTCGAGCGCCGCGTTAGTGGAGGCGACGATGTCGCGGCGCTCGTCGTACCACCAGCTCTGCTTCAGGCTGTAACGCTTGCCGGTCGGCGGGATGAACTGCCAGATGCCCGAGGCGTGCGAGCGCGAATACGCCATAGGGTTATAGGCGCTCTCGACCATCGGCAGCAGCGCGAGCTCGGTCGGCATGCCGCGCTTCTCGAGCTCGTCGACGATGTGGTACAGATAGCGTCGGCTGCGCTCGAATATGCGCTGCAGGTAGTCCGGCCGCGAGGCGTAGTACGCCATCATCGCGTCCACGCGCTTGTTGTCCAGGTCGGGCATGCCCCAGCCGCGCCGGATCCGCTGCCACAGGTCGTCCGGTTGCACCGTGAGGTCGATCGTGCGCACGCCGCGCAGCGGCTCCTTTACCACCCGCTTCTCGCCGTCGAACGGCGGCAATTGGGTGGCGTCGAGCGGCTTGCTGACCGCGGGACGCGGCGGCGGGGCAGGCGGCGGGACCACGGCGTGCGGCAGCGGCACAGCCGCAGGTGCGGGCGCGGCCTCGTGCGCCACCTGCTGCGGCGCGGCGCAGGCCGTGAGCAGGGCGACGAGCGCCCAGACGCCCCGGCGCAGGATCACGATCGGTTCTTCCAATCCCTGATCGCCGCGAAGACGCGCACCGGATCGGCCGCCCGTGCGCCGAGATATTTGTTGGCCGACTCGACCACCGCGGGCTCGAGGCAGCGCAGGAAGGGGTTGGTCGCCTTCTCCTCGCCGAGCGTGGTCGGCAGGGTGGGCTTGCCGGCCTCGCGCAAGCCCCGGTCGCGCGCCTCGCGCGCGTCGAGCGCTTGGTTGCCGGGTTCGACGTCGCGCGCGAAGCCGATATTGGCGAGCGTGTATTCGTGGCCGCAGTAGACTTTCGTCGAGTCGGGCAGCGCGCGCAGTTTCTCGAGCGAAGCGTACATCTGCTCGGGTGTGCCTTCGAAGACTCTTCCGCAGCCGCAGGCGAACAGCGTATCGCCACAGAAAAGACATTCCGCGCCATAATATGCAATATGCGCTCGCGTGTGTCCCGGGATGTCGAGCACCGCGAACGAGACGCCGAGTTCCGGAATCGTCACGGTGTCGCCTTCGCCCACCGCACGAGTGAGCGTTTCGATCGGCTCCCCGCGCGGGCCGTATACCGGCACCCGGCCCCGCTCGAGCAGCGCGGGGATGCCGCCGACGTGGTCCGCGTGGTGATGAGTGGCGAGAATCGCGACCAGATCGAGCTTTTCGCGCGTCAGGTACTCGATCACCGGGCGCGCGTCGCCGGGATCGACCACCGCCGCGCACTTGCCGTCGCGCAGCGTCCATATATAGTTGTCTTTGAATGCTTTTACCGGAACGATCTCTAGCATGGATCGGCAGTCCTTCGCGCCTGGTGCCACCCACAAGTATAACGGTGTCCGCTCGTCTCTTTCCGAGTGGTTTGTCACGCCGCAGGGCCGTTACGTTCTTGATTGGGAGCTTGCGCAGTTCGACAACGCGGTGGACGATGCGTTCGGCTACCGTGCGGTCCAGGTGGGCCTGCCTGAGACGGATTTCCTCCGCCGCAACCGCATCCCCTTCCGATTCGGCGTCGCGCTGGAGCCCGGCGCGGCGGTGGCGGCCGACCCGCTGCAGCTTCCGCTCGCGACCCAGAGCGCCGACCTCGTCGTGCTGCCGCACGTGCTCGAGACCCACAACGACCCGCACCAGGTGCTGCGCGAGTCCGAGCGGGTGCTGATGCCGGAGGGGCAGCTGGTCGTGTCGGGTTTCAACCCGCTGTCGCTTTGGCGCCTGCGCCAGGCGTTCTCGTGGGGGCATCCCGGCGCGCCGTGGGACGCCCGTTTCATCAGCCTCCTGCGGCTGCGCGACTGGCTGCGGTTGCTCGGCTTCGAGCTGAACGGCGGGGTGTTCGGCTGCTACGCGCCGCCGTTCGCGCAGCCGAAGTGGCTGGCGCGCTTCGAATTCATGGAAAAGGCCGGCGCGCGCTGGTGGCCGATCGCCGGCGGGGTCTACGTGGTGCGCGCAATCAAGCGGGTACAGGGCATGCGCCTCGTGACGCCCGCATGGCGCAAGGAGCGCGCGCGCCGCCGCCGCGCGCTCGCGGCGCCGATCGCGCAGCAGCACCGGCACGACCTGCAGCACCATGAGTGAGCAGGTGGTCGAGATCTACGCCGACGGCGCGTGCAAGGGCAACCCGGGTCCGGGCGGCTGGGGCGTGCTGTTGCGCTCAGGCGACAGCGAGCGCGAGCTCTACGGCGGCGAGCCCGACACCACCAACAACCGCATGGAGCTGACGGCGGTGATCCGAGGCCTCGAAGCGCTCAAGCGGCGCTGCAGGGTGCGCCTGTACACCGACTCCCAGTACGTGCAGAAGGGCATCTCGAGCTGGATCCACGACTGGAAGCGGCGCGCCTGGCGCACCGCCGACAAGAAACCGGTCAAGAACGTCGACCTGTGGCAGCGGCTGGATGCGCTGGCGAGCGGGCACGACGTCGAATGGCACTGGGTGAAAGGCCACGCCGGCCACCCGGAGAACGAGCGCGCCGACGCGCTCGCCAACCGCGCGATCGGGGGAGGCGATGGCTGAGCGCCAGATCGTGCTCGACACCGAGACCACGGGCCTCAATGCGAAGCTCGGCGACCGGGTCATCGAGATCGGCTGCATCGAGCTGCTCAGCCGTCGCGTCACCGACCGGCATTTCCACACCTATCTCGACCCGGAGCGCGAGATCGAGGAGGGCGCCGCCAAGGTCCACGGCCTGACGCGGGAGTTCCTCTCGGACAAGCCGCGCTTCGCCGAGGTGGCGAAGGACTTCCTCGACTACCTGCGCGGCGCGGAGCTGATCATCCACAACGCGGCGTTCGACGTCGAGTTCCTCGACGCCGAGCTCGAGCTGGCGGGCCTGGGCAAGCTCGCCGACCACGCCGCCGGCGTGGTCGACACCCTCGCGCTCGCGCGCGAGCTGCACCCCGGGAGGCGCAATTCGCTCGACGCGCTGTGCGAGCGCTACGGCGTCGACAACGCGCACCGGACCCTGCACGGCGCGCTGCTCGATGCGCGGCTCTTGGCCGAGGTCTACCTCTCGATGACGCGCGGCCAGGAGAGCCTGGCGATGGATCTGGACGACGACCCGGCGCCGGTCGCGGGCGGCCCGCCGCGCTTCGACACCTCCAAGCTGGTCGTGGTTCGTGCCAGCGCCGAGGAGGCCGCGGCGCACGAGAAGCTGCTCGACCGCATGGAAAAGGAAGCGAAGAAGGGAATCGTCTGGCGCCGCGGCTAGCCGCCGGCGAGGCTCGCCATCGCGGCAAACGCGACCAGCAGCCCGGCGCCCTTGCGCACCGAAAAGGGCTCGCGTAGGAAGACGAAGCCGAACAGCGAGGTGGCGACGAAGCCCATCTGCGCCATGGGCACCATGACGCTCGCGTCGCCGCGCGCCAGGCTCTCCACCATCATGCAGAAAGCGAGGGCGATCGCCACTCCCGCCAGCGGGGCGTTGCGCAGCACCGCGCGCGACGGGCGGATGCGGCCATCGACGATGCGGGTGAGCGTCGTCGAGGAGGTCACCACGACGGCGGCCTGAGCGACGATCAGCGAGGCCGGCGTGGCGCCCGCGTGCAGCCCGAACTTGTAGATGAAGTT
>CAZLUX010000161.1:0-5920 GCA_964562815.1 uncultured Enterobacteriaceae bacterium
TCTTCATGTCGGTCTGCACCAGGGCCACCAGGCCGACGTACACCACCGCGATCAGCGAAAGCGCGATCATCAGCCAGGAGAGCTCGCGCGAGGCGTCGGGCAGGATCGGCAGCGAGAAACGCACGAAGCCGTAGGCCCCCAGCTTCAGCATGATCGCCGCCAGCACCACCGAGCCGCCGGTCGGCGCCTCGACGTGCGCGTCCGGCAGCCAGGTGTGCACCGGCCACATCGGCACCTTGACCGCGAAGGCGACGAGGAAGCCGAAGAAGAGCAGGATCTGCACGCCGAGCGCCAGGGGCAGGTTGTGCCAGTCGAGGATCTCGAAGCTGCCGCCGGACTTGTTGTACAGGTACAGCAACGCGACCAGGAAGGGCAACGAGCCGGCCAGCGTGTAGAGGAAGAACTTGAGCGCCGCGTAAACGCGGTTGGGTCCGCCCCAGACGCCGATGATGATGAACATCGGGATCAGGGTCGCCTCGAAGAAGACGTAGAACAGCACCCCGTCGAGCGCCGAGAAGACGCCGTTCATCAGCCCTGACAGGATCAGGAACGAGGCGTAGTACTGCGAGACGCGGCTCTGCACCACGGTCCAGCCGGCGATCACCACCAGGATGGTGACGAAGCTGTTGAGCAGGATGAACAGCACGCTGATGCCGTCCACGCCGAGGTGATAATTGACGTTGAAACGCTCGATCCAGGGGATGTTCTGCACGAACTGCATCCCCGGGTTGCTCAGGTCGAAGCCGGTGTAGAGCGGGATCGTGACCGCGAATCCGAGCAGCGCGCCGATCAGCGCCAGCGAGCGCTGCATCGGCGCATTGCGCTCCCCGCGTGCCGCCAGCACGAGCAGCCCGGCGACGATCGGGACCCAGATCGCGAGCGAAAGCAGGTGGTCGTTCACGAATGTCTCTTGCTGTTATTCACGTCTTCAGAAAGAAATAGGTCAGCAGCACGACCCCGATGAGCATCGTGAACGCGTACTGATAAACGTAGCCGGACTGGAACAGCCTGATCACCGAGGCGAACCAGCCGACCACCCGCGCCGAGCCGTTCACCAGCACGCCGTCGATCACCGCCTCGTCGCCGCCCTTCCACAGCCCCGTGCCGATCAGGCGCGCGCCGCGCGCGAACAGCCACTCGTAGAGCTCGTCGAAGCCGTACTTGCGGTCGACCAGCGCGTACAGCGGGCCGAAGGCGATCGCGATCTTCTTCGGCAGGTCGGTGCGCACCAGATAGAGGTAGCCGGCGAGAGCCGTGCCCGCAATGCCGAACCAGAGCGGCGCGCCCTCGAAGCCGTGCAGCATGAAGCTCCACACGCCGTGATACTCCTCGTGGAACTGCTGCACGATGCTCGAGCCGAAATAGCCGTCGAACACGACCGGACCGATGAGCCAGCCCGCGCAGATCGACGGGATCGCCAGCAGCACCAGCGGCAGCGTCACGACCCAGGGCGATTCCCGCAGGTGCTCGCGCGTATGCGCGTCCATGCGCGGCTCGCCGTGGAAAGCGTAGAACACCAGCCGGAACGAGTACAGGCCGCCGAAGAACACCCCCAGCAGCAGCGAGGCGTAGGCGAAGCCGGCGCCCGGTGTGTGGGAGGCCAGCACCGCCTCGAGGATCGCGTCCTTGGAGAAGAAGCCGGCGAAAGGCGGCAGCCCCGCGTTGGCGATCGCGCCGATCAAGACCGTGGCATAGGTGATCGGCATGTACTTGCGAAGGCCTCCCATGCGCCGCATGTCCTGCTCGTGGTGCAGCGCGATGATCACCGAGCCCGCGCCGAGGAAGAGGACCGCCTTGAAGAAGGCGTGCGTCATCAGGTGGAAGATGCCCACCGAGTAGGCCGAGGCGCCGAGCGCGACCGTCATATAGCCGAGCTGGGACAGGGTCGAATAGGCGATCACCCGCTTGATGTCGTACTGCGTCACCGCGACGATCGCCATGAAGAGCGCCGTGATGGCGCCGATTGCCATCACCACCGAAAGCGCGGTCTGCGAGAGCTCGAACAGCGGCGACATCCGCGCCACCATGAAGATGCCCGCGGTCACCATCGTCGCGGCGTGGATCAGGGCCGAGATCGGGGTCGGGCCTTCCATCGAATCCGGCAGCCACACGTGGAGCGGGAACTGCGCGCTCTTGCCCATCGCGCCGATGAAAAGACAGATGCAGATCACGCTCAGGAGCAGCCAGCCGTGCCCGGGCAGCACCTCGATTCTGGTGCCCGCGAACGCCGGCGCATGGGCGAACACCGCGCTGTAGTCGAGGGTGCCGAAGTGCGCCAGGATCAGCGCGATGCCGAGCAGGAAGCCGAAATCCCCCACCCGGTTGACGAGGAAGGCCTTGAGGTTGGCGTAGATCGCCGTCGGGCGCGTGTACCAGAAGCCGATCAGCAGGTAGGACACCAGGCCGACCGCCTCCCAGCCGAAGAAGAGCTGCAGGAAGTTGTTGCTCATCACCAGCATCAGCATCGAGAAGGTGAAGAGCGAGATGTAGGAGAAGAAACGCTGATAGCCGGGATCGTCCGCCATGTAGCCGACGGTGTAGATGTGCACCATCAGCGAGACGAAGGTCACGACGACCATCATCAGCGTCGTCAGGCGGTCGATCAGGAAGCCGATCTCGAGGCGCGTCGAGCCGCTGGTGAGCCAGGTATAGACCGTCCCGTTGAAAGTGTGGCCGTTCAGGACGTCGGCGAAGATCACGCACGAGGCGGCGAAAGAGATCGCCACCGACAGGATCGTGACCCAGTGCGCGCCGGCCCGCCCGATCGCGCGGCCGAACAGGCCGGCGATGATCGCGCCCGCGAGCGGCACCAGGGGAACGGCGAGATAGAGGGTCTTCATCGCGATCATTTGCGTTCTTCTCAGCCTTTCAGGGAGTCCAGGTCCTCGACATCGATCGTGTTCAGATTGCGGAACAGGACCACCAGGATCGCCAGCCCGATCGCGGACTCCGCGGCCGCGACGGTGAGGATGAAGAACACGAACACTTGCCCGCCGATATTGCCCAGGTAGTGCGAGAAGGCGATGAAGTTCAGGTTCACCGCGAGCAGCATCAGCTCGATCGCCATCAGCAGGATGATGATGTTGCGCCGGTTGAGGAAGATCCCCACCACGCTGATCGAGAACAGCACGGCGCCGAGCACCAGGAAGTGGTTGAGCGTGAGCGGGCCCATCATTCGTCCCTTTCGGCCGGCATCGAGACCAGCCGTACGCGGTCCGCGCGCCGGACCCGGACCTGCTTGGACGGGTCCTGGTAGCGGGTGTCTTTGCGCCTGCGCAGGGTCAGTGCGATGGCGGCGATGATCGCCACCAGGAGGATGACGGCGGAGACCTCGAACGCGTAGGCGTACTGGGTGTACACCACCATTCCGAGCGCCTTGGTGTTGCTGTAGCCCGAGGCCGGCTCGGCCTGGGGCGTCGCCTCGAAGACCTGGCGCGCGAGCAGCGCGATCATCTCGAAGACCAGGATGCCGCCCACCACGATCGCGAGCGGCAGGTTGCGCCAGAAACCCTCGCGCAGGCGCTCCAGGTTGATGTCGAGCATCATCACCACGAACAGGAACAGCACCATGACCGCGCCGACGTAGACCAGCACCAGTGCGATGGCGAGGAACTCCGCCCTCAGCAGCAGCCAGATCCCCGCTGCGGTGAAGAACGACAGCACCAGGAACATGGCGCTGTGGACCGGGTTGCGCGCCGTGATCACGCGCAGCGCGGCCAGCACCAGGATCGCCGAAAAGGCGTAGAAGAGAAAGGTCTCGAACATTCGTTGTTGTTGCTTATCGGTAGGCGGCGTCCGCCGCCCGGTCCTTCGCGATTTGTTCCTCGTAACGGTCGCCGACCGCAAGCAGCATCGGCTTGGTGTAGTAGAGATCTCCGCGCTTCTCCCCGTGAAACTCGAAGATGCGGGTTTCGACGATGGCGTCCACCGGGCAGGCCTCCTCGCAGAAGCCGCAGTAGATGCACTTGATCAGGTCGATGTCGTAGCGCGTGGTGCGGCGCGTGCCGTCTGCGCGCTGCTCGGACTCGATGTGGATCGCGAGCGCGGGACACACCGCCTCGCACAGCTTGCACGCGATGCAGCGCTCCTCGCCGTTCGGATAGCGGCGCAGCGCGTGCAGGCCGCGGAAGCGCGGGCTCTGCGGCGTCTTTTCCTCCGGGAACTGCACCGTGACCTTGCGCGCGAACGCGTGCCGGCCGGTCACCATGAGTCCGCGTAGCAGCTCCAGCAGCAGGAAGCTCTTGAAGAAATCGGCGATGCGTTTCATGTCGCCCCTTTAGCTCCAGATGTTCCAGGGGGTCTGCATCCACACTCCGATCACCGCCAGCCAGACGAGCGTCACCGGAATGAAGATCTTCCAGCCCAGGCGCATGATCTGGTCGTAGCGGTAGCGCGGGAAGGTGGCACGGAACCACAGGAACATCGATACGATGACGAAGACCTTGAGCAGCAGCCAGGCGAACGGCGGCACCGCGTTGAACAGCGCCGAGTCGATCGGCGGCTGCCAGCCGCCGAAGAACATCACCGCGGTCAGCGTGCTGATCAGGATCATGTTCATGTACTCGGCGAGGAAGAACAGCGCGAAGGCCATGCCCGAGTACTCGATCATGTGGCCGGCGACGATCTCCGACTCGCCCTCGACCACGTCGAACGGCGCACGGTTGGTCTCCGCCACGCCGGAAACGAAGTACACCACCAGGATCGGCAGCAGCGGCAGCCAGTTCCAGGACAGGAAATTGAGCCCCATCGTCGCGAACATGCCGCGGCCCTGGGAATTCACGATGTCCGAGAGGTTGAGGCTGCCCGAGACCATCAGCACCACCACCAGCGCAAAGCCCATCGCGATCTCGTAGGACACCATCTGCGCCGCCGAGCGCATCGCGCCGAGGAAGGCGTACTTCGAGTTCGACGCCCAGCCGGCGATGATCACGCCGTAGACGCCCATCGAGGTGAGCGCCATCAGGTAGAGCAGCCCGGCGTTCACGTTCGCGAGCACGACCTCGGGCGCGAACGGCACCACGGCCCAGGCCGCCACCGCCGGCGCGATCATCATGATCGGACCCAGGATGAACAGGCCCCGGTCGGCGTTGGTGGGAACGACGATTTCCTTCATCAGGAGCTTGACCGCGTCGGCGATCGGCTGCAGCAGGCCGAGCGGCCCGACCCGGTTGGGGCCGAGACGAATCTGCATCCAGCCGATCAGCTTTCGCTCCCACAGCGTCAGGTAGGCGACGCAGAGCATCAGCGGCAGGACGATGGCGACGATGAAGACGATGTCGGCCCCGGTGGTGTACACGAGCGGACCCCATTCGGAGCCGAACCAGGCGACGGAACGGTTAAGGAGCCATTCGGTCATCTAGGCCGCCTTCCCCACCGCGAGCTTTTCCAGCGTCACCGTGCCGAACATCGCGCCAAGCCCCGCGGTCGACGGGTGCGCCGCGGCTATCCGCACGCACTCGTCCGGAAGCCTGTCGTCGAGCGCGGCCGCGAGCCGCGCCTCGCCCTGCTCCTGCTTCACCAGCACCGGCTGGCCGGCGGCGACGCCGAGCCGACCCATCAGCTTCGAATTCATCCAGGCGCGCGGCGGCTGCGCATCGCGCGTCTTCTGCAGCGAGGGCGCGCGGCGCACCAGCGCATCGGCGAAGTAGATCGACACGTCGGCGATGCGCTGTACTCCCCCAGGTCTCGGCGACGAGGGAGTCTTCTCGAGAGAAGCCGAATTCGAAAGCCGGGACGCGATATCCTGGCCGCGCAGGCATTCCTCGCGAACCTGCTCGCAGCTGTCGTACTCGAACCCCTTCACGCCGAGCAAGGTGCCGAGCACGCGCAGCACCTTCCAGGCCGGGCGCGCATCGCCGAGCGGCCGCACCGCCGCGTGGAACGTCTGCAGCCTGCCTTCGGTGCTGACGAAGCTGCCCGG
>CAZLUX010000162.1:0-5899 GCA_964562815.1 uncultured Enterobacteriaceae bacterium
ACCGCCTGGCGCTGCATGTTGGAGCCCATGAGCGCGCGGTTGGCGTCGTCGTGCTCGAGGAACGGGATCAGCGAGGCCGCCACCGACACGATCTGCGCCGGCGCCACGTCCATGTACTGCACCTCCTCGGCCGACTTGAGCTCGAACTCGTTCTTGAAGCGGCACGACACCAGCGTGTCGACCAGCTTGCCCGCCTTGTCCACGCCGGCGTTCGCCTGCGCGATGACGTAGTTGCCCTCTTCGATCGCCGACAGGAACTCGATCTCGTTGGTCACCTTGCTGTTGACCACCTTGCGGTACGGCGTCTCGAGGAAGCCGTACTTGTTGGTGCGCGCGTAGAGCGCGAGCGAGTTGATCAGGCCGATGTTCGGCCCTTCCGGCGTCTCGATCGGGCAGACGCGGCCGTAGTGCGTCGGGTGCACGTCGCGCACCTCGAACCCGGCACGCTCGCGCGTCAGGCCGCCTGGCCCCAGGGCCGACACGCGACGCTTGTGCGTGATCTCGGACAGCGGGTTCGTCTGGTCCATGAACTGCGAAAGCTGGGACGAGCCGAAGAATTCCTTGATCGCGGCCGAAATCGGCTTGGCGTTGATCAGGTCGTGCGGCATCAGGTTGTCGCTTTCGGCCTGCGACAGGCGCTCCTTGACCGCGCGCTCGACGCGCACCAGGCCGGCGCGGAACTGGTTCTCCGCCAGCTCGCCGACCGAGCGCACGCGCCGGTTGCCGAGGTGGTCGATGTCGTCGATCTCGCCGCGGCCGTTGCGCAGCTCGACCAGGATGCGGATCACCTCGACGATATCGCGCGGGCTGAGCGTGAAGCGCTGCTCGATCCTGGCCTCCAGCTTCTGCCGGTCGACGCCCTTCGCCTTGAGGTCGTGGTACATCTTGTCCACGACCGCCTGGGCCTCTTCCTCGGTCGAGATCCCCTCGATGCTCACCTTGTTGAGCGACAGCTCGGGCACGTTGCCGAAGTGGGCGCGCACCTCCTGCTCGGCCTCCTTCGCCAGCGCGATGTTCTTCAGCCGCACCTGCCAGCTCGTCTCACTCGGCGCGGAGATGCGCCGGTTGAACTTCATGCGCCCGACCGCGGACAGGTCGTAGCGCTCCTCGGCGAAGAACAGGCCGTTGAACAGCGCCTCGACGGCCTCCTCCGTGGGCGGCTCTCCCGGGCGCATCATGCGGTAGATCGCGATGCGCGCGGCGTTCATGTCGGCGGTCTCGTCCGCGCGCAGGGTCGTCGAGATGTAGGCGCCCTGGTCGAGGTCGTTGGTGAACAGGGTCTGGACCTTGCCCACTTTCGCCTCTCGCAGCTTGGCGAGCAGGGTTTCGGTGACTTCGTCGTTCGCGTTGGCGACGATCTCGCCGGTTTCGGCATTCACCACGTTGTGCGCGAGCGCGCGGCCGATGATGAACTCATCGGGCGCGACGAGCTTCTTGATGCCCGCCGCCTCCATGTCGCGGATGTGCTTCACGGTGATGCGCTTGTTCTGCGCCACGATGAGCTTGCCCGACTTGTCGTTGATGTCGAAGCGCGCGACTTCGCCGCGCAGCCGCTCCGGCACCACTTCGAACAGAACGTGGTTCGGCTCGATGTTGAAGCTGTCGAAGGCGAAGAATTCCTTGAGGATCCGCTCGGGCGTGTAGCCGAGCGCCTTGAGCAGGATCGTCGCCGGCATCTTGCGGCGGCGGTCGACGCGGAAGAAGACGATGTCCTTGGCGTCGAACTCGAAGTCGAGCCAGGAGCCGCGGTAGGGAATGACGCGCGCCGAGAACAGCAGCTTGCCGGAGCTATGCGTCTTGCCGCGGTCGTGCTCGAAGAAAACCCCCGGCGAGCGGTGAAGCTGAGAGACGATGACGCGCTCGGTGCCGTTGATCACGAACGAGCCGGTGGTCGTCATGAGCGGAATCTCGCCCATGTAGACCTCCTGCTCCTTGACCTCCTTGGTGGTCGGCTTGGGCGCCTCCTTGTCCATGATCACCAGGCGCACCTTGGCGCGCAGCGGGCTGGCGTAGGTCAGGCCCCGCTGCTGGCACTCCTTGACGTCGAACGGCGGCTCTCCGAGCGCGAAGCTGACGAACTCCAGGCGCGCGTTTCCCGAATGGCTGGAGATCGGAAAGATGGAGGTGAACGCAGCCTGCAAGCCTTCGTTCTTGCGCTGCTCGGGCGCCACGTGCGCCTGCAGGAACGCAGTGTAGGACTCGAGCTGCGTTGCGATCAGGAACGGCACGTTGAGCACGCTCGCGCGCTTGGCGAAGCTCTTGCGGATGCGTTTACGCTCGGTGAGGGAATAGGTCATGAACGCTCCCAGGTAAGGAACACTATTGCGGCGGCAAAGGGCAAAGCGAAGACGCGGGCGGCCTGTCGGGTGGCGGCGTCTTGGATTTGCACTCTGTCTCTGTCTATCGGCTCGGGCCGGGTAAGAGAGACCGGCGGCCCGGAAGTTCCGCGCCGCCGGTCTCGAACACCGCTCGTTACTTGATCTCGGCCTTCGCGCCGGCCTCGGTGAGCTTCTTCAGCATCGCTTCGGCGTCGGCCTTGGCAACGTCTTCCTTGACCGCCTTGGGCGCGCCGTCGACCAGGTCCTTGGCTTCCTTCAGCCCCAGGCCCGTGAGCTCGCGCACCGCCTTGATGACGTTCACCTTGTTCTCGCCGACCCCGGTCAGCATGACGGTGAACTCGGTCTTTTCTTCCGCTGCCGCGGCGCCGCCCGCGGCGCCGCCGCCTGCCGGGGCCGCCACGGCCACCGCCGCCGCCGCCGACACGCCGAACTTCTCTTCCATTTCCTTGATCAGCTGCGAGAGCTGAAGGACGGGCATCTTCTCGATTGCTTCCAGAATCTGTGCGTTATCCATGTGTGACTCCTGATTCGAATGGGTTCCTGATTGAGATTAAGCGGCCGACTTTTCCTTCTCGGCCTGCACGGCGGCGAGGGTGCGGACGAACTTCCCGGGCACCTCGTTCAGCGTGCGCACGAACTTCGCGATCGGCGCCTGCATCGTGCCGACGAGCTTGGCCAGCAGCTCTTCGCGGCTCGGCAGCAACGCGAGCTCCGTGACGTCCTTGGCGGACATCACGCTGTTCTGCATTGCACCTGCCTTGATGACGAAGAACTCGTTCGCCTTGGCGAACTCGGCCAGCACCTTCGCCCCGGTAACCGGGTCCTGCGCGATGCCGTACATCAGCGGGCCGCTCATCTGATCGGCCAGCTTCTCGAACGGCGTGCCCTGTACGGCACGCCGCGCGAGCGAATTCTTCAGCACGCGCAGGTAGACGCCCGACTTCCGTGCGGCGGCGCGCAGGCCCGTGACGCTCTCGACGTTGAGGCCGCGGTACTCCGCGACGATCACCGCCTGCGCGTTGCCGAGCTGCGCCGCGACCTCCGTTACGACCGCCTGCTTCTGCTCCAGACTAAGGCTCAAGGTCTACCTCCTTGCGTTGATCAAACGGCCGCCCCTCGCGGGACGGCCCCCAGTGGCGACCTTGAATCAGGAACCCTTGATTCCTGCTTCGGGTGCGCCGTCTGCGTAGGGCGGTGCTGCTCGTTTAAGCCGCTTCGCGCAACCGCGCTTGCGGCCCCTACGGTCTTTGACAGCAACCGGCCGTTCCTGCGAACGACCGGCGGCCCAAAGTCCTGCTTCACTGCTGCGGCTGCGCCGCGAACGACGCGGGATCGACCTTGACCCCGACGCCCATCGTGCTCGACACCGACATCTTCCTCAGATACACGCCCTTCGCGCTCGCGGGCTTGGCCTTGTTCAGCGCCTCGATCAGCGCCGCGAGGTTGTCGCGCAGCTGCTCGGGCGTGAACGAGGCGCGTCCGATCGTGCATTGCACGACGCCGGACTTGTCGGCGCGGAACTGCACCTGCCCGGCCTTCGCGTTCTTGACCGCCGCGGCGACGTCCGGCGTCACCGTGCCGACCTTCGGGTTCGGCATCAGGCCGCGCGGCCCCAGGATCTGACCGAGCTGACCGACCACGCGCATCGCATCGGGCGAGGCGATCACCACGTCGAACTCGATCTTGCCGCCCTTGATGGTCTCGGCCAGGTCCTCGAAGCCCACGATGTCGGCGCCTGCGGCCTTGGCCGCTTGGGCCTTGTCGCCCTGCGCGAACACCGCGACCCGCACCGACTTGCCGGTGCCCGAGGGCAGCACGACCGAGCCGCGCACCGACTGGTCGGTCTTCTTCGCGTCGATGCCCAGGTTCACCGCGACGTCCACCGACTCGTCGAACTTGGCGGTCGCGGTGTCCTTGATCAGCTTCATGGCGTCGATCGCGGGATACGTGAGCGCGCGGTCGACCTTGCCCACGAGGGCCTTCTTGCGTTTGCTGACGGCGGCCATTTACATGCCCTCCACGACGATGCCCATCGAGCGCGCGCTGCCGGCGACCGTGCGCATCGCCGCCTCGAGATCGGAGGCGGTGAGGTCGGGCTCCTTGGTCTTGGCGATCTCCTCGACCTGCTTGCGGGTGATCTTTCCGACCTTGTCGGTATGCGGCCGCGGGCTCCCGCTTTCGATTCCGGCCGCCTTCTTGATCAGCACCGTGGTCGGCGGCGTCTTGATGATGAAGGTGAAGCTCTTGTCCGCATAGGCCGTGATGACCACCGGCAGAGGCAGGCCCGGCTCGACCTTCTGCGTCTGCGCGTTGAAGGCCTTGCAGAATTCCATGATGTTCAGCCCGCGCTGGCCGAGCGCCGGACCGATGGGGGGCGAGGGATTCGCCTTGCCCGCCGGCACCTGCAGTTTGACGTAACCGACGACTTTCTTTGCCATGCCTTTCTCCTATCGGGTCCGAACGAACGCCGCGGCGTTCTCCCCGCTACGCCTTCTCAACCTGCCCGAACTCCAGCTCAACCGGAGTCGAGCGTCCAAAAATCGTGACCGCCACGCGCAGGCGGCTCTTCTCGTAGTTCACGTCCTCCACCGTTCCCTGGAAATCGGTGAACGGACCATCCTTGACGCGCACCATCTCGCCGTTTTCGAACAGCACCTTCGGCTTGGGCTTTTCCACGCCTTCGCGCATCTGCTGCATGATCGCGTCGACCTCTTTTTCGGAGATCGGGGCGGGCTTGGTCGCCGTGCCGCCGACGAAGCCGGTCACCTTGTTGGTGTTCTTCACCAGGTGCCAGGTGTCGTCGTTCATCTCCATCTCGACCAGCACATAGCCGGGGAAGAACTTGCGCTCGGACATGTGCTTCTGGCCGCCCTTCATCTCGACCACTTCCTCGACGGGCACCAGGATGCGGCCGAACTTGTCCTGCATTCCGGCGCGGGAGATGCGGTCTTCCAGCGCGCGCTGCACCGACTTCTCGAAGCCGGAGTAGGCGTGCACCACATACCAGCGTTTGCTCATGTCGACCTGCTCGATTCTGGCCACGTTAGGTCTTCTTCCATCCGAGGATCACGTCGTAAAGGACCCACTCGAGTCCCTTGTCGCTGATCCATAGAAACACCGCCATCGCCACTGCGAAGGCGAACACCGCCGCGGTGGTCTGCACCGTTTCCTTGCGGGTCGGCCACACCACCTTCTTCGCCTCGACGATCGCCTCGCGCGAGAAGGCGACGAACTTGCGCCCGGGCTCGGTGAACCACGCTACCGCGCAGCCGACGAGGATGCCGCCGAAGACCGAGAAGACGCGCAGCAGCACCTGGTCGTCGCTGATCTGGTAGTAGCCCCAGATCCCCGCGATCGCGATCGCCACCGCAATGGCCAGCTTGATCTTGTCCAGCATCGTATGCGCTATGTCCGTGAGTTTTGGCAGGCCAAGAGGGAATCGAACCCCCAACCTTCGGTTTTGGAGACCGACGCTCTGCCAGTTGAGCTATTGGCCTGTGAGTTCCCTTACTCGATGATCTTGGCGACGACGCCGGCGCCGACGGTCTTGCCGCCCTCGC
>CAZLUX010000163.1:0-5832 GCA_964562815.1 uncultured Enterobacteriaceae bacterium
AGGACCTGCTCGACGCCGTGCGCGCCGCGGGCGAAGACCGCTACCTGAGCGTCGAGGCTTTGCCCGTCCCCGATCCCGTCGAGCAGCTGCTCGGGCGCTACGACGCGGCGATGGACTCGGCGCTGTCGAAGGTCACGTTGAAAGACCTGGCGGCGCCGCCCGAGCGCGGCTGACCGGGCCTAGATCGCCCCCTTCGCCTTGGCGCGCCTAGGCAGGAACGGGTTGCGGCTGCCGAACTCCCGCACCGCGGCCGCCACCACCTTCTTCGGAATCTTCGACAGCCGTTCCGACCCCGGGTCGAGGTACTCGGCCATCGCGATCGCGCGGCCGCGCGCGACGCGGTCGGTCTCGAGCTCCGCCTGCATCGCGTACGGCCAGGCGTACCACGGCGTGAAGACCTCGACTTTCTTCACCCAGTCGAGCGCCAGCTTGCGGTATGCGTCCTGATGCGTCGCCTGGTAAAGCCGCTCGACCAGCTCGGCGTACTGGTATTCGGTGTACAGGGGGCGCTCCCCGGTGTAGGGGCGGTGATAGAACGCCAACCTGAGGAGCTTGAGCGCATCTTTGGTGTGGCCCGCGAGCCCGGCGACTATGCCCTTGGCAAGGTAGTAGTCGAAGCCCCGGTACCGCGGCAAGATCTTCGCCAGCAGCGGATCGACCGCCGCCGGATCGCCCTCCTTCGCGGCGGCGAACGCGCAGTAAGGCAGCATGTACCTGAACGACGGCCCGGCGACAGTGTAGTACTCGGACGCCTCCTTCATGAGAGTCAGTGCTCGCGCCGCATCGCCCAGGCGCAGGGCGCGATAGGCTTCGACGAAGTACACCAGATCGGACTTCACCGGCACGTTGCTGGGCGTCCCCGGAGGAACCGACCACCGTGTAACACGCTTGAAGCCCACCGTATCTTCGTGCTCACCGGATCGCGATTCACGCGAGACGTACCCCCCCTCGGTGACGTGGTGCCGCACGGGCCACGCGAACTCGGCGACCTCTTGCGCGAGTGATTCGCTCGGCATCCTGTCCGTCACGCCGGCGCGCACCATGAAAACGGCGGCCTGGTCGCGTCCGGTACCAACATCGGAGAATCCGCTCTTGCGGATCCAGACGGCGATGTCGGAGTCGGATGCGCGTGCCATGCGCTGCCCGACCAGCGCGGTCTCCCACAGCTGCGAGGCATGCAGGCGCGGCACGAGGACGTTGAATCCGTTCCAGGCCTCGTCCGAACGGCCCGTCGCATGCAGCATGCCGAAATAGTCGCGGTAGGCGTGGGCGTCGCCGTAGCGCTGGCCGCGCACGAGCGAGCCCCGCATTGCACCGGCATAGTCGCCTTTGAGCATATCCAGGCGGATCGCGCTCGACAGGCTCGCGTTCGAGCCGGTATTCAAATTGGCAGCGATCCGGTAGAAGCGCTTGGCAGGCTCGAAGTCACCTCTCCAATAGAACAACGATCCGGCCTCGTAGGCGTGGTTTGAAAGGTCGACCGAGTCCTGTTTGGCGTCTTTGCCGAATCCCGGGTAACTCATGAACATTTTGTAGGCGTCCTGCGTCTTGCCTTCTTCGAACAGCAGCGTGCCAAGCCCGTCGTAGGCGCGCCAGTCTCCGGGCGCGCTCTTGATGCTCTCCCTGTAAAGCGCCTTCGTCGTCGCCACATCACCCACTTTCAGACTCAGTTCAGCGAGGAGCTTGTTCCGTTCGGGACAGCCGGCGAACCGGCCCCGTATCGACTCCAGCACGCCGTTCAACTCGTTCGGCTTGGCCACCTTTCCGTCGAGCAGAGAAGCCAGGTCACGGACCGGGGCGAAATCGGAGGTCGAGTTGCGCAGCGCCAACAAAGAGTTGTCGGCCGCCACCCTCGGGTCTCCGGGCGCCTCCCAGTTGGAATAGAACGGGCGGAAGGGAAAATCCCGTGTGTACAGCGTCCCGCGGATGCGTCCCGGGTCGCTCAGCAATTGCATTTGCTGCTGCTCCATTCGCCCCAGCAGCGGAATCGCGTCTGCAGCCACTCGGGTCTGACCGTTCGCCCAATACAGCGCGTCGATCGCGTCCCGGTACGCCGCTCTCTGCCCCGCTTCCCTTGCGCTCCGATCGGCAGACTCCACTACTTTGGCCTCGGCCCACCCGCGCTGCAGCGCGAATTCCGGAAAACCGTCGTAGACGCTTGCGATGCGCGCGAGAAAGTCGATCGCCCGTCTCGGAGCACCCTGCATGTTGGTGTAGAGGTTGGCGCGCCGCATCAGGTTGTCGGTGGCGGTCGCCTCCATGAAATCGAGATAGTCGTTCGCGCTTGGCCGATCGAACGGCAGCGCGCAGCACCACTTCGCGGGATCCGCGGCGAACAGCCTGTGGACGTGCTCGAGGACCGACAGGTCGGCGCTCGTCCGGGCCGCGGCCTGATCACCGACCGTCGCCGCGCCGCGAACGATGCCTTCCGCAGTGTAGCCAGGCACCGGAAGGTCCTGATCGAGCACGTACTTCAGGTCGAGGTTGTCCTCCTGGGTCCAGCCGCTCCAGTCACCGAGCGCGCGCGCAACGAAGACGGGCCAGAATTTTCCCGGCAAACCGAGCGCAGCGACCTTCTGCTCCGCCCCCTTTTCGGTCGCGACGCCGTAGTCCGCCGCGATCAAGTTGGCGTCAAGCGCCGCGAGTAGGCGCACGACCAACCGCGACTGTTTCTCCACAAGCGTGCTCACGTCGGGAAGATTGCCGTTCAGCGCCGCCTGCAGCTCCTTTTCCTCCGGAGTTGCCGGCTCCCCGAGCACCTTCAGCGCCGCCGGGCGCAGCCCCAGCTGCATGTAGGCGCGCACCTTGAGCGCACGGTACTGTGGTGACGCCGGAGTCATGCGCTCCAGGACGAGCAGTGATTTTTCGAACATGCGCTCGCGCGCCCTCTCCTCGCGCCGGGGCGTGAGGGCACCCAGGAGCTGAAAGTAGTACGCATCGCGCGCGGGCTCGGCGGAGCCGGGCGCGACGAGCCCGAATGGCGTGGGAGGCAAGCCCGTTTCCGTAAAGCGGCTTGCCACCCGCGGCGGCTTGCTGGCGACCGGCGAAAGCCCGAGATCCTTGAGAATGCGCGGCAAGAGCGCCCGGTAGGCCTCGATCGGCGGATTCTCCTCGCTGAACGGAATGTCTTCGTGGCTCCGCGTGGTGTTGATTTTGGTCTTGCGCGGGGACGGGTCTGCGCTCCATTGCTCGTCGCGCACCGTGACCGCCATGCGCCCCTTGCGATCGTGCCCGACATAGCTCCAGATGATGCGCGCCGCCCCAAGGCGCAAGGCATAAGCGCGCACCGCCTGTTCGTCGAGGCGTCGCACGCCGTCGCCCAACGCGCGTTGCAGCAGATAGGGATCCGGCATCGTCCGGCGCAGCGCGCGCCCCACGGCGAGCGACAATTCCGCCGTCATCAGGGAGCGTGTCGGGCGGTCAAAGGCGAAATCCTGAACCTGAATCGGAACCACCACGGTGCCGAACGCCCGGCCTTCGAGCAGCTTGCGATAAAGCGCCTCCTCGTTGGTTCTCCAACTGGAGACGGGGCGCAGGAAACCTTCGGGAATCTCGCTCGCGAGCTCCTGGTCGACGTGAGGCCGCGGAACCGCGATGGGCGCGGACAGGTCGGAGGCGAACGCGTTGAAGCGTGCGAGGTTAAGGTGGCCGAACAGGGCGACGGCAAGCAGCAACAGCCATGCGGCACGGTGCCTAATCATGCGCACCCCCTTTCAGGTCTACACGGCTACCCTAGCATCCGGCCTGGACCGACTGTAGGAAAGATGACACAGCGAAGCGCTGCCTAGTTGCTACATCGGGATAAATTCGTTGGACCTATGAGCGCTGCGCAAGGCGCGCCGAGAGCCGCGCGAGCGGCGCGGGGAGCGCGTCCCAGTCGACCGCGTCGAGGGAGTTCTTCACGGTCAGGCCGAGGTCGGTGTCGCCTTCCATGACCAGGCGCCGGGTGAAGAAGAGCGTGTCGGGGTCCTCGCGCCGCAGCGCGAGCGAGAGGTAGTCGCGCGGCCTGGCGCGGATGGTGACGTCGGGCGCGCCGCGCGCGGGAAGGAAGTAGCTCCCCTGCAGCGAGACGGTGACGCCGAGCCGCGGCGAGTCGAGCTCGATGCGCACCCGCTTGCCGGCGGCGGTCTCGAGCGCGCTGCGCGAGAGCAGTCCCGTGCGCAGCGCGACGTTGAGCGCGGCGCACAGGGCGAGCGCGGGGGGAAGCTCGGGCAGCGGCAGCGTCATGCGGCGTCCCGCTGCGACTCGAGGAAGCCCTGCTCGAGCCCCGGGCGGCCGTGCCAGAAGCCGTCGCAGTATTTTCCGGGATCGAGCGGCGGCGTCCGGGCACCGTCGAGCGCTGCGCGCCACGCGCGCAGGGCTTCGACGGTGCCCTCCGATTGCGGGCTGACCCGCACCACCTCCACGCCGCCCTCCCCGAGCGTTGCCGCCTCCCTGATGAGATTGTAGATCCGCGTCGACTGGGTCTGCACGCCGTTCAGCGCGAGGAACGGCTCGCCCTCGCGGGTATCGAGCGGCATGCCGTCCGGAAACTCGAGGCAGCGGTAGGCGCAGTTCTCCTTCTGCCGGTTGAAGCGCCGCGCGGTGAAGCAGCGCGCCGAGAACGCGAGCGGCAGCCGGCCCCAGGCGAAGAGCTCGGCTTCGACGCCGTCCGGGCGCGCCTGCGCGATCGCCGTGAAGAGCTCGCGCGTGACCTCGATCGGCGCGACCCAGCGCGTGGCGCCGAGCTCGGCCATCATTTCGAGCGTCTGCGGGTTGTAGACGTTGAGATGCGGCCCGGCGACCCAGCCGCCGCGCCCCTGCAGCATGTGCACCGCGCCCATGTCGTTCGCCTCGACCCGCCAGCGCCCGTTCTCGACCGTGCGCCGCACCAGCTTCACGTCGCCCGCGGACTCGGTCAGCGCCTGCGCCGAGAGCACCACCTCCTTGCCCTGCGAGGCGAGCAGCTCGGCCACCTCGAGCCAGTCCTCGAACGAGAGCTCGTGCCGGCGCGAGCACACGACTTCGCCGAGGTAGACGACGTCGGCCGGCGACTCGGCGATCGCGGCGTAGAACTCGAGCACTCGCGTGCGCGGCCAGTAATAGAGGATCGGGCCGAGCGAGAGCTTCACGTCACTTCCACGGGCGCGAGAAGGCGCCGAGGGTGTGCTGGCTGCCTTCGGCGTGCCGGTTGAGCGCGGCCATCCATTGCGCGCGCGGCGCGAAGTTTCCGCGCTCGCGCTGCGCGGCGTCGATCGCCTCGCGCCAGACCCTGGTCACCTGCGCCACGTAGGCGGGGCTGCGCTGCCGCCCCTCGATCTTGACCGCGCGCACGCCCATGGCGACGAACTGCGGCAGCATCTCGAGCGTGTTGAGGCTGGCGGGCTCCTCGATCGCGTAGTAGGTCGCGCCCTCCACCGCGAAGCGGCCCTTGCACAGCGTCGGATAGGCGGCGCGCTCGCCCTTGGCGTAGCGGTCGATCAGGATTCCGTTCAGGCGCGACTCGAGCCCGGCGGCCGTCTCCTGCCAGCGCACCGCGTGCCCCGGCGAGCAGGCGCCCATCGTGTTGGGCGAGTCGCCGCAGGCGTAGGCCGACAGCGCGCAGCGCCCCTCGACCATCACGCAAAGGCCGCCGAAGCCGAACACCTCGATCTCGACCGGCGTGTTCTTGACCACGTGCTCGACCTGCGCCAGCGACAGCACGCGCGGCAGCACCGCGCGCCTGACTCCGAAGTGCTCGTGGTAGAAGGCGATCGCCTCGTGGCTGGCGGCCGAGCTCTGCACCGACAGGTGCAGCTCGAGCAGGGGAAACCTGCGCGAGGCGTAGCGCATCAGCCCCGGGTCGGCGGCGAT
>CAZLUX010000164.1:0-2261 GCA_964562815.1 uncultured Enterobacteriaceae bacterium
TGACGAAGTTCAGCGTCACCATGTCCTGATCCGCACCCCAGCTCCGCCCGACCGAGAGCGCCATTGCAAGCGCCAGCAGAAAAGCACGCAGACAGCTGCGCGGTTTCATCTGCTCGTTCCCTTCTCGGGGAGTTGGAGCGTCTCGCGGGCGCCCCCGCGCTCGAGCACGACGTGGTGCGGGTGCACTTCCGCAAGCGTGATGCCCGGCTCGATCAATTCGCCCTCTCGCACCGCGACGACACGCTTCGACTCGAGTTGCAGCACCGCGTATCCGGGGCTTCCGTGCGAGGCGGCGGCGACGCCGAGCAGCTCCATCGCGATACCGGTCGGCGCCGCTGCGGTCGGACTTTGTGGCCCAACACCGAACAGCCGGGAGGCCGGCTCCAGCGCAAGGTTTCCTGCCGCGAGCGCCGGGGCGCGCGGCTCCGGGCGAGGCGCCGTCGAGATCCAGGTCCAATAGGCGAGCACGAGGCCGAGCAACGCGAGAGCGGCCAGCGTCACCAGCGACACGGCCGTCGTTTGGGCTAGACTCGATCGATCGAGCGAAATGGTTGGCCTCACTTGCGTGCGCTCGCCCCCCGGGGAGAGATCGCGAGCCGGCCGCAGGTTTGAGAATCTAGTGCATTATATGTGTCTAAGGCATTATGTAGACTGGCTTGAGGGCCATTTTGAGTGCCGAAAGAGGAATTCTTGACAGAGACGGTTCGGCAATGCTGACGGCGACCCGCAGGCAAGGGGGGTTCACCTTGCTGGAAGTCATGGTGGTTGTCGTGATCCTTGGCATTCTCGCTGCGCTGATAGTGCCGAAGATCGTCGGCCGGCCCGAGGAGGCGCGTCGGATCGCCGCCAAACAGGATATCGCCAGCCTGATGCAAGCGCTGAGGCTCTATCACCTAGACAACCACCGCTATCCGAGCACCGAACAGGGGCTGCAAGCCCTGGTCACGCGGCCCACGACGGCGCCGCTTGCGCCCAACTGGAAGCCGGGAGGGTACATCGAGCGCCTGCCGAAAGACCCCTGGGGCAATCCCTATCAATACCTCAACCCCGGACTGCACGGTGAAATCGACGTGTTCAGCTATGGCGCCGACGGGGCGCCGGGCGGCAAAGGGAACGATGCGGACATCGGGTCCTGGGATCTCTAGCCGGCGCGGCTTCACCCTGATCGAGTTGCTGGTTGTGATGTTGATCATGGGACTCTTCATTGGATTGGTGGCTGCGATCGTGCGTCCGGACGATCGCGCGCGACTTCGCGTCGAGGCGGAACGCCTGGCGCAGTTGTTCGATCTCGCCGCGGCACAGGCACGCCTCACAGGGCGACCCGTGGGCTGGACCTGCGACGGTACGGATTACCGGTTTTGGCGGATATCGGACGACGGAAGCTGGGAGGAAATCGGGGCGGGGGATCCCCTTCGCAGACGCGCGCTGCCCGGCGGCATGGCGATCTCCAACCTGCGCGTCGAAGCGATGCCCGCGCAAGGTACCATGCGCCTGGTGTTTTCGCCCGACGATTTCACGCCCGCCTTTACCCTCGAAATGTCCCTCGGCGCCGCGCGCTATACGTTGTCGGCGTCGCCTGTGGGTATCCTGAAGCTGCGCCCCGGAGCAGAATCCGCGCATGGTGAAGTGGCGCTGCGCTGAGCAGGAGGGATTCACGCTGGTTGAGGTGCTGGTCGCCCTGGCCATCATATCGATTGCGCTGCTTGCGGCGCTGCGGGCGGCAGGTCAGGGCACCGCCACGGCCGCAGACCTGCGTGAACGGCTGCTTGCCGGATGGGTCGCGCAAGACCGGCTCGCCGAACATCGAGCCCGCGGCGACTGGCTGGCCTTGGGCATCCGGCGCGGGACGGTAAACGAGGGCGGTACCGCATTCGACTGGCGTGAAGAAGTGGTTGCGACGCCCAACCCGTCCTTTCGAAGGCTCGATATCTTCGTATCGACGGCCGGCGAGGTCGAACTGACGCTCGCGCATCTCGCGGGATTCGTGGTCAATCCGCCGCCCGGATCGAAATGATCTCTCACCGTCATCAGAACGGCTTCACGCTGGTCGAGCTGCTCGCCGCGCTGCTTGTCCTTTCGCTGTTGGCACTGATGGCCTACCGGGGCCTCGGGGCGGTGCTCGACGCGCGCGAGCACGTCAGCGGCGAAGCCGACAAGTGGCGCCGAGTCGCTGCGTTCTTTGCGCGATTCCAGCGCGACGTCGAGCTCGCGGCGCCACGCCCGGTGCGGGAGGCCACGGGTACCGCGCCGGCCTGGATCGG
>CAZLUX010000164.1:2271-5806 GCA_964562815.1 uncultured Enterobacteriaceae bacterium
AAGGCTTCCCACAATTCGTACAGAGTCACATTTCCGGGAGCTTCGAGCGGGCCGCTGCTCGAATTCAGCCGATTCGCTTCGCCGGGCAGCGTCGATTCCCCGCGGCGCATCGCGTACCGTCTGGACCGGCGCGGGGACATCGAGCTCTGGGTGTGGCCCGGGCTCGATGTCGCGCCGGGCGTGCAACCGGTGCGCTATACCGTGCTGAGCGGGGTGACGAGGTTCGAAATCGACTATATGGATGCCAGCCTCGCGTGGGTCAATGCCTGGCCGGGGCCGTCGGGCGGCGAATCGGACCCGCGTGCGGTGCGGGTGCGAGTCACGCTGGCCTCGGGCGAAGAACTGGTGCGCGTGTTCGCGCTTGCCGCATGAAGTCCAAACAGCGCGGCGTGGCGATCGTGCTTGCGCTGAGCGTCGTGGCGCTGGCCGCGCTTGCCGCCTCGGCGTTGATGATCTCGCAAAGCACCTGGTCGAGGCAGGTCGCGCTGACCGGCGATCACGTCCAGGCGCAGTCGCTGGTGGGCGCCGGCGTAGACTGGGCGCGCGCGGTGCTGAGCGACGATAGGCGTCTGGGTAACATCGACACGCTAAACGAGCCCTGGGCGCTCAACCTGCCGCCGCTGCCGATCGAGGACGGTGAGCTCGCGGGCCATATCACAGACCAGCAGGGCTTGTTCAACCTGAACAACGTGGTGATCGGAGGCAAGGTCAACGTGGCGCAGCTCGAGCACTTCCGGAAGCTGCTCGCGATCCTCGACCTTCCGGATGCCCTTGCCGACGCGCTTGCCGACTGGGTGGACGCGGACAATATCCCCCAACCGGGGGGCGGCGCCGAGGACGGGTACTATCTTTCGCTGCAGCCGCCGTACCGCGCCGCCGACAGACCGCTGACCGACCCGGGGGAGCTCGCGCTGGTGCGTGGGTTCGACGATTCGGTGCGCGCCAGACTCGCGCCGTTCGTGACCGCGCTGCCGCAGGTCACTGCGGTAAACGTCAACACTGCGCCGGCGGAGGTGCTGGCCGCGGTCGTGGACGGGCTGGATCTGGACAGCGCGCGTGCGATCGTTGCGCAGCGCAAGCGGACAACCTACCGGTCGGTGTCGGACTTCACCGGTCAGCTTCCGGGCGGCGCGACCGCTGCGGCGGGGACGCTGTCGGTCGGCAGCGACTACTTCATGGCGAATGTGCAGGTCACCATCGGCGGAGCCCGCTCGCGAGGCGTCGCGCTGCTCAAGCGTGGCCCGCAGGGCTGGCCCGCCATCGTGTGGCGGAAGGTGTCGTGAGCCTGCTGCGTATCCGCTGCTCCCTCGCGCAAGGTCCGCTGCGCTGCCAATGGGCCCTGCTCGGAGCGGGCAGAGAGGCCGTCGGCGGAGAGAGCCGTCCCGCGGATCTGCCGCGGCGCGCGAGGACGGTCCACCTGGTCGTTCCCGCCGCCGAAGTCCTGATCACCCGCACGCGGTTGCCGCAGGCGGCGACGCGGCGCGCCGGCGCCGTGCTCGCCTACGCGGTCGAGGAAGAAACGCTGCGCGACCCCGAAACGAGCCAGGTGAGCTGGCTGGGCCGCGCCGGCGACGCCGACGTCCTTGCGGTACTCGACCGCGCGGGCCTCGCGCGTTGGGACGAGGCGCTGGCCGCCGCCGGGATCGCAAGCTACGAGGTGCACTGCGAGACGCTGATGCTCCCCTTTGGCGCGGATGAATGGAGCCTCGCCTGGAACGGAAGCGAGGGGTTCGCGCGCACCGGCGAGCTCGAAGGCGCCGCCACCGACAGCGGCGATTCGATGACGCCGCCCATGTCGCTGCGCCTGATGCTCGATCAGGCGCGCGCGCAGGGTGTCGTACCGGCGTCGATCGCGATCTTCGAGCTCGAACCCCACGCCATGCCGAACCTCGATGCCTGGCAGATCGAGCTCGGCGTGACGCTGCGAGATGCGGGACCCTGGGACTGGCGCCGCGCGCCCGCGGGGGCGGGCGTTGCCCTCGCGCAAGGCCGCCCTGGCTGGCGCCTCGCGCCCGGATTCTTCGCGCGCTTCAAGCCCGCGGCGTGGATCGCCGCCGCCGCCCTCTCGATCCACGCCCTGGCCCTGGCGACCGACTGGGCGGTGCTCGCGTCCGAGCAGCACAGCCTGCGCGCGCGCATGGTCGCGCGCTTTCGCGCCGCGTTTCCCGACGCGGTGGCGGTTGTCGATCCGGCGCTGCAAATGCGGCGTAAGCTCGCTGCGGCCCGTCACGCCGCCGGCAAGCCCGACCCGGGAGACTTCCTGCCGATGATCACGCAAGTGGCCACGAGCCTGGGCGCGCTCCCCCCGGGGGCGCTCCGTGTCGTGTCATTCGAGGGTAGGAGGATGACCCTGGAGCTGGCGGCCGACCAGGCGGCCGTCGTACGACGCGCAGCGGCGCGCCTGAACGATGCGGGACTGAGCGCCGAAGTGGCGCCGCGCGCCGGCGGCGCGACCATCGTTCTCGACGTGAGGGCGCTGTGATCGCGAAAGCGCGCGAATGGTGGCAGTCTCGAGCACCGCGCGAGCGCGCGTTAGTCACCGGGCTCGTCATCGCGCTCGGAATCGCCCTCTATCTGTGGCTCATCGTCTCGGCCGATCAGGCACGCGCGCAGCTTCGGCCCAGGGTGACCGCGCTGCGCGGCGAGGCGGCACGGCTCGACCGCGATGCGCTCGAGGTGCAGCGTTTGCGCGCTGCGCCGCCACTTCCTTCATCGAGCTCGGACCTGCGCAAGCTCCTTCAGGCCCAGGCCGACTCGGCCGGCCTCGGCGCCGCGCTGACGCGAATCGACGTGCAGGATACCGATCACGCACAAGCCGCGTTCGGCGCGGTGCCGTTCGCGGCCTGGCTCGCCTGGGTCGAGTCGCTGCGCGCTCAGCACGTGCGGCTGGACTCCGTCCGTATCGAAGCCCTGTCCAAGCCGGGACTGGTGAGCGCGACCGCGACCTTCGCGCGCGCCAGCTCGCGCTGAGATGCGCTGGCGGACGCTCGCAATCGGCCTCGGGTTTTACGCCGTTGGCCTGATTACACTGGCGCCGGCCAGTTTGCTCGATTCGCGCCTGGCGCAGGAGTCCCATGGGAGGGTCAGGCTTGCCGAAGCGCGGGGTACGCTGTGGGGGGGCTCGGGACGTCTGGAAGTGCAGAATTCAGATGGCCGCAGCGCTTACTCCAGCGCGCTTACCTGGCGTTTCAGTCTAGCCTCGTTCCTTCGAGCGCGGCTGATCTACGACGTGGCGCTCGGGCGTCCGGCGGTCCGGTTCCGGCTCGCGGCGTCGCCTTCCAGGGTCGAGCTTGCGCGTATCGACGTCCATCTTCCCGCCGGAGTATTGGGACTGGTTGTGCCCAAACTTGCGGTGCTCGAACTCAGTGGCGATCTGCGGCTACAAGCCCGCGACCTGATCGTCGGGAGCGGCTATCTGAGGGGCGACGCCAGTCTGCGTTGGTTGAGTGCCGGGTCCGGGCTTACCCCAGTATCTCCGCTCGGCGCATATGAACTGCGGGTCGACGGAAACGGGGTCTCCGGCCAGATACGCCTT
>CAZLUX010000165.1:0-2878 GCA_964562815.1 uncultured Enterobacteriaceae bacterium
GCCGGGGAAAAGTGGGCGATCGGATTCCTGGTGAGCCTGGGCGTGCTGATCTCAACGCTGATCATCGGCTACGCCGCCTACTGGGTGTTCGCGCTGCTCGGCCACGCGATTCCGCTCATCTACTGCCTGGTGTTCGGTGCCCTGATCTCCCCCACCGATCCGATCGCGGTATTGAGCATCCTCAAGTCCGTCGGCGCCGACAAGTCGCTCGAAGTCAAAATGGCCGGCGAATCGCTGTTCAACGACGGCGTGGGCGTGGTGGTCTTCCTGGTCTTGCTCAGCATCGCCACCGGCGAGCACGCCGCGACGCTGGAGTCGGTGCTCATGCTGTCCCTGCGGGAGGTCGTCGGCGGCGGCGTGTTCGGCCTGGCGGCCGGCTATCTCGCCTACCGGATGCTGCGTCGGGTCGACGACTATCAGGTCGAGGTCCTGATCACGCTCGCGCTGGTGATGGGCGGCTACGTGCTCGCCACCTCGCTGCACCTTTCCGGCCCGATCGCCATCGTGGTCGCGGGCCTGCTCATCGGCAACCACGGCCGGCGCCTCGCGATGTCGAAGGAGACGCGCGAACACCTCGACACCTTCTGGCAGCTGATCGACGGCATTCTCAACGCGATCCTGTTCGTGCTGATTGGGCTCGAAGCCCTTCTGCTCCACTTCGAGCCGGCGTTCGCGATGGCCGCCGCGCTGGCGATTCCGGTCGTGTTGCTCGCGCGCCTGGTCGCCGTGTCGCTGCCGGCGCTGGTTCCGGGCCTGCGCCGCGAGTTTCCCCCGAAGGTGATCGTGGCGCTCACCTGGGGCGGCCTGCGCGGCGGCATCTCGATCGCGATGGCCCTCTCGCTGCCGGACGTGGCCGCGCGGGGCGCGCTCGTCACGGTCACCTACGTGGTGGTGGTGTTCTCGATCCTGGTGCAGGGGCTGACCGTGGCCCGCGTGCTGCGCGGCTCCGCGGCTCAGGCCAGCTCGAACGCGCGCGCGGCCGACGAGTAGGACAGGATGATCTCCGCCGGCGCTTCGCCGACGTTGCGGATGCCGTGCACGGCGCCTTTCGGCACCACCGACAGCCCGCCCGCCGTCATGCGCACGCGTTGCTCGCCGATGCGGCACTCCACCTCGCCGCGCACGACGTAGATCGATTCCTCGCAGTTGGCGTGGATGTGCGTGTCGGTCGCGTTGGCCGGCGGCAGCATCATGCGCGCAAGCGAAAGCTCGCGGCTGTTGCCGACTTCGTCGTTGGCCAGCCACTCGATCGTGCCCCAGGGAAATTCGTTCGTGATCGATTTCATTGCACGCCTCCTCACGCCGCGGCGGACGTCTGCTCCACCGCCATCGCGCCCGGCTTGCCGGCCTTCGCCTCGACCAGTGCCTGCCAGACCCGGTGCGGGCTCGCCGGCATGTCGAAGTGGGTCACGCCCGCCGTGCGCAGGGCGTCGAGAATCGCGTTCATGATGCAAGGCATCGAGCCGGTGACGCCCGCCTCGCCCACCCCCTTGGCGCCGAGCGGATTGGCCTGGGTCGGCACCGGGTGGTGCGTCACGCGCAGCCCGTCGACCAGAATCGCGCGCGGCATCGGGTAGTCCATGAAGCTGCCGGTGAGCAGCTGACCCGTGTCGGGGTCGTAGATCGCCTGCTCGCCCAGGATGTGGCCGGCGCCCTGCGTGATGCCGCCCTGCATCTGGCCTTCGACCAGCTGGTCGTTGATGATGTTGCCGGCGTCGTCGCAGGCGAGGTAGGACACGACCTCCACCGTCCCGGTCTCGGGCTCGATCTCGACTTCCGCGATGTGGCAGCCGTTCGGGAAGGTCGAGCCCACCTTCTTGTCCTTCATATCGACGTCCAGCGCGCCACGGTGCTTTTTCGCCAGCGCGGTGATCGCCACCTCGCGGTCGGTGCCCTTGACGCGGTAGCGGCCATCGACGAACTCGACGTCGGCCTGGGCGACCTCGAGGTCGTCGGCGGCGAGCGCCATGCCCTTCTTCACCACCTCTTCGGAGGCCCACAGCATGACGCTGCCCACGCCGTGCAGCGAGCGCGAGCCGCCGGTCGGATTGCCGGTCAGGTTCATCTCGGGGTCGGCGGTGCGCAGCCGAATCGATTCCATCGGCACGCCGAGCGCGCCCGCGACGATCTGCGCGAACACCGTCTCGTGCCCCTGGCCGTGGTTGTGCGAGGTCGCGCGCAGCGTGATGCGCGCCTCGTCGTCCCACTCGATCTGCACCTGGTCGTAGGGGGCGAACCCGCCCGAGCCGGTCGCCTCGATGTAGCTCGCGATGCCGCGCCCGCGCAGGCGCCCGCGCCTGGCCGATTGCGCGCGGCGCGCCTCGAAGCCGTCCCAGTCGGCCGCCTTCAGCGCGTCGGCGAGCACGCCCTCGAAATCGCCGCAGTCGTACTCGAAGCCGGTCGCGATCTTGTACGGAAAGGCGCTCTTCGGCACCAGGTTGCGCCGCCTGAGCTCGGCCGGATCCATCTTCAGCTCGTAGGCGGCCTGGTCGACCAGCCGCTCGATGGCGTACGAGCTCACCGGCCGCCCGGCGCCGCGGTAGGCCGCAGTCGGCACCGTGTTGGTCAGTGCCAGCCGCGCGCGCACGTGTATCGCCTGCACGTCGTACACCCCGCTCGCGACGTTGACCAGATTGACAGTGTTGACGAACGTCCCGGTGAAGGCCACGTAGGCGCCCAGGTTGCTGACGAAATCGAAGCGCATGCCGAGGATGCGCCCGGACTCGTCGAGCGCCATCTCGGCGCGGTGCACGACGTCGCGCGCCTGCTCGTCCGAGAGGAACACGTCCGAGCGCGTGCCGATCCACCGCACCGGCCGGCCGAGCTTCTTCGCCGCGATCAGCACCGCGCAGTACTCGGGGTAGGCATTGAAGCGCAC
>CAZLUX010000165.1:2978-5774 GCA_964562815.1 uncultured Enterobacteriaceae bacterium
AGGGCCTCGCGCGCGTCGGTCACGGCGGGCAGGTCCTCGTAGTCCACCCGCACGGCCTCGGCCGCGTCCTGCGCCTGCGCTCGCGATTCGGCGATCACCAGCGCGACCGGCTCGCCGACGTGGCGCACCCTGCCCTGCGCCAGCGCGGGACGGTACACCTTGGGCTGCTCGGAGCCGTCGCGCCCTTTGACCGGCGCCGCCGCCGGCAGCCCCTGGGCGCCGGCCGCCGCCACGTCCTCGCCGGTGAGCACCGCGACCACGCCGGGCATCGCCAGCGCCGCGGCGGCGTCGATCGAGACGATTCTCGCGTGCGGCCGGTCGGCGCGCAGGAAATGCGCGTGCGCCTGCCGCGGCAGACTCCAGTCGGAGACGTAGCGTCCCCGCCCCTTGAGCATGCGCTCGTCCTCGAGCCTGCCCTTCGCGCCGAAACTCTGCATCAGGCGTGCGACAGCGCGATCAGGATGCTGCAGGGGGCGTAGTCGATCAGCGAGGCGCCCACCGAGCCCTTCCACCAGCGCGCCGCGAACGACGTTTTCTGGTTGTGGCCGATCACGATGAGGTCGACCCCGAGTTCCTTCGCCAGGCGGCAGATCTCCTCGACCGGCTCGCCGACCGCGAGGTGCCCCGAGGCCTTGAAACCCTTCTCCGTCAGGGACGCGATGCCCTCGTCGAGGACCGCCTGGGTGCGCTTCTTTTCCTCCTCGAGCAGCTCTTCGGGCACGAAGCCCTCGGTCAGGAACAGGCTCGGCGGCATGCTCGCGACCGCCAGGAGGTGCGTCTCGGCGCCCAGGAAGTTCGCCAATTCGCCGCACTCGACCAGCGCGCGCTTGCCGTCCTGGGACCCGTTGTAGGCCAGAAGGATCTTTCGATACTTCATGTGCGGGCTCCTTGCTGGGTGGCTGGGCTAGCGAAACGATTATAGCCTCAGCCCGGGCCCGGGTACTCAACCGCTAGAATTCGGGTTTTGCAGGGTCCCTTCATGCTCGACGTTACCCGCAACGATCTCGTCGCCGGCGTCGCCGGCAGCGGCACCATGGGGCGCGGCATCGTGCAGGTGCTGGCGCAGTGCGGCGTGCGCACGCTGGTCTTCGATGCCCAGCCCGGTGCGGCCGCGAAAGCCCGTGCGGCGATCGGCCAGACGCTTGCAAGGTTGGTCGAGAAGGGCCGCCTCAAGCAGTCCGAGGTCGACGCCGCGCTGGCCCGCATCGAAGTCGTCGACTCGCTGTCGGCGTTCGCCCCCTGCCACGTCGTGGTCGAGGCGATCGTCGAGAAGCTCGAGCCGAAGCAGGAGCTGTTCCGCGCGCTCGAAGCCATCGTCGGCGAGTCCTGCATCCTCGCCTCCAACACTTCGTCGCTCTCGGTCACCGCGATGGCTGCGGCCTGCAGGCTGCCGGGACGGGTCGCGGGCTACCACTTCTTCAACCCGGTGCCGCTGATGAAGATCGTCGAGGTGGTCGACGGCGTGCTCACCGAACCCTGGGTGGGCGAGGCGCTGTGCGCCCTCGCCCGGCGCTACGGCCACACGCCGGTGCGCTGCAACGACACCCCCGGATTCATCGTCAACCACGCCGGGCGCGCCTACGTGCCCGAATCGCTGCGCGTGCTCGGCGAGGGCGTCGCGGACTACGCCAGCATCGACCGCATCCTGGTCGACGCTGCCGGCTTTCGCCTCGGGCCCTTCGGCCTGATGGACCTGGTCGGCCTCGACGTCACCCACGCCGTCATGCGCTCGATGTACCAGCAGTACTACGAGGAGCCCAAGTACAAGCCCTCTTACCTGAACGAGCCGCGCGTCGCGGCCGGCCTGCACGGGCGCAAGACCGGCCGCGGCTGGTACGTCTACGGCAAGGACGGCGCGGCCGAAAAGCCTGCCGAGCAGGCGGTGCCGCAAGTCGAACCCGGACCGGTATGGTGCGTGCCCGAGCTGAAGGAGCTGCTCGCGAAGCTCGGCGCGAAGTTCGCCGGCGATCCCTCGAGCGCTTCGGTGTGCATCACCGCGCCGCTCGGGCGCGACGCGACCGCGACCGCGCTCGAGCTCGGGCTCGACCCCGCGCGCAGCGTCGCCGTCGACCCGCTGTTCGGCTTCGCCAAGCGGCGCACGCTGATGACCACGCCGGTCACCACTGCCGCGGCGCGCGACGCGGCGCACGCGCTGCTCGCCGCCGACGGCGTGCCGGTCTCCCGGATCCGCGACTCGGCGGGCTTCGTCGCCCAGCGCGTGGTCGCGCACGTGGTCAACGTCGGCTGCGACATCGTGCAGCAGCGAATCGCCTCGCCCGAGGACCTCGACCGCGCCGTCATGCTCGGCCTGAACTACCCGCGCGGCCCGCTCGCCATGGGCGACGCCCTCGGCGCGGCGCGGATCCTCGAGATCCTCGAGGCATTGCACGACTTCTACAAGGAGCCGCGCTACCGGCCGAGCCCCTGGCTCTCCCGCCGCGCCAAGCTCGGCGTATCCCTCCTCACCCCGGAGTAACGAACATGCTAGACGCCTACATCTACGACGGCCTGCGCTCCCCGATCGGGCGCCACGCCGGCAAGCTCTCCCCCGTACGCCCGGACGATCTCGCGGGGGACGTGATCAAGGAAGTGGTGGCGCGCAACGCCATCGATCCCAAGGAAATCTCGGACGTCGTGCTCGGCTGCGTGACGCAGTCGGGCGAGGACTGCCGCAACGTCGCGCGCTTCGCCGCGCTGCTCGCCGGCCTGCCGCCGACCACGCCCGGGGTGACGGTCAACCGCCTGTGCGCGAGCGGCCTGCAGGCCGTGACCGACGCCGCGCGCGCCATCACCTGC
>CAZLUX010000166.1:0-5773 GCA_964562815.1 uncultured Enterobacteriaceae bacterium
CGTCGCCGAGCCCCGGCTCGTTGTAGTTGACGTAGCAGGTGGCGAAGATCGCCACCTTGCCGGGCGCGTTCTTGCCGTCCTTCACCGGGAATTCCTGCGAGCGCGCCGCGTTGGGGCGGAACTTGCGGCTCGCGTAGGGCGGCAGCTCCCGCTCTTTCGCCACGCCGAGCGCCTTTTCCATCAGGCCGCGCGCGGCGCCGTTGCGGTTGAGCGCGTTGACCGTCTGCACTACCACCGGGATGGTGGCGAGCTTGCCGATCGCGTCGGTGGACGAGAGCAGCCGGTCGCGGAATCGCGCGCCGTCCTTCCTGAACTTGACCGCCTTGGCGCGCAGCATCAGGTGCGGGAAGTCGACGTTCCAGGGGTGCGGCGGCACGTACGGGCACTTGGTCATGTAGCACATGTCGCACAGGTAGCACTGGTCGACCACCTTCCAGTAGTCCTGCTTGGCCACCCCGTCGATCTCCATCGTCTTCGACTCGTCGATGAGGTCGAACAGGGTCGGAAAGGCGGTGCACAGATTCACGCAGCGGCGGCAGCCGTGGCAGATCTCGTAGACGCGCTCGAGCTCCTTGTCGAGCGCGCCCTGGTCGTAGAACGCCTCGCTCTTCCAGTCGAGCGGGTGGCGGGTGGGCGCTTCCAGGCTGCCTTCGCGAACGGCCATGATGTCCTTCCCTTTGAATTGACTGAGGTTAGCGAGCGCGTAGCGATGGAGCAAATCGATTTTGGCAATTCGGGAGATTGTGTCCGGCTATCGCGCTGTCCGGTTTGACGTGAGTCAAGACCCGCCCCGCCGGGCGCGCTAGCATCTTCCGTGGGAGAGTGTCTCCCGTAAAGGAGCAAGTCATGGCAAACATCCAACGCTACGGCGGTCTGTTCGACGACGTGTTCGGCGACCTGACCCGGGGCTTCTGGCTCAAGCCGGTGGCGATGCCGGGCGACGGCGAGCTGAAGATGAAGGTCGACGTCAAGGAAGACGACAAGGCCTACACGGTGCACGCCGACGTTCCCGGCGTGAAGAAGGAAGACATCCAGGTCGACGTCAACGGCAACCAGGTCTCGATCCGCGCCGAAGTGCGGCAGGAGAAGGAAGAGAAGAAAGGCGAGAAGGTCCTGCACAGCGAGCGCTACTACGGCATGGTGTCGCGCAGCATGCAGCTTCCGGCCGACATCGATGCCGGGGCCGTCAAGGCCGAGTACAAGGACGGCGTGCTCAACCTCGTCCTGCCGAAGAAGGCGAGCGCGCAGGCCAAGCGCGTCACGGTCAGCTGACCCCGGCCTGCTACCACTGCGGGCAGGCAGTCGCCGAGCCCGGGCGATACCGGGCCATGGTTCTCGGCGCCGAGCGCGAGATGTGCTGCGCCGGCTGCCAGGCGGTCGCGCGCACCATCGTCGCGGCGGGCTTCGAGCGCTACTACGAGACGCGCTCGGAATCGGGGCCGCCGCCGCAGGACCTGCCGCCGCTGGAGGCCTACGACGATCCGCTCGCGCAGAAGGAGTTCGTCGCCGCCACCGGTGAGAACCTGCGCGAGGCGGCGCTGATCCTCGACCGCATCCGCTGCGCCGCCTGCCTGTGGCTGTCGGAGCAGTGGCTGCGGCAGCTGCCCGGCGTGCAGCGGGTCGAGATCAACTACGCCACCCACCGCGCGCACGTCACCTGGGACGCGCGCAAGGTGAAGCTGTCGCAGATCCTGGAAGCGATCCGCGCCATCGGCTACGACGCCTATCCCTACGACCCGCGGCGCCAGGACGCGCTCGAGCAGCGCGAGCGCAGGAGCGCCCTGTGGCGCCTCTTCGTCGCCGGCTTCGGCGCGATGCAGGTGATGATGTACGCCTTCCCGGCCTACCTCGACGCGGGCGAGGGCACGCTCACCGCCGCCAACGAGCAGCTGATGCGCTGGGCGAGCCTCGCGCTCACGCTGCCCGTGATCCTTTTCTCCTGCCGGCCGTTCTTCGCCGCCGCCTGGAGCGAGCTCAAGCGCCGCCGCATCGGCCTCGACACCCCGATCTCGCTCGGCCTCGCGGCGGGCTTCGGCGCCAGCGCCTGGGCCACGTTCACCGGCCGCGGCGAGGTCTACTTCGACTCGATCACCATGCTCGTCTTTCTCCTGCTCGGGGCGCGCTTCGTCGAGGCCTCGGCGCGCCGGCGCGCGGCGCGCGAGCTGGATCATCTGTCGCGCTGGATGCCTTCGTTCGCGTTGCGGCTGCGCGACCCGGCGGACGCCGCGAGCGTCGAGCGCGTCGCCGCGCACCAGCTCGCCGCCGGCGACCGGGTGCTGGTGCCCGCGGGCGAGCGGATTCCGGCCGACGGCGTGGTCGAGCGCGGCGACTCGAGCGCCGACGAGTCGCTGCTCACCGGCGAGTCGCGCCCGGTGGGCAAGAGCGCGGGCGCCGCCCTGGTCGGCGGCTCGGCCAACCTCGAGCAGCCGCTGGTGATGCGCGTCACGCGCGCCGGCGCCGAAACCCAGGCCGCGGCGATCGCGCGCCTGGTCGAGCGCGCCGCGGCCGGCAAGCCGAAGCTGGTCGAGCGCGCCGACTGGCTCGCGCGCCACCTGACGCTCGCGGTGCTGGCGGTGGCCGCGCTCGCCTTCCTCTGGTGGCTCGGGGAAGCGCCCGCGAGGGCGCCCTGGGTCGCGGTCGCGGTGCTGGTGGCGACCTGTCCCTGCGCGCTCGCGCTCGCCGCGCCGATCGTGCTCACCCGCGCCGGCGCGCTCCTGCTCGCGCGCGGCGCGGCGCTGACCCGCCCGCGCGCGCTCGAGGCGCTCGAGCGCGCCACCGACGTGGTGCTCGACAAGACCGGGACCCTGACCCACGGGCGCTTTCAGCTCGCGCGCACGGCCGTGCTCGGCGCGGCCGGCGAGGCGCATTGCCTTTCGCTCGCGCGCTCGCTCGAGGCCTCGAGCCGCCACCCGATCGCGCATGCGTTCGGAGCGGGCGCGACCGAGGCGGTGTCCGAGCTGAAGAACTTTCCCGGCCACGGCATCGAGGCGACGATCGGCGGCCGCCGCACGCGGATCGGCTCGGAGACCTTCTGCGCCGAGCTCGCCGGCGGGGCGCCGCCCGCGCTCGAGGCCACGCTCGCGCAGACCCGCGTCTTCCTCGCCGATGAGGACGGCTGGCTCGCCGCCTTCCTGCTCGAGGACGCGCCGCGGGAGGACGCCGAGGATCTCGTCGCCGCGCTCGCCGCGCGCGGCCTCGCGCTGCACCTGGTGAGCGGCGACGAGCCGGCGCTAGTCGAGCTGCTGGCGCGGAGGCTCGGCATCGAATCCTTCGCCGGCGGCGCCACGCCGCAGGACAAGTTCGCCTACGTCGAGCGGCTGCAGCGCGAGGGCAGGGTGGTGGCGATGGTCGGTGACGGCTTGAACGACGCGCCGGTGCTGGCGCGCGCCGACGCCTCGATCGCGATGGGCGGGGGCGCCGACGCCGCCCAGCTGCAGGCCGACCTGGTGCTGCTCGGCGAGCGCCTGGGCGCGATCGGCGAGGCCTTCGCCACGGCGCGCGCGGCGATGCGCGTGGTGCGTCAGAATTTCGGCTGGGCGCTGGCCTACAATGCGGTGGCGCTGCCGCTCGCCGCGCTCGGCCTGATCGGCCCCTGGGAGGCGGCGCTCGGCATGTCCGCCAGCTCGTTCATCGTCGTGCTCAACGCCATGCGACCGCTCGCCCCGCCGCTGCCATGGAAAGCCTCTACATCCTCATCCCGGTCTCGCTCGTATTCGTATTCGTGATCGGCTGGGCGTTCTGGCGCGCGATCGAGAGCGGCCAGTTCGACGACCTCGAGCGGCCCGCGCACGACATCCTGATGGACGACGACCGCCCGAAAGAATCGAAAACCGGGAAAACCGGGGACAGACCCCGATTTCCAGAATCATGAAATCGGGGTCTGTCCCCAATCCGGCTTCCATGCTGGCGATGCGGTTGCATGCGCCGGGCGAGGCGCTGCGCGCGGAGCGCGTGCCGGTGCCCGAACCGGGGCCGGGGCAGGTGCTGATAAAGGTCGCGGCCTGCGGCGTGTGCCGCACCGACCTGCACGTGGTCGACGGCGACCTGACCGAGGGCAAGTACCCGCTCGTCCCGGGGCACGAGATCGTCGGCCGCGTGGTGAGGGGCGGGGCGCGCTTCGCCGCGGGCGTGCGGGTCGGGGTGCCGTGGCTCGGCTGGACCTGCGGGCGATGCGAATACTGCGCGAGCGGGCGCGAGAACCTGTGCGCCGAGGCGCGCTTCACCGGCTACACGCTCGATGGCGGCTACGCCGGGTACGCGGTGGCCGACGAGCGCTTCTGCTTCGCCCTGCCCGAGCGCTACGGCGACGCCGAGGCCGCGCCGCTGCTGTGCGCCGGGCTGATCGGCTACCGCTCGTACGAGTTCGCGGGCGAGGCGCGCACCCTCGGCCTGTACGGCTTCGGCGCCGCCGCCCACCTGCTCGCGCAGGTGGCGAAGGCGCAGGGACGAAAGGTTTTCGCCTTTACGAAACCTTCTGATACTCAAGGCCAGGCATTCGCGCGGCAATGCGGCGCGGACTGGGCGGGGGGCTCGGACGAGGCGCCGCCCGAGCCGCTCGACGCGGCGATCCTCTTCGCCCCGGTCGGCGCACTCGTGCCGCAGGCGCTCAGGGCGGTGAAGAAGGGCGGGCGCGTGGTCTGCGGCGGCATTCACATGAGCGACCTCCCCTCATTTCCGTATTCGCTCCTGTGGGGCGAGCGCCACCTGCAGTCGGTGGCGAACCTCACGCGCGCCGACGGCGAGGCGTTCATGCGCGTCGCGGACGCAACGCCGCTGCGCTCGGCGACGCGGACATACCCGCTCGAAGAGGCGAACCAGGCGCTCGCCGACCTGCGCGAGGGAAGGCTCGAGGGCGCGGCGGTGCTTCTTCCCTGAGCGACCGCACGTCGCGTCAGCCTGTCGACCGTTTGACGTAGGTCAAACCGTCAGGATTGTCCCTATTTAGGATGGCCCCGGGGCACCTTATCAGGGAGACGTGCACTCACATGTCAGCCGAAAACACATATAACTACAAGGTCGTACGCCAATTCGCGATCATGACCGTGGCCTGGGGCGTGGTCGGGATGCTGGTCGGCGTATTGATCGCCGCCCAGCTGATCTGGCCGGCGCTCAACTTCGACACGCCGTGGCTGACCTACAGCCGCCTGCGGCCGCTGCACACCAACGCGGTGATCTTCGCCTTCGGCGGCTGCGGCTTGTTCGCCACCTCCTACTACGTGGTGCAGCGCACCTGCCACGCGCGCCTGTTCTCGGGCTGGCTGGCGGGGTTCACGTTCTGGGGCTGGCAGCTGATCATCGTGCTCGCCGCGATCACCCTGCCGCTCGGCTACACCACCGGCAAGGAGTACGCCGAGCTCGAGTGGCCGATCGACGTCCTGATCGCGATCGTCTGGGTGGCCTACGCGATCGTCTTCTTCGGCACCATCGCCAAGCGGAAGGTGAAGCACATCTACGTCGCGAACTGGTTCTTCGGCGCCTTCATCCTGACGATCGCGATCCTGCACATCGTCAACAGCATCGAGATCCCGGTGACGATGTGGAAGTCCTACTCCGCGTACGCGGGGGCGCAGGACGCGATGGTGCAGTGGTGGTACGGCCACAACGCGGTGGGCTTCTTCCTCACCGCCGGCTTCCTCGGCATGATGTACTACTTCATCCCGAAGCAGGCCGAGCGCCCGGTCTACTCCTACCGCCTGTCGGTGGTGCACTTCTGGGCCCTGATCTTCACCTACATGTGGGCCGGCCCGCACCACCTGCACTACACCGCGCTGCC
>CAZLUX010000167.1:0-1612 GCA_964562815.1 uncultured Enterobacteriaceae bacterium
CTGGTCCTGGTCGTCGGCAACAAGAACTACTCGTCCTGGTCGCTGCGGCCGTGGCTGGCGATGAAGCAGCTCGGCCTGGAGTTCGAAGAAAGGCGGATCTCGCTCTACGTTCCCGGCGCCAAGGAGCAGCTGCTCGGCTACTCGCCGGCGGGCAAGGTGCCGATCCTGATCGACGGCGAGCGGCGCATATGGGACTCGCTCGCGATCCTGGAGTACCTGGCGGAGAGCCATCCGTCGCTGTGGCCGGCAGCGCCCGCGGCGCGCGCGCTCGCGCGCTCGATCAGCGCGGAGATGCATTCCGGCTTCGCCGCCCTGCGCCAGCACATGAGCATGAACGTCCGCAAGCGCCACCCGGGAAAGGGCCGGACGCCCGAGTCGCTCGCCGACGTCGCGCGCATCCTATCCATGTGGAGCGACTGCCGGACCCGTTTCGGCGCCGGCGGCCCGTTCCTGTTCGGGGCATTCGGCGCGGCCGACGCAATGTACGCGCCGGTGGTGCTGCGCTTTCGCACCTATGCGGTCGAGCTGCCGCCGCCGTGCCGCGCCTATGCCGACGCGGTGCTCGAGCTCCCGGCGCTTCGCGAGTGGATGGACGCCGCCGAGCGAGAGGCGGAATCGCTGTCGCAGTTCGAGATGTACGGCTAGATGCGTCTTCCCTCGTACGAACCGGCGCGGATTCACCGGCTGCTCGCCGCGGCGGCGCTGGTGGCGGCGCTGTGGGGCGTGCGCGCCGACCTGCCGGCAGGGTTTGCGCTGCATTTTCTCGGAGCGGCGCTGATGTACCTGATGTTCGGCGCGCGGCTCGCGCTTGCCGGCATGGCGATCGCAGCGGCGATCGCCACCGTGCTCGGCGGCGGCGACTGGGCGTCATGGCCCGTGCTGTGGCTGGCCGACGGCCTGGTGCCGGTCCTTTGCGCGTTTGCCGCGCACCGGCTGGTCGAGCGCCACGCGCCGCCGAACCTGTTCGTGTACGTGTTCGGCGCGGCCTTCGCGGGCGCGGGACTGTCGATGATCGCTTCGCTCGGCGCCCATCGACTGCTCGGCGACAGCGTGGAGCCTTTCGTCGCCCTGGGATTGATGCTCGGCTTCGGCGAGGCGTTCCTCACCGGAGGGCTGGTGACGCTGTTCGTGGTCTACCGCCACGAATGGGTCAGTACCTTCGACGATTCGCGTTATCTCGCGCGCCAACAATGAAGGCCTACGTGGTCGGCGGCGCGGTGCGCGACGAGTTGCTCGGCCTGCCGGTGGCCGACCGGGACTGGGTGGTGGTCGGCGCCACGCCCGAGCAGATGACTGCCGCAGGCTTCCGTGCGGTGGGGCGCGATTTTCCGGTGTTTCTGCATCCCGAGACGAAGGAGGAGTACGCGCTCGCGCGCACCGAGCGCAAGAGCGGGAGAGGGTACCGGGGTTTCACCGTCTACGCCGCGCCCGAGGTAACGCTGGAGGAGGACCTCAGGCGGCGCGACCTCACGCTCAACGCGATGGCGCGAACGCAAGACGGTGCGCTCATCGACCCCTTCGGCGGCGAGCGCGATCTGCGCACCGGGGTGCTGCGCCACGTGAGCGAAGCCTTCGCCGAGGACCCGGTCCGGATCCTGCGCGTGGCGCGCTT
>CAZLUX010000167.1:1712-5723 GCA_964562815.1 uncultured Enterobacteriaceae bacterium
GGCTCGCCGAGCCCGGGGTCTCCGTCGAGCGCGCGGTCGGTCGCCTCGCGCAGGCGCTCGAGGCCGCGCGCGGCGTCGACGCGGCCGCGATCGCGCAGTCGGCCGCGTCGCCGGCGGACATCCCGGCCCGGCTCGAGCGCGCGCGCGTGGAGGCGATCGCCGCTTCCTTCGGCAAGAATTAGAGCAGGCGCCCGATCAGGTACACCGCGAGCGACAGCACGACCGTGCTGGCGAAGGGGATGTAGTAAACGCGGCCGCGCAGCGGGATCCGCAGGTCGCCGGGCAGCCGGCCGATGCCGAAGCGCGAGAACCAGGGCTGCGCCGCGGACAGCACCGCGAGCGCGATGAAAAGCGTAAACAGCCACTTCAGCACGGCGAAACACCTCCTCTACACGGCGCCCCCCGAGGCGCTAAACTCGCCGCCTTTGAACGCTCGGGGAGAACGACGATGATCGACCTCTACACTTGGGGCACGCCGAACGGCCGCAAGGTTTCCATCATGCTGGAGGAGTGCGGCCTGGAATACCGCGTCCACAGCATCGACATCGGCAAGGGCGACCAGTTCAAGCCCGAGTTCGTGGCGATCAACCCTAACAGCAAGATCCCCGCGATCGTAGACTCGGAAGGGCCCGACGGCAAGCCGATCTCGCTGTTCGAGTCGGGGGCGATCTTGATCTACCTCGCCGGCAAGACCGGGAAGTTCCTGCCGCAGTCGGTGCGAGGCAAGTACGACGCGCTGCAGTGGCTCATGTTCCAGATGGGCGGCGTGGGGCCGATGTTCGGCCAGGCGCATCACTTCATCCGCGCCAAGAAGGACGAGGTTCCGTACGGCACCGAGCGCTACGTGAAGGAGGCCAGGCGCCTGTACGGCGTGATGGACAGGCAGCTCGCGGATCATCCCTTTCTCGCCGCCGGCGAGTACACGATCGCCGACATCGCCACCTATCCCTGGGCGGCGCGCCACGAGTGGCATCGGGTCGACCTCGCCGAATTCCCCGGCGTGAAGCGCTGGTTCGACACCATTTCGCGGCGCCCGGCGGTGGCGCGCGGGATGGCCGTTCCCTTCCTCAACTGAGCCGCGTGCTCGAACTGCTGGCGCTGCCGGCGGCGGCGGGCGTCACCGCTCGCGCGCCGCTGGTGTTCGTGCACGGCGCCTACGTCGGGGCGTGGTGCTGGGCGGAGCATTTCCTGCCGTGGTTCGCCGCGCGCGGCCACGACGTCCGCGCGGTGTCGCTGCGCGGCCACGGCGAAAGCGCGGGGCGCGAGCGGCTGCACGAATTCGGCCTCGCGGATTTCGCCGACGATCTGGCCTCGGCGCTGCGCGGCCTCGAGCGCCCGCCTGTGCTGATCGGGCATTCGATGGGCGCGCTGGTGGTGCAGAAGTTTCTCGAGCGCGAGCCGGGCACGGCGCGGGCCGCAGTGTTGCTGTGCCCGGTGCCGCCTTTCGGCGTCCTGCCGGCAAGCTTCACCCTGGCGCTGACCCGCCCTGCCCTCTTCGCCGAGATCAACGCGCTTGCGTTCGGCGGGCGCGCGTCGCGCGCGGCGCTGCAGGAGGCCTTGTTTGCCGGACCGGTGGAGGCCGAGCGCCTGGAGCGCTATTTCAGGCGCATGCAGCCCGAATCGCGGCGCGCGATCCTGGAAATGAGCGGCTGGGGGCTGCCGCAGACCTGGCGCACGGCGCTGCCCGATACGCTGGTGATCGGCGCCGAGCGCGACGTGCTGATTTCTCCCGCGCTTGCGCGCAGTGCGGCGCAGCTCCTCGGCGCGGAGTACCTCCTGCTGCCCGGCCTCGGCCACGCGGTGATGCTCGAGACGGGCTGGCGCGCGGCGGCCGAGGGGCTGGCTGGCTGGCTCGCCGAACGCGGCGCCTGATCAGGGCGCCTTTTTCGCGTATCGGGCGAGGAAGGCGTTGATGTCCTGAACGCGAAGCTGCGGCTCGCCGCGAATCGGCTGCGAGCCGACGACCCGATTCATCCACTCCATGTTCTTCTGCATCCTCGCCACCACCGCGCGCCACTCCGCCGCGGTGTGGCGCTTGGGATCGGGCAGCACGTGACACTGCCGGCAGGCGAGCCGGAACGGCTCGCCGCGCGGGGTGAACGCTTCCGGATACTTCCTCGGATCGAGCGGCTTCTGCGCGTATTCGCGTAGATAGGCGAGCAGGGCGCGCTCCTCGTCCTCGCTCGGCGCGCTCACGCCACCCATCATCTGGTGCATCAGCTGCCCCATATTGCCGCGGCCGCGCATGCGCGCGACCATGCGCTCGACCACCTTGGGCCACTTTGCCGCCTGGTGCATCGCGGGGTTCGGCAGATTGTGGCACTGCACGCAGTAGCGCACCGTCAGCGCCGCGCCGCGCGAGCGGGGCGAGGGCAGCATCTCCGGCTCGAAGCCGGGCGGCAGGATGCGCTCGAGCATCGGCCCGTAGGGGCTCTCCCGCCAGTGCTGCTTCGCTGCCGCGACGGCGGCGGCGTAGTTCGACCCGCCGGCAACCGCCGCGTGCGCAACGACGAGCGAAACGCAGAACAGGCACAGGCGCAGCATGCTCAAAGCGTATGCGAGCGGTCCGCGCGCGTAAAGCCCGCGAGCGGCGCCTTGGCATCGCGCCCCAGCGCGAGCACTTTGAACAGCTCGCCCATCTCGGCCGGCGAGAGCAGCTTTTGCGCCTGGGCGGCGAGCGGCGCGTAGCGGCGCGCGTCCGAAGCGTCCTCCGCGGCGAGGATGTCGGTGATGCCGCAGTTGAGCAGGAAGTCGGCCTGCGAGGCGTAGCCGAGCACGTCGAGGCCGGCGTCGGCGGCGGCGTGCGCGAGCGCGCTGAAGTCGACGTGCGCGGTGATGTCCTGCAATCCGGGCAGGTAGAACGGATCGCCGTGCGCCCGGTGCCGGTAATGGCACATCAGGGTGCCCATCGAGCGCTGCGGGTGATAGTACTCGCGCGCCGGAAAGCCGTAGTCGACGATCAGGACGACGCCCGCTTCGAGCATGCCGGCGAGCGCACCGATCCACGCGCGCCCCGCCAGGCCCAGCTCGCTTTCGTAGCGGCCCGACGGCGGCAGCTCGGGCGCGATCCCGCGTCCGGCCTCGAGCACCGAGCCGGCGGCCGGGCGCTCGCTCCAGGCGAGCATGCCTTCGTTGACGCATACGCCGCGCTCGACGATGCCGTCGCGCGTCCAGGCGACGGCGTGCACCGGCATGGCGTCCACCACCTCGTTCGCCAGCACGACCCCGCGGAAGCGCTCGGGCAGGCGTAAGAGCCACCGCGCACGGGCGCCGAGGCGCGCGCGCTGGCGGGCGGCCAGCTCGGCGCTCGGCTCGACGATGAAGTACGGCTGGCCGGCGGGCAGGGCGTCGAGCAGGGACTCGGCGAGCGCGCCGCTGCCGGCGCCGAATTCCAGGATCGCCGCGCCCGGCTCGAGCAATGCCCCGACCTGGCGCGCGAGCGTGCGCCCGAATAGCGACCCTAGCTCGGGCGCGGTGACGAAGTCGCCCGCCTGTCCGAGCTTGGCTGCGCCGCCGGCGTAATAGCCCAGTCCGGGCTCGTACAGCGCGAGCTCCATATAGCGGGCGAAGCTGATCCAGTTTTGACGGGACGCGAGCTCGGCGCCGATGCGCTCGAGCAGGGCGAGGCTCGCCGCGCGGGCCTGCGGATCGGGTTCTGGCAGGGAGGCAGCCATGTTCGGCCTAGCGTACCCGGTCCGCTAGAATTGGCAACGCAATGGGCGAATCCCTGGACGGAAAAGTGGCGCTGGTGACCGGCAGCGCGAGACGCGTCGGCGCGGCGATCGTGCGCCGGCTTCACGGCGCCGGCGCGCGCGTGGCGCTGCATTACCGCGGCTCCGAGGCCGACGCGGAAAAGCTCGAAGCGGAGCTGGAAGCCGCGCGCGCCGGCAGCGTGGCGCGAATCCGGCGCGACCTGCTCGAGCCCGGCGCGGCCGAGGCGCTGGTGGCGGAGGTCGTCGAGCGATTCGGGCGACTCGACGTGCTGGTCAACAACGCCTCGATCTTCTATCC
>CAZLUX010000168.1:0-5633 GCA_964562815.1 uncultured Enterobacteriaceae bacterium
GATGCGCCGCGAGGACGAGAGGATGCGCTGCTCCTTCACCCGCCGCGAAGCGCGCGTCGAGCTCGGCGTAGGCGGCCTCGAGATCGTCCAGATCGTACCGATCGTAGGCAGTCACGAGGTCACGTTCGTCGACCTCGACCAGGCCAAGCGAGTCGATCACGCTCGAGCCCGCCGGGTCTTCGCCGAACTCGAGAGTGAAGCGGACGAGCGCGAGCCGTTCTCCGCGCGTGGCGAGGAGCTGCGAAGACATCTCGATCGCCGTGCCCAGCATGGGGCCCGCGTACTCTAGGAACTGCTCGCGATCGAGGTCGAGACGAAAGAGGCGGCGATGGTCTCGGACGCGGAGCGCCGGCGCATGCAACGCGGCGAAGCGCTCGGGATCGCGCTGCATCCACGGTCCCCCCGATATCTCGCGCCAGGCACGCCACGCGGCGTTTGCAAATGGCCCCTCGCCCGGGGCGGGAGCGGTCAGCTCGTCGAAGCGAGCCAGCGCCTCGGCTTCGCGATCGGCATCGAAATTCTCGACGCGCGCGATTCTGCCATCCGCACCAAACGCGAAGAGCCCCAGAAGATCCCTCTCATAGATGCCGCCGCCGAGACGGTCGCTTCCCACGTTCACCCGGCGGGTCAGCACGGCATTGGAGTCGAGTGCGACGACATCGTCGTCGCGGAGCACGACGTCGGAAGCCACTTCGTGGAGTGCCCGGAGGTGCCGGATCATGGCTTCTCTTCCGCGCGCCGACCACGTGGCCAACGTTCGGTGATCGATGAGCTCGGCATCGGGTGCAAAGAACTCTTCGTTGTTTTCAATCGCATCGAGCTCGATGGCGCCTCCGGTCGCGCGAAGGGCTCGGGCAATGGTCATGGCGCGGTCTCGCTCGGGACCTTCGGCCGTCAGCTCGGCGTGACGTTCGTAAAGGCGGGCGATGGCGTCGCCGAGGTGATCAGTGGCGAAGACCTCCGACCTGACCTCGCGCTCGTCTTCGTCGACCTCGTACAGGGCGAAGTAGTCCACTTCCACCGGTCCGACGGATGCACCGTCCTTGAGACCAATCCCCGCATGGGAGACCGACCCGTGAACCAATGCGAGCGACTCGCCCAGCGTTGCGATCGGCGTGTGCCGGACTGCCAAGTGACTCGCCCGGAAGTACTTCCGCCAGGTGGCGACGTCGCCGGCCTTGCCATAGGTTGCACCGGTCGGGTGGTAGAGCACCTCCAGCTTCTCGGAGTCCGTGGCCGCCAGGGCATCCGCGTCGCGGGCCGCGATCGCAGCGTCCAAACGCTCGATGTTTCGTGTCGCGGCGTTCGGTCGCACGCGCCTGGTAGCCCACCTGGGCGCGGATATGCCCCCGGTCAGCTCCTCGAAGCGCGCCAGTGCCTCGGCTCCGCAACCGTCGTCGAAGATCTCATAGCGCTCCCACCGCCCGTCGGCTCCGGTGACGAAGAGGCCGAGGTGCGGCCGCTCGTAGGAGCCGCCGCCGACACGCCCCGTTCCCGAGTGCATCCGGCGGACGAGGATGGCGCTGGGCTCGAGCGCGAGAACATCCACCACCGGCATCGCCACGTCGTCGGCGACCTCCCGCAAGGCGCGCACATGTTCCACGAACGCCTCGCCGCCCCGCTGCGACCAGGTGCTCAACGGCCGGTGATCGACGGACTCGAATGCGGGGGAGATCACCCTTGCCAGATCATCGACGCTGCCGGTCTCCGCCTCCAATACGACGCCCATCACCCTTGCCGTCGCGGCGGCTCTGTCGCGCTTCGCCCCGGCGGGGAGGGATTCGGCATAGCGCTCGTACAATCGACCGAGCGCGTCGTGGAGGCGCTCGGCGGCGAAGATCTCCATGTGTCGACAGCATCCCTGTTCGTTGGCCTCCCAGAGAACGACTTCGTCGATTTCGCTGAGCCCGACCGACGCGAGGTGTGCTTCAGTGAGTCCTTCGAGCGACATCCGGTGGCAAGCCAGCATCAACGAGTCGCCGAGTACGCCTAGCGTCTCCCGCCGGTCGATCATGTGCTTGGCCCTGAAAATCGACCGCCACGTGGTGAGGAGCGGGCGCAGACCGTACGTCGCCCCCGTCGGGTGGTGCACGACCTCTACGTTCTCGGACAACTCGCGTGCCAAGGCCTCGGCGTCGCGCGTCGTGATCGCGGCACCGAAGCGGTCGAAGTTCGCCGTGGCGACGTTCGAGCGGACACGACGGTGCGGTTCCCCCTCCTTACCAAGGATGGGGCCGGGGGGAGGCTGCCGTTTGCTCGGATCTTCCCCCCGGCCAACACGAGCACTGTCGTGGCGCGCCTGCTCGGTGAGCAAGCTGGCGCCCTTGGCTTCCCACAGCTCGATGGCGTGGCGCTCCTCGGCGTCCGCCTCGCGATCGCGGCCGGCAGAGCGCAATGCGGCGGCGAGCGCGAGGCGCGCGTCGGCATGATCGAGCAGCGCGTCGGTGGCGGCAGCGATCTCGACCGCTGCCTCGGCGAGCTCGATCGCTTCGGCGTGCTCGCCGCGCTGGGCAAGCGCTTCGGCACGCACCCCGCACCATGCGATCGCCGCTTGCAAGTCGTCACCTGCAAGCGCTTCGCTCTCCCGGCTCAGCTCCTCCGCTTCTTCGGCCCGCTCCTGCGCCAGCAGCGCGCGCCCGAGCAGCGCTCCGGCACGTGCCGCGTCGATGCCGAGTCCGAGCTCGCGCAATCCGTCGTATGCGCTGCGAAGGTTGCGCTCCGCTGCAGTGGCATCGCCCTCCAGCAAATCGATGCGCCCGGCGAAGACATCGGCCTCGAAGAGGCGGTGCGCGATGCCGAGCTCCTCGACCATCTTCCTGGATGACGCGATCATCCGCCGCGCCGCGTCGGTTCGCCCACGCAGCGCTTCGAGGACTCCCTGGCAGGAGAGCGCCACCGCCTCGACGGCCGGCGCCCCCTGCGTGATGCGCAGCACCCGCACTACGTCCAGGCAGCGGCCGCTGGCCCGGGTCACCGGGCTCGGTCCCCATAGTGCCGCCAGCGGTGCCCCCGCAAGGACCGCGTTGGCGCGCCGGCGATCCCCCGCCTTGCGCGCCGCCGCCAGTGCCTTGTCCAGCGCCGCCTCGCAGGCACCGACCTTGCCGAGCCGCGCCAGCGCCTGCGCGTGCACCGAATGCGCCTTGGCCTCGCCGGCGCCATCCCCGAGCTCGGCGAACTCTAGCGCTGCCCGCGCCACCGCATCCGCTGTCGCCTGCAGCTCCTGCGGTGCGGTCATGACTGTCAGCTGGCCGGTAAAGCAGGTGTGCCAGGCGGAGAGACGAGACAGGTTGTTGGTCGCTAGGTTGTTGGTTGTTAGGTTGCGACCCAGCTCCTCGATGGCCTTCGCCGCCGGGCCGACGTCGCCGGCGGAGAGCAGCGCTTCGCACCAGTCGAGAGCCAAATCAGCGCGGCCAGGATCGTCCGGGTCGAGACACCCGATGGCGCGCCCGAGCAGGTCGGCAGCTACCGGTACGTCGTCGCGCGCCAGGGCGCGCCGGCCGGCCGCCGACAGACGCTGCGCCGCGCGCTCGCCGAGCGCCTTGCCCTTGGCATCCGGCGGGCCGATCTCGTGCAGCAGCTGATGCGCCTGCTCCAGATGCCAGCCGATGGTCTCGTCGTGCTCGGGGGCATCCTCGACCCGCGCTTCGATCCAGTTCGCCAGTCGCTCGTGCATCTCGGCTCGCGTACCCTTGAGCAATCGCCGATAGGCGGCGTCGCGGATCAGCGTGTGGTGGAAGCGCAGCACCGGCTCGCCGAGAAACCAGCCCGTGTCGGGCTGGATCAGCTCGGAGCGCCGCAGCGCTTCGAGTCGCGCATCCAACTCGGGCACTTCGCCTGAAGCTTCAGCCCGCGAGCTGCTGCCATTGCCCTCCAGCAACGCCGCCACGGCGCTGCGCGAGAAATGCCGGCCCACGACCGCCGCGCGCTCCAACACCGTGCGCTCGAGCGGCTGCAGCCGCTCGATGCGCGCCGCCAGCAACGCGTGGATGGTCGGCGGCATCTCCAGCCCCGCCAGGTTGGCGCCCACGACCCATCTACCTCCCTGCCGCTCGATGGCCCCCTCGTCGGCCAGCATGCGCACCAGCTCGCCGACGAACAGCGGATTGCCTTCGCTGGTCGCCAGCACCCTGGCCGCAACCGCCGCCGGCAGGTCGGCGGCACCGATCACGTTGGCCGCCAAACGCATGGCGGCTCCGGCGTCGAGTCCGCTCAGCGTCACCACCTCCGAGACCGGCCCGCCCGGCGTCACCAGTGACGAGCGCAAATCGCGCAGCTCCGGGCGCGCCCCGACCAGGACCAGCAGCGGCACTCCGCCGCCCCACTGCACGAGGTGCTCGACCAGATCGAGCAGCAGCGGCTCGGCCCACTGCAGGTCGTCGATCACCAGTACCACCGGCTTTTGTTTCGCGAGGGCGGCCAAAAAGCGGCGGACGACAAAGAAGGTCTCCTCGGGTGATGCGGGGGAGCCGGAGAGGAGCGCCGAGATGCCGGCGGCAATGCGGGCGCGGTCCGCCTTCGCCGAGGCTTCCGCCTTCGCCGAGGCTTCGGCGGACAAGTCCGCGGGCATCGCCGCCTCGATGGTGGCGCGCGTCGGATCGGGCGAATCGGACCGATCCGACCGATCCGGCGCGCCGGCGCCGGCCAGAAACTCCCGCAGCGCCTCCGCGATCGGCGCGAACGTGACGCCGCCGGCGGCGTCGCACTGCGCGGCAATGAGCCGGGCGCGATCGCCCAGGCGCTGACCAAGCTCGTCGATCAGGCGCGATTTGCCGAGGCCCGGTGAGCCCAGCAGGACGACAAGGTGGGCTGCCGGTTTGGCTACCGCTGCCTCGTACACCGCGCTCAGCCGCGCCAGCTCCTCGTCGCGTCCGACGAACGCCGTCGTGACCCCCGCCGGACGCTCGAGCGACACCACGCGGTACGCCGTCACCGTCTCGGCCCGCCCCTTCAAGGCAAACACCCCGGCGCGCTCGAGCGTCACCGCCTCCGCCACCAGCCGCCGCGTCGCCTGTCCGATCAGCACCTCGCCGTCGCGAGCTTCTTGCTGCAAACGCGCCGCCACGTTGAGTGGATCGCCGATGCCCGCCGGGTGCTCGTCGCTGACCACGACTTCCCCGGTGTTGACCGCCACCCGCAGTCCGATCGGCACCTTCAGCCACTGCTGTGCCTGCAAAAACTCTCGGAACGCCTGCTGAATCCTGACCGCGGCGCGCACCGCCCGCAACGCGTCGTCCTCGGCGATGCGCGGTATGCCGAAGGCGCACAACACCCCATCCCCGAGCAGCTGCACCACCGTGCCGCCCGCCGCCTCAACCGGACCGCGCACGGCCTGGTAGTAGGCGTCCATCACCCGGTTGACCGATTCCGGATCCAGCCGCTCCTGCAAAGCCGTCGAGCCCATCAGATCGGCGAAGAGGACACTGATCACCTTGCGGGTCTCGGCAGAGGCGGTTCGACCGCTCACTGCTGCGCTGCGAGGGGCCAGCGATTCTGGATCTTCCGTGACGCCCCTGTGCGCCGCCGTCCCCTTGATCTCGGCGCCGCACGCATTGCAGAACCGAGAGCCAGGCGGCGGCGTTGCGCCACAGCTGGCGCAGCGGATCACGAGCTTCGCGCCGCAGCTGTTGCAGAAC
>CAZLUX010000169.1:0-5612 GCA_964562815.1 uncultured Enterobacteriaceae bacterium
ACGAGCAGGTAGCGCGCGAGGCGCCCGGTCGCCATGAAAGCGAGGGCGGCGCCCCAGTTGACGCGCAGCCAGCCCGCCGCGAGGCAGAGCGCGTCGCCGACCAGCGGCAGGAAGGCGAAGAACGTCGCCGGGCTGCCGTAGCGCTCGATCCGCCGCAAGGCGCGCTCGTCGAGCTTGTGGCGGGTGCGCTCGGGCACCAAGCGCCCGAGCGCGTAGGTCGTCATGCCGCCCGCGGTGTTGCCGAGCGTCGCCAGCGCGATCGCGATGACGGCGTGTTCAGGGAAGAGCCGGAGATAGCCGAACAGAACCGCTTCCGAAGACAGCGGCACCAGCGTCGCGGCGACGAAGCTGGCAATGAACAGGCCTGCAAGGCCGCCTTCAGGCGAGAGGAGCGCGTTCAGGGTGTGCTAGTCTTTTCGGCGTGAAACGAAACGATTATCTCGAGCGGATCCTCAAGGCGCGAGTGTACGACGTGGCGATCGAATCGCCGCTCGAGCGCGCGCCGGGGTTGTCCAAGCGCCTGCGCAACACGCTCCTGCTCAAGCGCGAGGACCTGCAGCCCGTATTCTCGTTCAAGCTGCGCGGCGCCTACAACAAGATGGCGGGCCTGCCGCCGGAAAAGCTTAAGAAGGGCGTGATCGCTGCCAGCGCCGGCAACCACGCGCAGGGCGTGGCGCTCGCCGCGCAGGCGCTCGGCTGCCGTGCGGTCATCGTGATGCCGGTGACCACGCCGCGAATCAAGGTCGACGCGGTGGCGGCGCGCGGGGCCGAGGTCGTTCTGCGCGGAGATTCGTATTCGGATGCCTACGCGTACGCGATGCGGCTCAAGCGGCGCCGCGGCCTCACTTTCGTGCATCCCTACGACGATCCCGATGTGATCGCCGGACAGGGGACGATCGGCATGGAGATCGCGCGCCAGCACCCCGGGCCGATCGACGCGGTCTTCGTCGCGGTCGGCGGCGGCGGACTGATCTCCGGCATCGCGGCCTATCTCAAGCGCCTGCGTCCCAAGGTCAGGATCGTCGGCGTCGAGCCGGTCGACGCCGACGCGATGGCGCGCTCGCTCAAGGCGGGGCGGCGCGTGGTGCTCGAGCAAGTCGGCCTGTTCGCCGACGGCGTCGCGGTGAAGCAAGTGGGCAAGGAGACGTTTCGGCTGGCGCGCGAGCTGATCGACGAGATGATCCTCGTCGACACCGACGAGATGTGCGCCGCGATCAAGGACGTCTTCGAGGACACGCGCGTGGTGCTCGAGCCGGCCGGAGCGCTCGCGATCGCCGGCGCCAAGGCCTGGGTGGAGAAGCACGGCGCGCGCGGCAAGACGCTGATCGCGGTGGCCTGCGGCGCAAACACCAACTTCGAGCGCCTGCGCTTCATCGCCGAGCAGGCCGAGCTCGGCGAGCACCGCGAGGCAATCCTCGCGGTCACCATTCCCGAGCGCCCGGGCAGCTTCAAGAAGTTCTGCGCCACGCTCGGCGCGAAGAACATCACCGAGTTCAACTACCGCATCGCCGAGTCCCGCGAGGCGCACATCTTCGTCGGCATCGAGACTGCAAACCGCGCCCAGACCGAGAAGATCGTGCGCAACCTCGAGCGCCACGGCCTGCGCACGCTCGATTTGTCCGACAACGAGATGGCGAAGACGCACCTGCGCCACATGGTCGGCGGCCGCGCGCCGTGGTCGGGCAACCGGCGCGCCGCGCGCGCGGCGAACGAGCTGCTCTACCGTTTCGAGTTCCCGGAGCGGCCGGGGGCGCTGATGCGGTTCCTGAACAACATGCGCAGTGACTGGAACATCAGCCTGTTCCACTATCGCAACCAGGGGGCCGACTACGGTCGCGTCCTGGTCGGCATCCAGGTGCCGCCCGGCGAGATGCGCGAGTTCGCCCGCTTCCTCGCCAAGCTCGGCTATCCGTACGTCGACGAGACCCGCAACCCCGCCTACCGGCTGTTCCTCAGCTAGCCTTGCCGAAGTAATCGGGGGCGATTTCGCCCGCGTAGCACACCGGCGAAGCGAGCGCGCTCGGCTCGCCCGCCGGCGGCGCGCCGAGAAAGACCAGCCCCGCCGGGTCGCGCCGGTAGACGCCGCGCTCGGTGACCACGTAGTCGAGCGGGATGTCCCATGGCTGCGGATGGATGGTCTCCATTCGCGCGAGCTCGTAGCTCACGCCGACCGTGACCGGCGTCTTGGCCAGGCTCGCCAGGGTACGGTCGAAGAAGCCTCCGCCGTAGCCGAGGCGGTAGCCCTGCGCGTCCCAGCCGTTCATCGGCAGCAACACCGCGTCGGGCGCCATCTCCGCCGAGTCGACCGGGTAGGGAATGCCCATCGCGCCTTCGGCGAGCTTCACTCCGGGGTGCCACTCGCGGAACACGAGCGGTGTCTTGGGCGCGATCACCACCGGCAACACGGTTCGCGCGCCCCGCTCGCGCAGCCGGCGGGCGAGGTGGCGCGCGTCGTATTCGTTGCGGATCGGCCAGCAAATCGCGACCGTGGCCTTGGTGAGCCCGGGGAACGACCGCTCGATATGCGAGTCGATACTTTGGCGCCAGGACTCGAGCTGGGCGGCATCAACCGCGAGGCGGGCCGCGACCAGCCGCTGGCGTTGCTCGCGGCGCCACAGGGTGAGCGCTTGAATATCCATGAGCGTGGTATGCTTACTTCATGATTTTGCGGCGTTTCCGCAATATAGCACTAGCCCTGTGCGTGGTTGCGCCGACGGCGTTCGGGGCTGCGGACTCGGCGGCGGATGAAGCCCTCCTGAAAGCTTACGACGCGTACAACGCGGGCGACCCGATCGCACTGGCGCGCTACGTGCCGGCGCTCAAGGGCAGCCTGCTCGAGCCCTACGGCGAGTACTGGACGCTCGAGCTGCAGCTCGAGGACGCCCCGGCGGCCGACGTGCGGGCGTTCCTGCGCGAACAGGCGGGAACCTACCTCGCGCAGGCGCTGAGAATCGACTGGGCGAAGCAGTTGGGCAAGCGCGAGGACTGGGCGGATTTCGAGCGGGCGGTCGCGCCGCTCGGAGCGCGCGATCTCGAGTTGCGCTGCTATGGCTGGGCCGCACGGCTCGCGCGCGGCGACGCCAAGGCGGCGCGGCACGCGAAGGCCATGTGGGACACGCCGGGCGAGCTGCCCGAAGGCTGCGAGGCGCTCGCCGACAAACTCGAGGCGCGCGGCGCGATCCGCGCGAGCGACATCTGGCAGCGCGCGCGCATGCTCTTCGAGCGGGGCCAGATCACTGCCACCAAGTCGGCGCTCGGCTACCTCCCGGCCGGTCAGGCTCCGGACGAGGTGCTGCTCGCCCAGGCCGCGACGCATCCGCAGCGCGTGCTCGCGCGGCTGCCGCGGCATTTCGGGCGCCGCGCCACGCGCGAGGTGGCGGTCCTCGCGGCGGTGCGGCTGGCGCGCCAGGATCCGCGGCAGGCGGCCAAAGCGCTCGCCGGCCCGGTCGGCCGGCGGCTCGATGCGAAGGACCGTCGGTATCTCTGGGGACGCATTGCGCTCGAGGGCGCGCTCGAGCACGACGACGAGGCGCTCGAGTGGTACGCGAAGCTGGGCCACGCGCGACTCGGCTACGAGCAGGTGGCCTGGAAGGCGCGCGCAGCGCTGCGCGGCGGCGACTGGCGGTCGGTGCGCAGTGCGATCGACGCCATGTCGGGGCCGGACCGCGGCCAGTCGGTGTGGGTCTACTGGTACGCGCGCGCGCTCGCGGCCGAGGGCAAGCACGATGCAGCGCGCGCCGACTATCGGCGCATCGCCGATGGGACGGACTTCTACGGTCTGCTCGCGACCGAAGAGCTCGGTGAGCGGGCCGCGTTCCCGGCATCGAACTATGTGCCGAACGACGACGAGGTGGAGGCGGCGCGCCGCGATCCCGGTCTGGCGCGCGCACTCGCACTCTACCGTCTCGGCCTGCACGCCGAGGGAACGCGCGAGTGGCTGTTCGCCATCCGTGGCATGGACGACCGGCAGCTGCTCGCTGCGGCCGAGCTGGCGCGGCGCGAAGGCGTGTACGACCGGGCGATCAACACCGCCGAGAAGACCGAGCGCCTGCACGATTACCGGGTCAGATACTTGGCGCCGTTCGAGGGGATGTTCGAGGGCTACGCGCGCACGCAGGGGCTGGACGAGGCGTGGGTGCTGGGGTTGGTGCGCCAGGAAAGCCGGTTCAGCATCGATGCCCGCTCGGACGCCGGCGCGCGCGGGCTGATGCAGCTGATGCCCCGCACCGCGCGCTGGGTCGCGCGCAAGATCGGACTGGTGACGTTCGACCCGAGCGACGTTGCCAAGGTCGAGACCAATATCACGCTCGGCACCGGCTACCTGAAGATGGTGCTGGACGATCTCGGGCACGAGGTGCTCGCCTCGGCCGCCTACAATGCCGGCCCGCGCCGGGCGCAGCGCTGGCTCGATGAGAAGCCGCTCGAAGGCGCCATTTACGTGGAGACCATTCCGTACGGCGAAACGCGCCGATACGTGAAGAAGGTGATGGCCAACGCGGCGATCTATGCAAGCCTGCTCGGAGGCCCCCGCATCTCCCTGCACGCCCGGCTGGGCGTGATTCCCGCCAGCGATGCGGACGCGCGCGACGAATAATTGCTTCCCTGAGAATCGGACCCTCATGCGCTACGAAGACATCCTTGTTCTGGGCGGCGGCGGTTTCGTCGGCCGCCATCTCGTCGCCGCCCTGGTTGCGCAGGGCGCGCGCGTCACCGTCCCGGCGCGGCGCCGCGAGCGCGCCAAGCACCTGTTGCCGCTGCCGACGGTCGAAGTGGTCGAGTGCGACGTCAACCGGCGCGGTACGCTTTCGGCGCTGATCGCCGGGCGCGATGCGGTGGTCAATCTGGTGGGCATCCTGCACGGGCCGGGCTTTGCGCGCGCGCACGTCGAGTTGCCGCGGGCGCTCGTCGCGGCTTGCCGGGAGCACGGCATTCGGCGCCTGCTGCACATGAGTGCGCTCGGCGCCGCGCTCGAGGCGCCCTCGGAATATCTGCGTACCAAGGGCGCCGGCGAGCAGGCGGTGCTCGGCGCGGAAGACCTGGATTCGACCGTGTTCCGTCCCTCGGTGATCTTCGGGCCGGAGGACGAATTTCTGAACATGTTCGCCGGGCTCGCCAAGCTCTCGCCCGTGCTGCCGCTGCCGAATGCGAACGCCCGCTTCCAGCCGATCTACGTTCGCGACGTGGCGCGGGTGATGGTCGAGGCACTCGGAAATAGCAAGTCGTTCGGCCAGTCCTACGACCTGTGCGGACCGAAAGTCTATACGCTGCGCGAGCTGGTCGAGACCGTGTGCCGCCTGACCGGGCGCCGCCGTATGCTGCTCGGATTGCCGAACGCCTTGGCCACTCTGCAGGCATGGCTGCTCGAGCTCGCGCCGGGCGGGCCCCTGATGACGCGAGACAATCTGCGCTCGATGCAGGTCCCGAGCGTCTGCGACTGCAGCCTTCCGTTCGGTGTCGCGCCCCGGGCGCTCGAAGCTCTGGCTCCGGCGTGGCTGTCGCGCCTGGGACCGCGACAGCGCTACCCGGTGTTCCGCTGGCGCGCCCGGCGATGAGCGGCCTGGTCCTGGTCGTCGGCAACAAGAACTACTCGTCCTGGTCGCTGCGGCCGTGGC
>CAZLUX010000170.1:0-5475 GCA_964562815.1 uncultured Enterobacteriaceae bacterium
GAGTGGTTGCGGTTGGAGATCGAACTGCCCGGTTACTCGGTCTGGCTGCGCGCCTGGCAGGTCCAGGTTGGTCGCGTGAAGCTGTACCTGCTGGACAGCAACGACCCAGCGAACATCCCCGCTCATCGGGGGATTACCAGCGAGTTGTATGGGGGCGGGCCGGAGTTGCGCCTCAAGCAGGAATTGATGCTCGGGATAGGCGGCTGGCGACTGCTCGCCGCGCTCGGCATCCGGCCGGAAGTCTGCCACCTGAACGAGGGGCATGCGGCCTTTGCGGTGCTGGAGCGCGCGCGCAGTTTCATGCAGGAGAGCGCGCAGCCGTTCGAAGTCGCGCTGGCCGTCACCCGGGCGGGGAATCTGTTTACGACGCACACGGCGGTCCCCGCAGGCTTCGATCGCTTCGCTCCGGGCCTCATCGAGCAATACCTCGGCGGCTATGCCGAGCAGAAGCTCGGCATGAGCCTTCACGATTTGCTCGCCCTGGGCCGCAGCAACCCGAACGATTCGTCGGAACCCTTCAATATGGCGTATCTGGCGCTACGCGGAAGCGGAGCAGTGAATGGTGTGAGTCGCTTGCACGGGCAGGTGAGCCGGCACATCTTTCTGCCGCTCTTTCCGCGCTGGCCCGAGGACGAGGTGCCGGTCGGACACGTCACCAACGGCATCCACGTGCCGACCTGGGACTCGGCCCCGGCCGATGATCTCTGGACGCAAGCCTGCGGCAAAGACCGCTGGCGGGGAACGGCTGAAACCCTGGAGCAGGACATACGCCGCGTCTCCGACGCCAGCCTCTGGCAATTCCGCACTGCCGCCAGCAAATCTCTGGTCGAATACGCTCGCCAACGATTGTCCCGCCAGCTGGCCGCCTCGGGCGCTTCGCCCGAGGCGGTCGACGGCGTGAAGCATCTGTTCGATTCCAACACGTTGACGCTGGGCTTTGCGCGACGCTTCGCAACCTACAAACGGCCGAACCTGCTTCTGCACGATCCGGATCGGCTGCTGCGCCTGTTGACCCATCCGCAGCGCCCGGTGCAGCTCATCATGGCCGGCAAGGCCCATCCGGCAGACCGCGCAGGCCAGGCCCTGATCCGGGAATGGACGCATTTCATCCGCCGGCCCGAGGTGCGCCGGCATGTGATTTTCCTCAGCGACTACGACATGCTCCTGACCGAGCACCTGGTGCAGGGCGTGGACGTCTGGCTCAACACGCCGCGGCGCCCCTGGGAAGCCTGCGGAACGAGCGGCATGAAGGTGCTCGTCAACGGCGGCCTCAACCTGTCGGAACTGGACGGTTGGTGGGCGGAGGCCTACGCGCCCGAGCTCGGCTGGGCGTTGGGGGACGGGCGGGAACACGACGACGACCCGGCCTGGGACGCAGCCGAAGCCGAGGCGCTGTACGACCTGCTCGAGCGCGAGGTGATCCCAGAGTTCTACACCCGCGACGATCAGGGCATTCCCGGTGCATGGGTCGCGCGGATGCGCGAAAGCATGGCGCGCCTGACGCCGCGCTTTTCCTCCAACCGCGCGGTGCGCGAATACACCGAGCGGTACTACCTGCCGGCAGCATCGGTCTACAGTGAACGTGCGGCGGGCAAAGGCGCCGGCGGCGCGCAGCTAGTCGAATGGCGGCATGCGCTGCACGAAAAGTGGAGCGCGCTGCGTTTCGGCGAAGCAAAGATCCACAGCGGCGGCGCGCACCACGTGTTCGAGGTTCAGGCCTACCTCGATGAACTCGACTCGGAGGCGGTGCGGGTCGAGCTCTATGCCGATGGCGTCGACGGCAGCCCCCCGGAGCGGGTGGAGATGAAGCGCGTGCGGCAACTGCTGGGCGCGGCAAACGGCTATGCCTATCACGCGGAGGTGCCCGCGACCCGCCCGGCGACGGACTATACGGCGCGAATGATCCCGCAGCGTAGCGGCGTCGCGGTTCCCCTCGAAGCCGCGCCGATTCTGTGGCAGCGCTGAATCGACGGGGGCACTGAGAGCCATGAATCCGGCCGGGTTGAAGAACTGGCCGCCGCTGCTTCACCGATTGATCGGCGCGCTTACGGCGATCATGCCGGCTCTCGAACTAATGGATCGCGATGGGGTCAACCATCTGCCGGTCATGACCGACCGCCAGGCGGTCGGCATGCTGAACCGCGAAGATGTGATCACGTCCGTGCGCACGCTGCAGGAGCTCGGAACCTGACAAAACCATTGTCGGCCGAGAAACTTTCGCGGACGGATAAAGAGGAGCGGTGAGCCATGAACGCGAGACCCCTTTCCCCCGAGCTGCTACACAAGATGGATGCCTACTGGCGCGCCGCCAACTACCTGTCGGTCGGCCAGATCTACCTCTACGACAATCCGCTGCTGAAGCGCCCGCTCGAGCTCGGCGACGTGAAGCACATGCTCCTCGGCCACTGGGGCACCACTCCCGGGCAGAACTTCATCTACGTGCACCTGAACCGGGTGATCAAGAAATACGACCTCGACATGATCTACGTCTCCGGCCCCGGGCACGGCGGTCCGGCGGTGGTGGGCAACACTTATCTCGAGGGGACATACAGCGAGATCTATCCGAACGTCGGCCAGGACGAGGATGGGCTGCGCCGCCTTTTCATCCAGTTCTCGTTTCCCGGCGGCATTCCGAGCCATGCCTCGCCCGAGTGCCCGGGCTCGATCCACGAGGGCGGCGAGCTGGGCTATTCGCTCAGCCATTCGTTCGGGGCGGTGTTCGACAATCCTGACTTGATCGTCGCCTGCGTGGTCGGCGACGGCGAGGCGGAGACGGGGCCCCTGGCGACGGCCTGGCATTCCAACAAGTTCCTCAACCCCGCGAGCGACGGCGCGGTGCTGCCGATCCTGCACCTGAACGGCTACAAGATTTCCAACCCGACCGTGCTCGCCCGCATCGAGCACGAGGAGCTGGAGCAGCTGCTGCGCGGCTACGGCTGGACGCCGCACTTCGTCGAGGGCCACGAGCCCGAGGCGATGCACCAGGCGATGGCCGCGACGCTCGACGCGGCGGTGGAGCAAATCAGGCGGATTCAGCACGACGCCCGGGAGGGCGGCAACCTTACCCGGCCGCGCTGGCCGATGATCGTGCTCAATTCGCCCAAGGGCTGGACCGGCCCGAAGGTCGTCGACGGCCTGCCGGTCGAGGGCACGTTCCGCGCGCACCAGGTGCCGCTCGCCGATCCGGGCAGCCATCCGGGGCACCTCAAGCTGCTGGAAGAGTGGCTGCGGAGCTATCGGCCGCAGGAGCTGTTCGACGAGCGCGGCCGCTTCAAGCCCGAGCTGGCCGAGCTCGCGCCCGAGGGCGCGCGGCGCATGGGCGCCAATCCTCACGCCAACGGCGGCATGCTGTTGCGCGAGCTTCGCATGCCGGATTTCCGCGACTACGCCGAGAACGTGCCCGAGCCGGGCTCGCCCGGCGCCGGCGACACGCTCGCGCTCGGGCGTTTCCTGCGCGACGTAGCGAAGCTGAACGCCGAGCAGCGCAATTTCCGCGTCTTCGGCCCCGACGAGACGCTCTCCAACCGCCTGGGCGCCGTGTTCGAGGCGACCACTCGCCAATGGGACGCGAGGACGGTGCCGAACGACGAGTTTCTCGCGCCTTCCGGGCGCGTGCTCGACTCGATGCTGAGCGAGCACCAGTGCGAGGGGTGGCTCGAGGGCTATCTGCTCACCGGGCGCCACGGGCTGTTCAACTGCTACGAGGCGTTCATCCACATCATCGACTCGATGTTCAACCAGCACGCCAAGTGGCTCAAGGTCACCGCGCGCCTGCCGTGGCGGCCGAAGATCGCCTCGCTCAACTATCTGCTCGCCTCGCACGTCTGGCGCCAGGACCACAACGGCTTCACCCACCAGGACCCCGGATTCATCGACAACGTGGTGAACAAGAAGGCGCAAGTCGTGCGGGTCTACTTCCCGCCGGACGCCAACTGCCTGCTCTCGGTAATGGACCATTGCCTGCGCAGCCGCCACTACGTCAACGTGGTGGTCGCCGGCAAGCACCCGGCGCCGCAGTGGCTGACGATGGATGCCGCGGTCAAGCACTGCAGCGAGGGGATCGGCATCTGGCAGTGGGCGAGCAACGACCAGGGCAGCGCGCCCGACGTGGTGATGGCCTGCTGCGGCGACGTGCCGACGCTCGAGACCCTCGCCGCGGTGTCCATCCTGCGCCAGCATCTGCCGGAGCTGAAGATCCGCGTGGTCAACGTCGTCGACCTGATGAAGCTGCAGCCGCCGAGCGAGCACCCGCACGGGCTGAGCGACGTGGACTTCGACGAGCTGTTCACCCGGGACAAGCCGGTCATCTTCGCCTACCACGCCTACCCCTGGCTGATCCACCGCCTGACCTACCGCCGCACCAACCACGACAACATCCACGTGCGCGGCTACAAGGAGGAGGGCACCATCACCACGCCGTTCGACATGACGGTGCTGAACGACCTGGACCGCTTCCACCTGGTGATGGACGTCATCGACCGCCTGCCGCAGACCGGCGACAAGGGCATCTACCTCAAGCAGCAGCTCAAGGACAAGCTGATCGAGCACAAGCAGTACATCGCGAAGGAAGGCCGCGACATGCCGGAGATCCGGAACTGGAAGTGGAGTGCCTCGAAATGACCGCGCAGCCCGACCTGAAGTCCCTGCCGCTGGAGGAACTGGAGAAGAAGCTGGAGTCGTCGCCGGACGGCCTGAGCCAGGCCGAGGCGCAGAAGCGGCTGACCCTGTACGGGCCGAACGAGATCGAGGAGGAAAGGACCAATCCGCTGCTGAAGTTCCTGGGCTATTTCTGGGGGCCCATCCCGTGGATGATCGAAGCGGCGGTGATCCTGTCGGCGATAGACCGGCACTGGCCGGACTTCTTCATCATTCTCGCGCTGCTGCTGGCCAACGCCGTGGTCGGATTCTGGGAAGAGCACCAGGCGGGCAACGCGATCGCGGCGCTGAAGGCCAAACTGGCGATCAAGGCCAGGGTCAGGCGCGACGGCAAGTGGGTGACGCCGGCCTCGCGCGAGCTGGTACCGGGCGACGTCATCCGCGTGCGGCTGGGCGACATCGTTCCGGCGGATGCACGCTTGCTCGCGGGCGACCCGATCGAAGTGGATCAATCCGCGCTGACGGGAGAGTCCCTGCCCGTGACCCGCAATTCCGGCGACGCAGTGTTCTCGGGCTCGATCGTGCGCCAGGGCGAGATCAACGCGATGGTGTACGGCACCGGCCAGAACACCTACTTCGGCAAGACGGCGCAACTCGTGCAGGAGGCGCACACCGTCAGTCACTTCCAGCGCGCGGTGCTCAAGATCGGCAACTACCTGATCATGCTCGCGGTGGCGCTGGTGGCGCTGATCATCATGGTCGCGCTGTTCCGCGGTGACCCGATCCTCACCACCCTGCAATTCGCCCTGGTGCTGACCGTGGCCGCGATTCCGGTGGCGATGCCCACGGTGCTGTCGGTGACCATGGCGGTCGGCGCGC
>CAZLUX010000171.1:0-5324 GCA_964562815.1 uncultured Enterobacteriaceae bacterium
GCGCGCGCCTACTGCCAGGACAAGCTCGCCCCGCGCGTGCTGGAAGCCTTCCGCCACGAGAAGACAGATGCGTCGATCTTCCGCGAGATGGGCGAGCTCGGGCTGCTCGGCCCGACCATTCCGGCCCAGTACGGCGGGCCGGAGCTGAACTACGTCTGCTACGGCCTGATCGCGCGCGAGGTCGAGAGCGTCGATTCGGGCTACCGCTCGATGATGAGCGTGCAGAGCTCGCTCGTGATGGTGCCGATCAACGAATTCGGCACCGAAGCGCAGAAGCAGAAATTCCTGCCCAGGCTCGCCACGGGCGAGTGGATCGGCTGCTTCGGCCTGACCGAGCCGAACCACGGCTCCGACCCGGGCTCGATGGTCACCCGCGCCAAGGCGGTGAAGGGCGGCTACAGCCTGACCGGCTCCAAGATGTGGATCTCGAACTCGCCGATCGCGGACGTGTTCGTGGTCTGGGCCAAGGACGACGAAGGCGCGATCCGCGGCTTCATCCTCGAGAAGGGCATGAAGGGGCTGAGCGCGCCGGCGATACACGGCAAGGTCGGCTTGCGCGCGTCGATCACCGGCGAGGTCGTGATGGACGGCGTGTTCTGCCCCGAGGAGAACGCGTTCCCCGAGGTGCGCGGCCTGAAGGGCCCCTTCACCTGCCTCAACTCGGCGCGCTACGGCATCGCCTGGGGCGCGCTCGGCGCGGCCGAGGACTGCTGGCACCGGGCGCGCCAGTACGTGCTCGACCGCAAGCAGTTCGGCCGCCCGCTCGCGGCGAACCAGCTGATCCAGAAGAAGCTCGCCGACATGCAGACCGAGATCACGCTCGGACTGCAGGGCTGCCTCAGGCTGGGCCGCATGAAGGACGAAGGCAGCGCCTCGCCCGAGATCACCTCGATTCTGAAGCGCAATTCATGCGGCAAGGCGCTCGATATCGCGCGCATGGCGCGCGACATGATGGGCGGCAACGGCATCTCCGACGAGTTCGGCGTGGCGCGCCACCTGGTCAACCTGGAAGTGGTCAACACCTACGAGGGCACGCACGACGTGCACGCGCTGATCCTCGGCCGCGCGCAGACCGGAATCTCGGCGTTCGCGAACTAGCGCCGCGCTCCCGCCAGCGCGCCCTGCAGGTCCTCGAGCGTGTAGGGCTTGCTGACGTAGGCGTCCATCCCGCTCGCGAGCGCCCGCTCTCGATCCTCGGGCAGCGCGCTCGCGGTCAGGGCCACGATGTGGCTGTGAGGCGCCTTTCCATCGTGCTCGAGCGAGCGGATCCTGCGCGCCGTCTCGTAGCCGTCCATCCCCTTCATCACGCAGTCCATCACGATGACGTCGTAGGACCGCGCCTGGACCGCGCGGACGGCCTCGTCGCCGCTGTCGACCGTGTCGACCTCGGCGGCGAGCGTGCGCAGCAGCGAAGTCGCAACCAGCGCATTGAGGGGGTCGTCCTCGACCTGCAGCACTCTCAGCGGCGGACCGCCCGCCGTGCCCACGGCCGGAAACGCGGCCACGGCCGCGCCCGCCGGCTCGACCGGCTCGGACGCGACGGTGAAGCTGAAGGTCGAGCCCCGACCGAGCTCGCTCCTGACCGAGATGGTGCCGCCCATCAGACGCACCAGCCGGCGCGAAATCGCCAGACCCAGGCCGGTTCCGCCGAATTTTCGCGCCGCCGAACTCTGCACCTGAAAGAATGGCTCGAACGCGTTGGCCGCCGCGGCCTTGTCCATGCCGAAGCCCGTATCCGCGACGCTGAACGCGAGGACGATGCGTCCCGCGGGACCCTGCTCCCGGGCCGGCTCGACCGACAGCGACACGGACCCCGCGGGCGTGAACTTGACCGCGTTGTCGCACAGATTGAGCAGGACCTGGCGCAGATGCAACTCGTCCCCCCGCACCCGCTGCGGCACCTCTTGCGCCACGCGCACGCGCAGCTCGAGCCCCTTGCCGGCGGCCTCTTCGGCAACGCGCTGGTGCACCGCGTCGATCGTCTTGCGCAGGTCGAATTCGACCCGGTCCAGCTTGAGCCGCCCGGCCTCGATCCGCGACAGGTCGAGCAGGTGATTGATCAGCGACAGGAGCGCCTGCCCCGAGCGCTCGATCATGCCCACCCCCTCGCGCTGCTCCGCATCGAGCTGCGAAAGGCCGAGCAGCTGCGCCATACCGAGGATCACCGTCAACGGCGTGCGCAGCTCGTGGCTCATGTTGGCGATGAACTCGGACTTTGCGCGATTCGCGGAATCGGACTGGTCCTTGGCGGCCTGCAGCTGCTCGATCAGGCGCTCGCGCTGCAGCTGCGCGGTGATCAATGCAACCGACGCGAGCTGCGCCCGCACGCCCATCCATACCATCAGGATCGCGTAGATGACGCAGCCGACGGCGAGCTCGAGCCTGAGCGGCGCCTCGGCGACGAACACGAGATAAGCTGCGAAGCTGCCGAGAAATGCGGCCACCAGGCCGATCTGCCCTGCCGCGAAATAGCGGTTGGTCGTCACGCCGAGCAGGGGCACCCCGACAAGAACGGCGCCGGCCACGAGCTGCAGCAGCGGATGCTCCATGGTAGAGAGCCAGACCGGCACCCAGGCCCACAGCAAACCGCCGACGATCGCCATCGCATTGAAGCGAAACGCCCACAGCCTTGCGCGCTCGAAGCGCCTTGCGTCCGCGCGGTACGCGTACACCAGCCAGGCGCAAGCCGCGCCGAAGGCCATTTGCAGCGCCAGCCAGGCGTAGAGCTCGTCGAGCGGAACGCTCCTGCGCAGCACCCAGCCCAGGCTCAGCGCCCCGACCAGAATCAGGAACGCTGCGGCGGGGATTTCTGCGCTCGCGCCCGAGACGCGCTCGTCGAGCACCGATGCTGCAAGCACTGGCCGCGCCTGCTGCGCTGCCAACGCCGGCATGCTCCCGGAGACTGACGCCGTGCTCATGATTTCGACCGCCCCATTCGGGCGCTTTGGCGCCGCGTTGCAGATCTGGAACCAATTCTCACCCTGCTGCGGGACTTTCTCACCTTCGCGTGTGTAAGTCATTGTCAGAGCGGGATGCTGCGACGCAGCAGCGAGCCTTCCAGGATAATGAGGAGATGCCGCGCCTACGCGTTCTCGTGTTCTGCGCCGTGGCGCTCGCGGTCGCGCCGCCCGCGCCGGCGGGTGACGGCGCCGCGGCACCGAACGCGCCGCCGAACGCGGCGCTGCTGGTCGCCAAGCCCTCGATCCTCGATCCGAACTTCAGCCATACGGTCGTGCTGGTCACGCGAACGCCCGATGCCGGGACCGTGGGCGTGATCCTCAACCGCCCGACATCGCTGACGGCTGACGAAGTGCTGCCGCCGGAGCTGCCGAGCGGCAACTACCACGACCGGATCTACTTCGGCGGCCCGGTGCTGAGGCAGGCCGTGGTCGCCCTGTTCCGGTCCGAGCGTGCGCCGCCGGCGCCGGCGTTTCATGTGCTGAAGGACGTGTACCTGTCGATGCACCCGGACAACATCAAGATGCTGCTCGAGAGCAAGCACCTGCGCTATCGCCTGTATCTCGGCTTCTCCGGCTGGGCGCCGGGGCAGCTCCAGGACGAGTTCGCCGCCGACGGCTGGTATCTGCTGCCTGCGCAGGAGGAGATGCTGTTCAGGCACGACACGGCCGGCCTCTGGCAGGAGCTGCTCGACCGGGCGAGCAGCCCCCGCGCGTCAAACCGCGAGCGCGGCGCCCCGGCTCAGGCTGCGGCCTTCGACTGCGCCTTGTCGAAGGTCATCTTGCCGCTGCGGTAGTCGACCAGGATCCTGTCCTTGGGCGCGAAACCGCCTTGCAGGATCTCTCGCGCGAGCGGGTTCTCGATTTCAGACTGGATCGCGCGTTTGAGCGGTCGCGCGCCGTAGACCGGGTCGAAGCCGACCTTGGCGAGCTCGGCCACCGCCGCGTCCGACACCTCGAGGCCGAACTCCATCTTCGCCAGCCGCTGCTCGAGCACGCCGAGCTGGATGCGCGCGATCGCGCCGATCTGCGCCTCGCCCAGGCCGTGGAACACCACCACCTCGTCGATGCGGTTGATGAACTCGGGCCGGAAGTGCGACTTTACCTCGCCCATCACGGCGAGCTTCACCACGCCGTAGTCGCTGTCGGCCATCTGCTGGATCATGTGCGAGCCGAGATTGGAGGTCATCACGATCACGGTGTTCTTGAAATCGACCGTGCGGCCCTGGCCGTCGGTCAGGCGCCCGTCGTCGAGCACCTGCAGCAGGACGTTGAACACGTCCGGATGCGCCTTCTCGATCTCGTCGAACAGGATCACCGAATAGGGCTTCCTGCGCACCGCCTCGGTGAGCGCCCCGCCCTCCTCGTAGCCGACGTACCCCGGCGGCGCGCCGATCAGGCGCGCGACCGAGTGCTTCTCCATGTACTCGGACATGTCGACGCGGATCAGGTGCTCTTCCGAGTCGAACAGGAAGGCGGCAAGCGCCTTGCACAGCTCGGTCTTGCCGACGCCGGTCGGCCCCAGGAACAGGAACGAACCGTAGGGCCGGTTGGGATCGGAAAGCCCTGAGCGCGAGCGGCGGATCGCATCCGACACCAGTCGAACGGCCTCGTCCTGGCCGACCACGCGCTCGTGCAGCTTGTCTTCCATCCTGAGCAGCTTGTCGCGCTCGCCCTGCATCATCTTCGACACCGGGATGCCGGTCGCGCGCGAGACCACTTCGGCGATCTCCTCGGCCCCGACCTGAGTGCGCACCAGCTTCGTCTTCGCGCCCTGCTCGCCCTTCTCGGCCTTCTTCATCTGCGCCTCGAGCTGGGGCAGCCTGCCGTATTGAAGCTCCGCCAGCTTGTCATACTGGCCCTTTCTCTGCAGGTCGACCATCTGCTGGCGCAGCTTCTCGATCTCTTCCTTGATGTGCTGGCTGCCGGCGACCTGGGCCTTCTCCGCGTTCCAGACTTCCTCAAGATCGGAGTACTCCTTTTCCAGCTTCGCGATCTCGGCTTCGATCAGCGCCAGGCGCTTGCGCGAGGCCTCGTCCTTTTCCTTCTTCACTGCCTCGCGCTCGATGCGCAGCTGGATCAGGCGCCGGTCGAGCCGGTCCATCGACTCCGGCTTGGAGTCGATCTCCATCTTGATGCGCGCCGCCGCCTCGTCGATCAGGTCGATCGCCTTGTCGGGCAGGAAGCGGTCGGTGATGTAGCGGTGCGAGAGCTCCGCCGCGGCGACGATCGCCGGGTCGGTGATCTCGACGCCATGGTGCAGCTCGTACTTTTCCTGCAGGCCGCGCAGGATTGCGATCGTCGCCTCGACCGTCGGCTCGCCCACCAGCACCTTCTGGAAGCGGCGCTCGAGCGCGGCGTCTTTCT
>CAZLUX010000172.1:0-5321 GCA_964562815.1 uncultured Enterobacteriaceae bacterium
ACGTCGAAGGCCGAGCCGAGCTTGATCAGCACGCGCTCGTCCTTGGGCGTGTGGTCGATCGTGTCCTCGCCGATGAATTCGAGCGCACCGTCCTCGTCGGCCTTCGACACGCGCACCCGTCCCGCGGGCAGCGGCATGCCCATGTTGTTCTTCTTCGAGTTCCTGAACGAGAGGTAGACGTCGACCTTCTTGTTGGTCTGCACGCCGACGTTGCGGTCGGTGACCGGGTTGGGCCGGAAGCCGCGCCAGCCCGGCGCGAGGCCGTAGTAGACGAGCTTCTTCTCGCACGGCACGCCGTGCGCGACCGGGAAGAGCTCGATCTGCTTGGTCGAGCGGTCGGGCAGCGTGGTCGCGCGGCCGAGCGTGTAGAGGTGGTACTCGAAGAACGCCTTCTCGGCGAAGCCCGCGACCTTGTCAGCCAGCATGGCGCGCGCCGCAGGCATCGCCTCGGCCGCGTAGCCCGGTCGCGTCGCGCGCTGCACGTCGCCGGCCACGAGCTTGAGCTTCGCCTCGTCGTAGCTCGCGCCCGAGCGGTTGAGGATGCTGACCCAGGCGCCGACGTCGAGCTTGCAGGCGTTCGCGTTCGCGCCCTCGGCGTAGGCGAGGTTGTAGTCGGCCCACCAGGTGATGCCGCCGGTCTGGTAGGACACGCGCGTCTTCTGCCTGCCGCCGCGCGCCGAGGCGATGTCCCACACCAGCGTCGGGCGCGTGATCAGCCCGCCCGGCAGCTCGGGCAGCCGCACCCCGGCGTTGTGCGGCAGCAGCTGCACGCTGCCGTCCTCGCGCCGGAGCACCAGCCCGCCGGCGGTCGACAGCAGCGTCCCGCGGAAAGTCTCGACGCCGCTGCCGCGCACCTGGTCGACGCTGATCGTGCGGTCGATGTACTTCTCCAGGAGCTTTTGCGTGTTCACCAGGTCGAACTGGAAGTTCTGCTCGATCACGCGCGTTCCCTTCGGGTCGGTGAGCGACTCGAAGCTCACCGTGGTCGGGTCGATCAGCGCGGCGACGTCCGAGAACCGCACCGTGTTGCGGCCGCGCTCGAGATCGAGCGTGCGCAGGTGGCGCACCACGGCGTAGCCCGGCACGTTGCCGCCGTTGCGGTACTGCTCGGGCCGGATCGCGCCCGGCTGCGCCGAGCTGTAGATGGTGAGCGCGTCCCCGGCGGCCGAGGCGGCGAGCGGGAAGGCGAGCAGGCACAATGTCACAATGGGTCGCATGCGAGCTCCTTTGCGTGGCAGGTAAGAGCTTAAACGCAAGGCAAGCCGATTCGGGTTAATCCAAAGGAGGAAGAATGAAACTCGACAAGCGAATGGCCGCCGTGACCGGCGCCGGCTCGGGGCTGGGGCGCGCGATCGCCGAGCGCCTGGCGGCCGAGGGCGCCGCGGTGGCGGCGATCGACATCGACCCGGCGGCCGCGCGCGAGACCGCGAAGCGGATCGCCGCCGCGGGCGGGCGCGCCGAGGGCTGGGGCGCCGACGTCAGCCGCGCGGCCGAGCTCGATGTCGCGGTCTCGGCGGCGGTGGCGGCGCTCGGGCCGCTCGAAGTCATGGTCAACAACGCGGGCGTGCTCGACGGATATTTCGATGTCGACGACATGGACGAGTCGCTCTGGCGCCGCGTCATCGAAATCGACCTCACCGGGACCTTCCTCGGCTGCAAGCGCGCGCTCGCCGAGATGCTGCCGCGCGGGCGCGGCCGGATCGTCAACATGGCCTCGGTCGCGGGCCTGAACGGCACCGGCGGCGGCGCGGCCTACATCGCCGCCAAGCACGGCGTGGTCGGCCTCACCCGCCAGATGGCGGTGCGCTACGCCGCGCGCGGCATCGGCGTGAACTGCGTCTGCCCGGGCGCGATTCCCACGGGCCTGCGCGCGAACTCGCAGGCGATCCTCGGCCCCGGCGTGCCCGACATGAGCGGGCGCGGCGTCGCGGTGAGCGACGAGCAGGTGCGCGCGCTCGTGCCCGCGGGCGTGCGCGGCACGCCCGAGGACGTCGCCGCGGCGGTGGCCTTCCTTTCGTCGGACGACGCGAAGTACGTCAACGGCCACGCGCTGGTGGTCGACGGCGGCTGGCGCGCGAAATAAATCGACTCTGACCCCGATTATTCCTTCAAGGAGACCCGCAAGCGCAATCCCCCGCGGGGAAGCAGGGTGACGCGCGCGAGGGGCACGGGTTCGGGCCCCGGCGCGGGGGCGAAGCGCGCCTGCTGCAAGAGCGTCGCCAGGATCGCGGTCGCCTCGATCATGGCGAAGGCCATGCCGATGCAGATGCGCGGCCCGGCGCCGAAAGGCAGGTACTGGTAGCGCCCGATGCGCGCCTCCCGCTCGGGGGCGAAGCGCGACGGGTCGAACGCGTGCGGATCGTCCCAGCGCGCGGCGTGGCGGTGGATCGCGTAGATCGGGATGATGACCGAGCTGCCGGCGCGGATCGCGTGGCCGGCGAGCGTGGTGTCGGCGGCGACCTGGCGGCTCATCATCGGCACCGGCGGAAACAGGCGCATCGACTCCTTGAGCACCTGCTGCGTCAGCACCAGGCGCCCGATGTGCGCCGGCGCCACCGGCGCGCCGCCCGCCACCCGCTCGACCTCGTCGGCGAGCGCCTCGCTCCACTCGGGCGAGCGCGAGAGCAGATACAGCGTCCAGCTGAGCGCGCGCGCGGTGGTCTCGTGCCCGGCGAGGTAGAAGGTGAGCAGGTTGTCGATCAGCCGCTCGTCGTCCATCGCCTGGCCGCTCTCGGGATCGCGCGCGGCCATCAGGCGGTGCATCAGGTCGTCCGGCCCGCCGTTCGCGCGCCGCTCGCGGATGATCGCCGCCACCGCCGAGCGCAGCGCGATCGCGGCGCGCGCCCCGGAGGCGATGCCCGGGCGCGGCAGCCAGCGGGGGGCGGAGAGCGAGGCGTAGAGCTGGGCCCAGCCGCCCGAGCGCTGGAAAGTGGCGATCGAGTGCTCGAGCACCGGGCCGATGGTCGCGTCGGCCGAAGGCAGCAGCGTCGCCGAGATGACCTCGAAGGCGGCGCGCGTGACGTCGCGGTCTATGGGATGGACTGCGGGCTGCGCCGATCCGGGCGCCGAGCGCCAGTGCCCGAGCAGGCCCTGGGCGGCGTGCACGAACACCGGCACGAAGCCGAGCAGGTCCTGGTGGCGGAACATCGGCGCGCAGGCCTGGCGCTGCCACTTCCAGTCGGCGCCCTCGCTGGTGAGCAGGCCGTGCCCGAGCAGCGGCGAGAGCAGCCGGATCTGGGTCAGCTTGCGGAACTTGTCGTGCTCGTCGAGCAGCACCGCCTTGAGCAGATCCGGCCCCATGATCCAGGCGCGCGCGGCGCCCTCGCCCTGGCGGAAGAACTCGGCCTGGTAGGCCTCGCGCGGCACCACCTCGAGCGGGTTCTTCACGAAGCGCGCGCCGAACGCGAGCCGCCCCAGCGGCTTCTCGGGCGGGACGACGCGCGGCGGGACCAGTCTCATGGCGCGTCCATTATGATCTACGCCATGTGCGGACGATACGTCAGCCCCGAGCGCGCGGCGATCGAGCGCGCCTGGCAGGTCGGGCGCGGCAACAGCAACCCGTTCGGGCGGCGCACCAACGTCCTGCCGACCACCGTGATCCCGATCCTGCGCGCCGACCCCGGCACCGGCGCGCTCGAGCTCGCCGAGGCCCGCTGGGGGCTGATTCCGTCCTGGTGGAAGCAGGCGAAGCCGCCCGCCTACTCGATCAACGCGCGCGCCGAGGAGGCGGCGGCGAAGCCGATGTGGCGCCACGCCTGGCGCCATTCGCGCTGCCTGATCCCGGCCGAGGGCTGGTACGAGTGGCAGGCGGCGCAAAGGGCCGATCCCGCGACCGGCGAGCTGAGGGCCTACAAGCAGCCGCACTTCATCTTTCGGCGCGACCGCAGGCCCGTGTGCTTCGCCGCGCTGATGGAGACCTCGCCCGCGGCCGAGCTCACCTGCGCGATCCTCACCCGCGCGGCAAGCGAGTCCGTGGCCGGGATCCACGACAGGATGCCCGTGGTGCTGCCCGACGAGCTGCTGGTGCGCTGGGTGCGCGCCGACGTCGACAAGGCCGAGGACGTCGCCGGCATGGTAAAACTCGCGCAGTCGAATTTCGCCCACTACCCGGTGAGCACCCGGCTCAACTCGGCCAAGGCCGACGACCCGTCGCTGCTCGCGCCGCTCGAACAAGACTGAGAGGACCTCATGAGTCAGCCGCTTCTTTTCACCCCGCTCGCGCTTCGCTCGCTCACCCTCAAGAACCGCGTCGTCGTCGCGCCGATGCACCAGTACGCCGGCGTCGAGGGCTTCGCCACCGACTGGCACCTGATGAACGCCGGGCGCTACGCCGCGGGCGGCGCGGGGCTGGTGATGATGGAATCGACCAAGGTCGAGCGCCGCGGCTGCGGCACCGTCGGCGACCTCGGGCTGTGGCACGACGGCTTCGTGCCGCAGCTCGCGCGCTGCGCCGATTTCGTGCATTCCTGCGGCGCGGCCGCCGGCATCCAGCTCGGCCACTCGGGGCGCAAGTCGCGCATCCAGCGGCCGTGGGAAGGCGGGAAGCCCCTCGAGAAGTCCGACGCGATCCCCGACTGGGACGACTGGGAGCTGGTGGCGCCGAGCGCGATCGCGTTCGACGCCGCCTCGCCGGTGCCGCGCGCGCTCGAGCGCGCCGAGATCCGCGCCGTCGCCGAGGCCTGGGCGAAGGCGGCGGCGCGCGCCCACGCCGCGGGCTTCGACGCGGTCGAGATCCACGGCGCGCACGGCTTCCTCATCCACCAGTTCCTCTCGCCCGCGTCGAACGCGCGCAGCGACGAGTACGGCGGATCGGAAGCCAAGCGCATGCGCTTCGCGCTCGAAGTCTGCGAGGCGGTGCGCGCGAGCTGGCCGGCGGACAAGCCCCTTTTCCTGCGGATCTCGGCCGAGGACGACGCCGGCTTCGGCCCCGCGCAGAGCGTCGCGCTGGCGAAAGCGGTCAAGCCGCTCGGCGTCGACGTGATCGACTGCAGCTCGGGCGGGCTGACGCCCAAGCCGCCGTCGCTCGTCCCGGCCTACGGCTACCAGGTGCCGTTCGCCGAAAAGATAAAAAAGGAGGCGGGCATCGCTACCATGGCGGTCGGCCTGATCGTGCACGCCCACCAGGCCGAGGCGATCCTCGCCGAGGGGCGCGCCGACCTGGTCGCGCTCGCGCGCGAGATGCTCTACAACCCGAACTGGGCGCTCGACGCCGCGCGCAAGCTCGGCGCCGAGCAGTCCTTCGCCGTCGTGCCGCCCGCCGCGGGCTGGTGGCTCGCGCGCCGCGCCGCGACCGCGCCGCAGGTGCAGCCTTCGACCTTCGG
>CAZLUX010000173.1:0-5309 GCA_964562815.1 uncultured Enterobacteriaceae bacterium
CGCGCGACCGTCGTCGCCGGCAATGTGGTCTATCGCGACGGCGAAGCGACCGGGAGCCTTCCGGGCCGGCTAGTCCGGGGTCCGCGCCACGCCCGCTAGCCGCAGGCGGCGCGCACCTGCTTCATCGTGGTGAGGCCCATCAGGGTCTTCTCGATGCCGTCCTGCCGCAGCGTGCGCATGCCCTCTGCGAACGCGCGGTCGCGGACCGCCTCGGGTTCCGCCCGCCGGTAGACGAGCTTTCTCAAGGCGACGTTCATCTCCATGAACTCGTGCAGACCGAGACGGCCCTTGTAGCCCGAGCCGCCGCAGCTCTGGCAGCCGGCGCCGTGCATCGCGTAGAGCCTGCCTTTCCTGCCCAGGCGCCGGCGCCAATCGGCCAGCAGCGCCTGCTGATCGGCCTGCCCGCCTCCGGCGTACTCGAGCGCGAGCCCGGTGACCTCCTCATCCCGCAGCTCGACCGGCCTCGAGCAGGCCGGACACACGCGGCGCACGAGCCGCTGCGCGAGCACGCCCAGCAGCGAGTCGCCGAACTTGAAGGGGTCGACGCCCAGGTCCAGCAGGCGCGCCACCGTTTCCGGCGCGCTGTTGGTGTGCAGCGTCGAGAAGACGAGATGGCCCGTCAGCGAGGCTTCGACAGCCGCTTGCGCCGTCTCCCGGTCGCGGATCTCCCCAATCATGATCACGTCGGGATCCGCGCGCAGCAGCGATCGCAGCGTCTCGGCGAAAGTCCTGCCGATCTTCGCGTTCACCTGCACCTGCGACAGCCCCTCCTGGGTGATCTCGATCGGATCCTCCGCGGTCCAGATCTTGCGCTCCGGCGTGTTGATCAGCGCCAACAGGGAATGCAGCGTGGTGGTCTTGCCCGACCCGGTGGGCCCGCACACGAGCAGCAGGCCGTGCGGCTTCTCGACGACCTCCCGCAGACGGCCGAGCACGTCCTGGCCGAGGCACAGCTTGTCCACCGGCAGCGCCTCGGACGAGGCGAGCAGTCGCAGAATGACGCTCTCGAGCCCGTCGACGGTCGGGATGATCGCCACCCGCAGCTCGAGTTTGGTGGGACCGAATCGCGAGAAATCGATCTTGCCGTCCTGGTGCTTCCTGTGCTCGGCGATGTCGAGGCTCGCCATGATCTTGATGCGCGAAACCATCGCGGCGCGGAAACGCGCGGGAATCTCGGCATAGTCCGAAAGCGCCCCGTCCCGGCGCATGCGGATCCGCGTCGGACGGTTGCCCGACGCCGGCTCGATGTGAATGTCCGAGGCGCCGCTCTCCATCGCGTCGAGGATGATCTTGTTCACCAGCTGCACCAGCGTCGAGTCGCTCTCGCGCACCGCGTCCGCGGGCTCCGGCTCGCCCGCGGCAGGCGTCTCCAGCGTAAGCCGCGACGTAAGCTCCTGAACGCCGGACAGATCGAACTCGATGGTCTCGGGCGCGGAATCATCCGCCTGCGGCTGCGCGGCGGCGTGCGCGCCGGGCTCGAATGGCGCTTCGCCATCCCAGGCGTCGACCGAGCCGAGCGCAACGCGGATGTCGCGCCAGGCGGCGAGCACCGGGACCGCCCTGCGCCCGGAGGCGAAGCGCACGGCATCCAGGCCGTCGCTCGACATCGGATCGTCCATGGCGACGACGAGGCATCCTTTCGCGTCGAGGCAGAGCGGAATGAAGCGGTGACGGTAGCAAAGCGCCTGTGGAACCAGACGAGCCGCCTCGGGGTCCGGCAGGAATCTGAGGACGTCCACGCGCAGGATGCCCAGCTTGCGCACAAGCACGTCTTTGAGCTGCTCCGGCGTGACCGCGCGCATGTCGAGCAGTACCTTGCCGAGCGGCACATGCTTGCGAAAGCGCAGTTTCTCGACGCGCTGTCGCGCGAGCGCCTGCTTGAGCACCGCCGGCGCAAGGACGTTCGTCTCCACCAGCGCCTCGCCCAGCCGGCGCAGGGGGCTTCGCCCGGCCTTGTCCAGCGCCTCGAGCAAGGCGGGAATGGACGTGACCACTTGCGCGGCGGCGGGGTGCGACTCCGTCTTCGTCTCGACGTTCTCGATGGCGAGCTGCGCAGGCTGACTCGCGGCATCGACCCAGTCGAACGACCGCACCCGGGAGGCGGGAATCAGCGTTCGCGTCACGGCCGTATCGCCCCTCGGAGGATAGAGGAACAGCGCCGAGTCCCAACGCACCACCCCGGCACTCTCGCCTTCTACGGCCTGGCCGTCGACCAGCACAAGGCGGTAACGCTGCCTCAACCCGTCCGACCGCGCGGGCGGGGCGGCTAAGGAAAGCGGACGCGTCAGGACGAGCTGCCGCAAGTCGGAGAACCCGACCCAGCGCACCCCCTGCGAGTCCGCCGGGCGGAAGAATAATCCCCGGCCTTCGCTCAACATGAGCGCCTCGCCCTCCATCGTGCCGTCATGCAGGCTCTCGAGGCGCGCGCGCTCGGGCGCGTTTCTCAGCTCTCCCTGGGCCCATGGCGACAGCGTCGGCGCGGGCCATTGCGCGAGCATGTTGCCGCTCGAAACGGCGTGCAGCTTGATCGCTTGGCCGCGGGCCGCCTGGGATTCGCCGGCGACCGGCTGCGGCTCGCTACGCTCGGCGACGAGGTTCACGTTCCTCTCCACTGTGGTCAAGGCGTCGTCGGTCGCACGTTTAATAATCAAGTCCTCGGCCGCCTTGTTCACCGCACGGGTCGCTCCAGAGTCCGCCACAATCATGTCACTCGGTGGGTTTCCTAGTCGTAAGAGTTGGTCAAGGATGGGCATCAGGCCCGTGGCTGCCGCGCAGGATGCTCCGGAGGGCTTTCGTTCCTACTCGAACTCCCTTTGTTTCCACCAGGGGTAGTACGGCGGCATGTCGCGCGAGACGCGCATGCCGAATTTCGGCGCGCGCTTTTCCCTGAACGCGGCGACGCCCTCGGCCACGTCGGGCGAGCGGCCGAGGTGGAAGATGCCGCGCGAGTCGACCTTGTGGGCCTCCATGGGATGGTCGGCGCCGAGCATGCGCCACATCATCTGGCGCGCGAGCGCCACCGCGACCGGCGCGGTGTGGTCGGCGATTTCGCGTGCGAGCGCGCGCGCCGCGGGCAGGAGGTCTTGCGGCGCGACCACGCGCTGCACCAGCCCGCCGGCGAGCGCCTCGTCGGCGCCGAAGACGCGCCCCGTGAGCGTCCACTCGAGCGCCTGGCCGATCCCCACCACCCGCGGCAGGAACCAGCTCGAGCAGGCCTCGGGGACGATGCCGCGGCGGGTGAAGACGAAGCCGAAGCGCGCCTCGCTCGAGGCGATGCGCACGTCCATCGGCAGCTGCATGGTGGCGCCGATGCCCACCGCCGGCCCGTTCACCGCGGCGATGACCGGCTTCTTCATCTCGAAGATGCGCAGCGTCACCTGCCCGCCGCCGTCGCGGTGGGTCTCGGCGGTGAGGCCGTCGCGCTTGGCGTAGTCGAAGGTCGAGGGGCCCGCCGAGAGGTCGGCTCCGGCGCAGAACGCGCGGCCGGCGCCGGTGACGATCACCGCGCGCACCCCGTCGTCGGCGTCGGCGCGCGAGAAGGCGTCGATCAGCTCGCCGCGCATGGCGCGGGTGAAGGCGTTGAGCTTCCCGGGGCGGTTGAGCGTCACGGTGGCGATGCCCTCGTCCACCTCGTAGCGGATGTCGGTGTAGTCCATGCGGGTCCCTTTTTGCGATGCGGCGGCTTGCGCGTAGAGTATGTCATCCCGGGAGCCCCGCCATGACCGACATCGCCTTCTGGTCCGCGACCAAGCTGATCCGCGCGCTGCGCGCGAAGAAGATCGGCGCGCTCGAGCTGCTCGAGCACTACGCCGCGCGCATCGAAAAGCACAACGGCACGCTCAACGCGCTCTGCGTGCTCGACCTCGAGGCGGCGCGTAAGCGCGCGCGGGCCTTCGACCGGGCCTCGGCGAAAAAGGGCGCGCGTCCGGCGCCGCTCGCCGGCCTGCCGATGAGCGTGAAGGAATCGTTCGACCTCGCCGGCCACCCCACCACCTGGGGCGTGGCCGAGCACCGCTTCAATCGCGCCCGGCGCGACGCGTTGGCGGTCGAGCGCCTCGTGCGCGCGGGCGCGAACGTGTTCGGCAAGACCAACGTGCCGGTGATGCTCGCCGACTGGGAGACCAACAACCCCATCTACGGCCGGACGGTGAACCCCTGGGACCCGTCGCGCACGCCCGGCGGCTCCTCGGGCGGCGCCGCCGCCGCGCTCGCCGCGGGCCTCACCGGGCTGGAAATCGGCAGCGACATCGGCGGCTCGATCCGCAACCCGGCGCACTACTGCGGCGTCTACGGCCACAAGCCGACCTACGGCATCTGCTCGCTCCAGGGCCACGCTTTGCCCGGCAGCGCTCACCCGGCCGACATCTCGGCGATCGGCCCGCTCGCGCGCGGCGCGACCGACCTCGAGCTCGCGCTGTCGATCATCGCCGGGCCGGACGACGTCGACGGCGCCGGCTGGAAGCTCGCCCTGCCCGCGCCGCGGCGCAAGACCCTGCGCGGGCTGCGGGTCGCGGTCGTGGCCACGCACCCGACCGCCGAGACCGACGCGAGCGTGCAGGACGCGATCGGCGCGCTCGCGAAGGCCCTCGCCAGGCAGGGCGCCAAGGTCTCGGAGGACGCGCGCCCCGGGTTCGACTTCGGCGAGGCGCACCGCGTCTTCATCCAGCTCCTGCGCGGCGCGACCTCGGGGCGGCAGGACCACGACCAGTTCGCCGCGATGCTCGCCGCGCGCGCCGAGCTCGACCCCGACGACGAGTCCTACTACGCGCAGATGGTGCGCGCCAACACCCAGCCGCACCGCGACTGGCTCGCGGCGTCCAACCGCCGCCACCAGATGCGCCTCGCCTGGGCCGAGTTCTTCAGGGACTGGGACGTGCTGCTATGCCCCAACGCCGCGAGCGCCGCGTTCCGCCACTCGATGCCGGGCGAGCGCTGGGAGCGAATGATCCCGGTCAACGGCGGCCTGCAGCCCGCGACCACCCAGATGTGGTGGGCCGGCATCGCCGGCATGTGCTACCTGCCCGGCACCGCCGCCCCGATCGGCCTCTCCGCCGAGGGGCTGCCCCTGAGCGTGCAGATCGTCGGCCCGCAGCACGGCGACCTCACCACGCTCCGTGTCGCGCGCCTGATCGAGCGCGAGTACCATGCCTTCACGCCCCCGCCCGCTTACCTCCAATGACGATGAAGAATCTGTTTTCGCTCGAAGGCCGCGTGGCCGTGATCACCGGCGGCTCGCGCGGGATCGGCAAGATGATCGCGCGCGGCTTCCTCGAGTACGGCGCCAAGGTCTACATCACGGCGCGCAAGGC
>CAZLUX010000174.1:0-5105 GCA_964562815.1 uncultured Enterobacteriaceae bacterium
AGCATGTCGATCGCCTTCGTGCACCAGTACCTTCGCGACCAGGCGGAGCGCGCCGGATCCCCGCGCTGACCGGGGCGATCTTGCGAGGGGCCCCGGCTATCGGTTGACGGCGCGCATCCCTCGCTCGTGGTATCGCGCCCCGGCCGTCACGCCCGAGCGGAAAGCCTCGTCATGCGGCGATCTCGACCGTCGCAGACAGATGAGACGTCGCCTTGAGGGATCGGGTGACCAGGCAGCCTTGCTCCGCGGCGACGAGCAGGCGCTGCGCGTGCGCCTCGTCGGTGCCCGGCGGCACGCGAAGCGAGGCACGGACGTGGAACTCGGTGAACTGGGTGACGCGCTCCACTCGATCGAGGACTCCCTCGACTTCGCAGTTGAGGGAAACCCACGCGAGCTTGCCTGCACGGGCGGTTGCGCGAAACGTGAGGATGAAGCAATCCGCTACCGAGGCGACGAGCAGCGTCTCGGGCGACCAACGGTCGCCCGGGCCGCCGAATTCCGAGGGAGCGGCCGTCGCCAGCGTGGGAAGACGAGCGCTCTCGAGATTGACCTCTCCCTCCGCGTCGCCGCGCGCGGCCACGGAGTATCGATGGGGAAGCTTTTGCATGATGCTTGAATGTCTCCTTGCGATGCCTGACTCTCACTTATCCCGCATCGAGCGCCGGATAGCAAGACGGAAAAGTTCAAGGCGTCGTCGCGCCGGGCGCGAGGGTGTCGAGCAGTGACGGCCCGCGCGGCGCCCAGCCCAGCTCGCGGCGGGCGCGCACCGCGCGCACGCGGCTGTTGGAGCCGTAAGTGTATTTCGCCGCGCCCTCGCCCCATTCGGCGATCGCCTCGGCCAGCGACATCGGCTCGGTGCGGCCGCCGTAGCCGAGCCGGCGGCTGATCGCCTCGCACAGCGCGCGCATCGAGGTCTCGCCGTTCTCGGCGTAGTAGAAGGCGCCCGCCGGCGCGCGCTCGAGGATGCGCAGGTAGAGGTCGACGAGGTCGTCGATGTGGACGTTCGACCAGATGTTCTCGCCGCGCCCGAGGTGGCGCGCGACGCCGGACCTGCGCGCGAGGCGCTCGAGCGCCGGCACCTGGATGCTCTCCTTGTGCAGGCCGCGGCCCCCGCCGTAGATCAGCGCCGGCGCGATCACCACCGCCCGCACGCCGCGCGCGGCCGAGGCGAGCACGAACTCGTTGATCGCGACGCGCGCGGCGCGACCCGGCCCGGGCGTGAACGGGGTGTCGTCCTCGTAGACCGCCTCGCCCGGCTCGCCGCCCGCCTGGTCGCCGACGATGCTCGAGCCGCTGGTCTGCAGGAAGAGCTTGCCGCTCGCCTCCAGCGCCGGCAGCATCGCCTCGACCGAGGCCCGGTCGTCCGAGCTCGCGGCGTGGATGACCGCGTCGGCCTTGCGCGCCGCGCGCGCGAGCGCGGCGGCGTCGGCGAGCTCGCCGGGGACCGGCTCGATGCCGAGCGCCTCGAGCTGGCGCGCGCGCTCGGCGCTGCGCGCGAGCCCCGCGACCTGGTGCCCGGCCGCGGTGAGCGCCGCGGCGACCGAGCCGCCGATGTAGCCGGAGGCGCCCGTCAGGAAGACCCGCATGCCCCGAGTCTAATCCGCCGCCGGAACTTCGGCGTCGTTGGCGTCGAGGCCGTAGGGGGCGAAGCGGTACGGCGCTTCCGCCTTCGAGGCGAGGGCGAGCTCGGTGCCGAGCGCGGGCGGCGCGAGGGGCGCCGCGATGAAGCGCTTCGCCTGCGCGACGCGGAGCGCGCGGTTCCAGTCGACGGGGTCGTCGAGGCCGCCGTGCGCGGCTTCGAACTGCACGACCGCCTGCACGGCCCGGGTGAGGAAGTCGCCCGCGGCCGGATAGTCGGCGAGCGGCGGCGAAGCGGAGAGATACAGCCGGCCGTCGCGCGCGCCGACCAGGAGCGGGCGGTTGATGATGCGCACCGGCGTGCCGACTTTGAGGCGCGCAAAGAGGGCCGCGGCGTCCTCGGGGTAGAGGTGCAGGCAGCCGTGGCTCACGCGCATGCCCACGCCCCACGGCCGGCTGGTGCCGTGGAGGTAGATCTGCGCGAAGCCCGTCTCCATCGCGAGCATGCCCATCGGGTTGTCGGGCCCGGGCGGAAAGTAGGCGGGGAAGTCCGCTTCGCCCTGCTCGTGCTGCTCGGCGAGGATGTCCTGCGGCACGACCCAGGACGGGTCCCTGAACTTGGCGACGATGCGCGTCTCGCCGAGCGGCGTCGGCCAGCCGGGCTGCGCGATGCCGATCGGGAAGGTGACGACGCGCGGCGCCTCGCCCGCCGCGGGCTTGGGGAAGTAGTACAGCCTGCGGCGCGGCACGTCGATCACCACGCCGCTCCAGGGCTTGGGCGGCAGGACGAACTCGGTCGGCACGACGATGCGCGCGCCTTTCGGCGGCAGCCACACCGAAACGCCCGGGTTCGCGGCGACGATCTCGTCGTAGCCGAGGTCGTAGTGGCGGGCGACGTCGAGCAGCGTGTTGCGCGCGTCCTCGAGCCGGACGACGCGCGTCTCGCCGACCACCGTGCCGCCGTCCGCGGGCAGCGGAAAGCTCGCCGCGAAGGCGGAGGCCGAGGCGCCCGCGAGCGCGAGCAGCGCGAGCGCCGCGTAGCGGGTCACCGCCTACTTGCGCATCGTCTTCGCGAACATGCGGTCGACCTTCTGCTCGAGCCGCGCCACCTCGCTCATCGCCTTGCCGGCGGTCGACGAGGCGGAGTCGGCCTTGCGCTCGGCCTGGCTCGCCTTGCTCTGCGCTTGGTCCGCGGCCTGCATCGCGCTGTCGGCCTTGCTCTGCGCGGTGTCGGCGGCCTGCTTCGCCTGCACGGCCGTCTGGTCGGCCTTGTTGGCGTCGGTTTGCGCGGTCGACGCCTCGCCGGTGGTGGCGCAACCGCCGAGCAGCGCGGCGCACAGCGCCATGCAAGCGATCGCGGTTTTCCTGTCGAAGAAGACGGGATTCATCGTATGGCTCCAATCTCGAGTCGTTGTTGGGGTGTACGGCCTAGGTTTCGGACCACGCGGCGATCCGCGCGTTCCTCTCTTGCGCCGCAAGCAAGGAACTCGCGCGATCGGTTGGAAGTCCCAGGGTGGTCGCAACCACACCAGGAATCATCATGCACGCAAGAAAGACGTTCCCGGCCGTGCTCGCCGCCGCGCTGATTGCCGGCGTCGCGCCGCTGACATCGCACGCGAGTCAACCCGCGCCCGACCTGCAGCAGGTGCAGCGCGACTGGAGCAGGGCATCGAGGGCGTTGATGCACTACGGCGTCGGCCAGCGCGACGAGGCGCTCGCGCGCGGCAGGAAGCTGCTGCACCGGATGGACGGGCGGCTCGACGCGCTGGAAGCCCAGACGCAGAGGAACTGGAGCACGCTCGACCGGGCCGCGCGCGAGCGGCGCCGCGAGGCGCTGCGCGAGCTGCGCCGGCAGCGCAACCGCGTCGCGGAATGGTACGGCGGGATGGAGCACGGCTCGGCCGGCGCCTGGGACCAGGTCAGGCGCGGCTTCGTCACCGCCTACGGAGCGCTCGACAGCGCCTTCGTCAGGGCGGCGAAGGAGTTCGAGCGCGGCTAGGCCGGAGGACGCGCGGCTTCGCGCGGAGCGTAGAATGGTCGAGGAGCGCCGATAGGTCGATCGGCGTGGGCCACGGCGACACTCATGGATGGAGGCCCGAATGGACGACCCCGGAAGCTTTCGTTTCGCCCCCCTCGACTGGAGCCCCGCGGCGGCGCAAAAGATCGCGGCGCAGGAAGGGCTGACCCTCGGGCAGGACCACTGGGATCTGGTGCGGGTGCTGCAGGAATTCTACGGGCGCAATCCTCACGCCGAGATCCGCGTGCGCGACCTGCAGGCCGCGCTCGAGGAGAAATTCCACCACAAGGGCGGCCTTAAATACCTCTACACCGTCTGCCCGGGCGGCCCGGTGGCGCAGGGATGCCGCCTCGCGGGGCTGCACGCCCCGGCGGGCGCGAGCGACCGCGGCTTCGGCAGCGTCGCCTGAGCGCGGACCGGCTCAGGGCCGGAGGTGGTACTCGGCGAGCTCGCTGGTGCGCGAGCCCCAGACGCTGTCGTCGGCCTCGATCTTGACGATCGCGCGGGCGGCGGGGGCGTACCAGTAGGTGAGGGTGGTCTCGCCGCTCAGGCCGCCGGAGGTCCAGCGGCCCTTGGCGACGAGCTTGAAGGCGTCGAAGTCGCCGGCCGCGACGTGGACCTTTTCGTAGGCCGCGACGCCGACGCGGAAGTCGCCGCGGCTCGGCACGTCGACGCTGGTGACGGTGAAGTCGTCGCTGAAGCGCCAGCGCTCGCCGACCTGCAGCGGAAACGCGAGCAGCCGCCGGTCGGTGTCGGTGCGGGTCGGGGAGTCGAGGATGTTGAGGTTCGGCGTGAGGGCGAGGGGCTTGCCGTTCTCGGTGCCGTCGATTTCCATCGGGTTGATCGACTTGATGACCCACTCGCGGTCGAGCCAGGCGACGTGCTTGCCGTCGATCGTGGTCTCGAAGCGCCAGCGGTCGCCCGGCTTGACGACGGGGCGGTCGGCTTTCTGCGCCTGCGTCTGCGCCAGCGCGGGGGCGGCGAGCGCGGCGAGCGCGATGAGTGCGGCGAGGGGCCTGGCCAAAATTCGCTTTCCTTTGGCGTCGATTTTGCACGATCTTGGGGGGCGGCGTGCAGGCGCCGGAATTGACGCGGGATATATTGCGGGTTCCTGCTAGTCTGGCGCCGGAGACAGGATCGGGATGAACGACGAACGCGACCCGGTGGAGCTCTCGAGACGGCTGGTCTACCTCGCCGCCGAGCGCACGCTCGCGTCCTGGGTGCGCACCGCGCTGTCGCTGATCGCGCTGGGATTCGTCATCGACCGCTTCGACCTGGTGCTGGAGATGCTGCACAAGGGCGCCGCGGACGCGGGCTCGCGGACGATGTCGGTCTGGGCGGGGTCGCTGCTGATCGGGCTGGGCGCCGCGATGGCGCTCGCCGCGGGCGCGCGCTACCTGCGCTTCGCGATCGCCTACCACCGCGAGGGGCGCACCGGCGTGCGCCACGGCATCTACCTCGGCGCGATCTTCTCGTTCGTGCTGGCGCTGATCGGGATCGCGCTGGTCGT
>CAZLUX010000175.1:0-3647 GCA_964562815.1 uncultured Enterobacteriaceae bacterium
TTCTTCCTCATGATGACCACCGGCGAGCGGGTGATCACCGATCTGCGGCGCGCGGTATTCGACCACATCCTCGGGCTCGAGCCCGGGTTCTTCGAGGCGACCCGCACCGGCGAGGTGATTTCCCGCCTCACCACCGATACCACTCTGCTGCAGCAGGTCATCGGCTTCGGCCTGTCGATGTTCGTGCGCAACCTCCTGATGATGTCGGGCGCTGCGGTGATGCTGTTCGTGGTCAGCTGGAAGCTTGCGCTCATGGTGTTGCTCGGCGTTCCCGCGACCCTGGTGCCGATCCTGCTGCTGGGTCGCCGCGTGCGGCGGCTGTCGCGCGCCAACCAGGACCGGGTGGCCGACGTCTCGGCCTACGTCGACGAGGCCATACACGAGATCCGCACGGTCCAGGCCTATGTGCACGAGGACGCCGACCGGGAAAACTTCGCTGCGCATGCGGAGGCCGCATACGGCGTGGGCGTCGCGCGCATCCAGCAAAAGGCACTGCTGATTTCCAGCGTGATGCTGATCGCGTTCAGCGCCGTCGGCCTGATCCTGTGGATCGGCGGCTACGACGTGCTCGCCGGCCGGCTGACCGTGGGCGATCTGTCGGCGTTCGTGTTCTACGCGCTGGTGGTTGCCGGCGGCGCCGGCACCGTGTCGGAGGTGTGGGGCGAGCTGCAGCGCGCGGCCGGCGCCACCGAGCGGCTGCTCGAGCTGCTCGAGACGCAGCCCGGTATCGTCGCTCCGCCGCGGCCCGGCGAGCTCCGGCCGGAGGCGGCCGGCGAGATCGAATTCGACGGCGTGAGCTTTGCCTACCCGGCTCGCCCGGGCTCGGCCGCGCTGCACGGGTTCTCGCTGCGCGTGGCGCGCGGCGAGCGCGTGGCGCTGGTGGGTCCTTCGGGAGCCGGCAAGTCGACGGTATTCGCGCTGCTCGCGCGCTTCTACGACCCGCAAACCGGCGCGGTAAGGATCGACGGCACCGACGTGCGCAGCCTCGATCCCCGAGCCCTGCGCCGCCTGCTCGCCGTGGTGCCGCAGGAGCCGGTGATCTTCGCCGCCAGTGTGCTCGACAACGTGCGTTACGGTCGCCCGCAGGCGAGCCGCGCCGAAGTCGAGCGCGCCTGCGAGCGCGCTTTCGCGCTAGAGTTCATCGAACGGCTGCCGCAGGGTTTCGAGACGCTGCTCGGTGAGCGCGGCGTGACGCTCTCGGGCGGACAGCGCCAGCGCCTGTCGATCGCCCGCGCGCTGCTCGCGGACCGGCCGATTCTGCTGCTGGACGAGGCGACGAGCTCGCTCGACGCCGCCAGCGAACGCATGGTGCAGCAGGCGCTCGACGAACTCGAGCGCGGGCGCACGACGCTCGTGATCGCGCACCGGCTCGCCACGGTGCGCCACGCCGACCGGATCGTGGTGATGGAGCGCGGTGCGATCGTCGCCCTGGGCACGCATGCGCAGCTGATGCGCGAGGCGGGGCTGTACGCGAATCTCGCGGCGCTGCAGTTCCTGGACGTGGAGCTGGCGGCCTGAGGAGGCGCGCCGCCCTGCTGGCATCGGCAGTCATCGCGCTCCTGGCGTGGAGCGGCGCGCGCGCGGCCGGGACTCTCGAAGTGGGCTCCAAGCGCTTCACCGAGTCCTACATCCTGGGCGAGATCCTGACCCAGACCGCCCGCGCCGCGGGCCAGCCGGCCGAGCACCGGCCGGGCATGGGCGGCACCGCGATCCTGTTCCAGGCCTTGCGCGCCGGGGCGATCGACGTCTACCCGGAATATACGGGCACCATCGCCCGCGAGATTCTCAAGATGCGCGGGCGGGCGCCGGACCTGGCCGCGCTGAACGTGCGCCTGCACAAGCTGGGGCTCGAGGCCGCGGTGCCGCTGGGGTTCAACAACACCTACGCCATCGGCATGCGCCGCAGCGAGGCCGACCGGCTGGGGATCAAGAGAATCTCCGACCTCAAGCAACATCCCGATCTCAGGTTCGGCTTCGGCCCCGAATTCCTCGGCCGGCGCGACGGCTGGCCCGGCCTCAAGGCGGCCTACGGCCTGCCGCAGAAACCGCGCGGCCTCGACCACGGGCTCGCCTACGAGGCGCTGGCGCAAGGCGAAATCGACGCGATGGACGTCTACACCACCGACGCCAAGATCCTGCGCTTCCACATCGCCCTGCTTCAGGACGATCGCCATTTCTTCCCGGTGTACGACGCGGTGCTGCTCTACCGCCGCGACGCGCCGAAGCGGTTTCCCGCGGCTTTCGCGGCGTTCCGCCGCTTGAAGGGCGAGATCAGCGCGGCGCACATGATGCAACTCAACGCGCGCGCCGAGCTCGACAAGCAGTCGTTCGCCACCGTGGCCTCGGAATTCCTCGCGGGGGAAAAGACGGTCCAACGCCGCTCGCTCCTCGCGGCGGTGTTCGCGCCCGATTTCTGGCGCCTGCTGCGCGAGCACGTCTTCCTGGTTCTCGCCTCGCTCGCGGCGGCGGCGCTGGTCGGCGTCCCGCTCGGCATCGCGGCGGCCAAGCTGCGGCTGGTGGCGCAGCCGGTGCTCGCGATCACGGGGCTGGTGCAGACCATCCCGGCGCTCGCACTGCTCGCGTTCCTGATTCCGGTAACCGGGACCATCGGCGTGTGGCCGGCGCTGATCGCGCTGTTCCTGTATGCGTTGCTGCCCATCGTGCGCAACACGCACGCAGGCCTGGGCGGCGTGCCCGCCGGATTGTCGCAGGCCGCGCTCGCGCTCGGCCTGCGGCGTGGAACGATCCTCGCCAGGATCGAGCTGCCCCTGGCAATGCCGACCATTCTTGCCGGCATCAAGACCTCGGCGGTGATAAATGTCGGCACGGCGACAATCGCCGCGTTCATCGGCGCCGGCGGCTTCGGTGAGCGCATCGTGCAGGGTCTGGCGCTCAACGACGATGTCATGCTGCTCGCCGGTGCCCTGCCCGCAGCGGCCCTGGCACTTATCGCGCATGCCATGTTTGAGCTGATTGAGCGCGCGTTCGTGCCGCGCTCGCGCTAGAATCGCCGCAACACAAACAAGGGAGAACCATGCCATGAGAATCGGCGTTCCCGCCGAGACCCTTGGGGGCGAGACCCGCGTCGCTGCGACCCCCGAGACGGTCAAGAAGCTCGCTGCCAAGAACGAGGTGAGAGTTCAGTCGGGCGCGGGCAGCGGCTCGAGCATTCCTGACAAAGACTTCGAGGCGGCGGGGGGCAAGGTGGTCGCTTCGGCGGCAGAGGCCTACGACGCGGAGGTGGTGCTCAAGGTGCGCGCACCGGCGGCGGGCGAGCTGGAGCTGCTCAAGCCCAATTCGCTGCTGATCGGCCTGCTCAACCCCTTCGACCCTTCCGGCATCGAGGCGCTCGCCAAGCGCGGCGTCACCGGCTTCGCGATGGAGTCGCTGCCGCGCATCTCGCGTGCGCAATCGATGGACGTGCTTTCGTCGCAGGCGAACATCGCGGGCTACAAGGCGGTGGTGCTGGCGGCGGCCGAGATCGGACGCTTCTTCCCGATGTTGATGACCGCCGCGGGGACCGTGAAGGCGGCGCGCGTGCTGATTCTCGGCGCCGGCGTCGCGGGTCTGCAGGCGATCGCGACCGCGAAGCGCCTGGGCGCGGTGATCGAGGCCTCGGACGTGCGCCCGGCCGTGAAGGAGCAGAT
>CAZLUX010000175.1:3747-5065 GCA_964562815.1 uncultured Enterobacteriaceae bacterium
CCGGCAAGGTCGTGCTCAAGCACGGCGTCAAGATCATCGGGCTGACGAACCTGCCCGCGACCGTGCCGTTCGACGCCTCGGCCCTGTACGCGCGCAACCTGTACAACTTCCTCGCCTTGATGCTCGATCCGAAGAGCGGGGAGTTCAAGCTGGACAAAGAAGACGAAATCATCGCCGGCACCATGGTGTGCGCGGACGGTGCAGTAACCAAGCGAGGCTGAAATGTCCGGAATCGTAGATCCCACCATCCTTAACCTCGTGGTCTTCGTGCTCGCGGTGTTCGTGGGCTACCACGTGATCTGGAACGTGACGCCGGCGTTGCACACGCCGCTGATGAGCGTCACCAACGCGATATCGTCGGTGATCATCGTTGGCGCCATCCTCGCCGCGGCGCCGACCCAGATGGACTTCGGCTCGATTCTCGGCGTGGTCGCGGTCGGGCTGGCGTCGATCAACGTCGCCGGCGGCTTTCTGGTGACGCAGCGGATGCTCGAGATGTTCAAGAAGAAGCAACCGAAGAAAGAGGGCGAAAAATGAGCGCGAACCAGCTTACCCTGTGGTATCTGCTCGCCTCGGTCTGCTTCATCCTGGCGCTCAAGGGGCTGTCGTCGCCGACAACGGCGCGCCGCGGCAATGTGTTCGGCATGGTCGGCATGACCATCGCCGTGGTGACGACCATCGCGCTGGTGGCGCGCGGCAGGCTCGACCTGATCTTCATCGCCATGCTCGTCGGCGGCACCATCGGCGCCATCATCGCTCGGCGGGTGCAGATGACGCAGATGCCCGAGCTGGTGGCGGCGATGCACTCGATGGTCGGTATGGCCGCGGTGCTGATCGCGATCGCGGTGGTCAACAATCCGGGCGCGTTCGGCGAGCATGATCCCCTGCCCGCGGGCAACCGGCTCGAGCTCTTCATCGGCACGTTCGTCGGCGCGATCACCTTCTCGGGATCCGTGATCGCGTTCGGCAAGCTGGCGGGGCTGGGCAAGAAGTTCCGGTTGTTCTCCTCGGCGCCGGTCGTGTTCAAGGGCCAGCACCTGCTCAACCTGTTGCTCGCGATCATCATGATCGGGTTCGGCCTGGCGTTCTTCCTCGCACCCGACAAGGCCTGGATGCCGTTCATCGTCATGACCGCGATCGCGTTCGTGCTCGGGGTGCTCATCATCATCCCGATCGGCGGCGCCGACATGCCGGTCGTGATCTCGATGCTGAACAGCTACTCGGGGTGGGCTGCGGCCGGCATCGGCTTCTCGCTCAACAACTCGATGCTGATCATCGCCGGCTCGCTGGTCGGTTCCTCGGGCGCGATTCTCTCCTA
>CAZLUX010000176.1:0-5046 GCA_964562815.1 uncultured Enterobacteriaceae bacterium
TCGACGAGGACGGGTATCTGTTCATCTGCGACCGCTCCTCGGACATGGTGATCTCGGGCGGGGTCAACATCTACCCGGCCGAGATCGAGGCCGTGCTGCACGGCATGCCCGGCGTGCACGACTGCGCCGTGTTCGGCGTGCCGAGCGAGGAGTTCGGCGAGGCGCTCGCCGCGGCGATCCAGCCCGAGCCCGGCGCCGCGCTCGACCCCGAGGGCGTGAAGACCTGGCTGCGCGCGCACATCGCCGACTACAAGGTGCCGCGCCTGGTCGAATTCCACGCCGCCCTGCCGCGCGAGGACAGCGGCAAGATCTTCAAGCGCAAGCTGCGCGCGCCCCACTGGGAAGAAGCGGGGCGGCGGATCTAGCGCTCAGTGCGCGCCGGCGTCGGCCGGGGCGTGGGAGACGTTGGTCGGCTTGGCGAGCCAGACCAGCGCGGTCAGCGCGATGAACAGGAACCCGGAGAGCCAGAACAGGTCGATGGTGCCGAGCATGCGCGCCTGCTGGTCGATCAGGTGGTCCATCAGGCCCATCGCCTGCTGGGTCGGCAGGCCGCGCGCGTGCATCGCCGCGAGCGCGTCCTGCGCGTGGGGGCTGTAGTCGGTGACGTGCTCGACCAGGTGCGCGCGGTGCAGCGCGGTGCGGTCGTTCCACATTGTCACCGAGACCGAGGCGCCGAAGGCCCCCGCGGTGAAGCGGGCGAAGTTGCTCAGCCCGGTCGCCGCGGGAATGCGCTCGGGCGGCAGCCCCGCGAGCAGGAGCGCGGTGAGGGGCAGGAAGAAGGACACCGTCGCCGCGCCCTGGATGAAGGTCGGCAGGACGATCGACCAGAAATCGGTCTGCAGGTCGAAGCGCGCGCGCATGAACATCACCAGGGCGAAGACGAGGAAGGCGGCGCTCGCGATCTTGCGCGCGTCCAGGTGCGGCAGCGCGCGGCCGAGGAACGGCGCGATGATGAGCGACAGGATCCCGATCGGCGCCACCGTGAGCCCCGACAGGAAGGCGGTGTAGCCCATGATCGTCTGCAGCCAGAGCGGGATGATGACCGTGATGCCGAAGAACACGGCGTAGCCGACCGCGATCGCCAGCGTGCCGCTGGTGAAATTGCGGCTCTTGAACAGCGACAGGTCGACGATCGGGTGCTCGTTGTCGACCAGCTCCCACACCAGGAACAGCGTGAAGCCGACCAGCGCGACGCAGCCGAGAGCCACGATCTGGGGGGAGCTGAACCAGTCCAGCTCGTTGCCCTTGTCGAGCATGATCTGCAGCGCGGCGACCCAGATGACCAGCAGCCCCAGGCCGACGTAGTCGACCGGCACTTTTCTGGTAGCGGAGTCGCGCGTGCGGTAGAGCTGCCAGGTGACCGCGGCCGAGAACAGGCCCACCGGCACGTTGATGTAGAAAATCCACGGCCAGGTCGCGTTGTCCGAGATCCAGCCGCCGAGCAGCGGCCCCGAGATCGGCGCGAGCAGCGCGGTCATCGACCACAGCGCGAGCGCGAGCCCGGCCTTCTCGCGCGGAAAGGTGGACAGCAGCATCGCCTGCGACAGCGGCACCATCGGTCCCGCGACCAAGCCCTGCAGCACGCGGAACAGGATCAGCGTCTCTAGGTTTGGCGCCAGCCCGCACAGCCAGGACGCGGTGCTGAAGAGCAGCACCGAGGTCACGAACAGCCGCACCTGGCCGAAGCGCACCACCAGCCAGCCGGTGAGCGGGACCGCGATCGCCGTCGACACCGCGAACGACGTGATGACCCAGGTGCCCTGGCTCGGGCTCACGCCGAGGTCGCCGGCGATGGTCGGGATCGACACGTTGGCGATCGTGGTGTCGAGCACGGTCATGAACACCGCGAGCGAGAGCACGAACGCGCCGACCGCGCGCTCCATGCCCTCGAGCGGCGGCGGCGCCGCCCTCGCCGGAGGGGCCGCGCTCACTTGTCGTTATCCAGATTGGCGTCGATGATCTCGCGCACCTTGGCGTCGGCCGCGGCGGCCTGCTCGTCGAACGCCCTGGTCGCGTACACGGGCCCTTTCACGGGCGCCTTGGCGAGCCGCGCGCCGCTCGTGTCGTGCACGTCGACGTCGACCTGCATCGACAGCCCGACGCGGAGGGGATGCGCGGCGAGCTGCTTCCTGTCGAGCTCGATTCGCACCGGCAGGCGCTGCACCACCTTGATCCAGTTGCCGGTGGCGTTCTGCGGCGGCAGCAGCGCGAACGCGCCCCCCGTGCCCGCGGCGAGCCCCGCCACGCGCCCGCGGTACACGACTCCGCTGCCGTACAGGTCCGCGGTCAGCCGCACCGGCTGGCCGATGCGCATGTTGCGCAGCTGCACTTCCTTGAAGTTCGCATCGACCCATACGTCGTCGAGCGGTACGACCGCCATCAGCGGCATGCCGGGCGCGACGCGCTGGCCGACTTGCACCGAGCGCTTGGCAACATAGCCGGTCACCGGGGCGGGAATCCGGTCGCGCTCGAGCGCCAGGTAGGCCTCGTGCACCCTCGCCGCGGCGCGCAGCACGCTGGGCTGCTTGCGCACGTCGACGCCCTGGGTCAGCGCGCGGCTCGCGGCGAGCTGCTCTTCGGCGGTCTTGAGCGCGGCGCGAGCGGCGGCCACCGCGTCCCTCGCGTGCTGCAAGTCCTCCTTCGAGACCGCGCCGCTCGCCACCAGCGGTGCGCGGCGCTTGAGGTCGTCTTCGGCGCGCGACAGATCGACCTTGCGCTGCGCCACCGCGGCCGCGAGCGCGGTGTCCTTGGCGTAGAGCACGCGCGCCTCTCGCACGGCCTGGGCGAGCTGGGCCTCGGCCTGTGTCAGCGCCACCTTGGCATCGGCCGTATCGAGCTCGACCAGCGTCTGGCCGGCCTCGACCCGATCCGTGTCGTCGGCGCCGATCGCCACCACGGTGCCGCCCACCTGGGGCGTGACCTGCACCAGATTGCCGCCGACGTAGGCGTTGTCTGTGGTCTCGTGGCCGCGCGACTCGAAGTACCACCACGCGATCCAGCCGATCCCGATCAGCAGGAAGACGACGAGCACGACGCTGAGCGCCCGGCGCCGGCGCGCGCCTGCGGTCGGCGCTTGGGGTATTTCACTCATTTGTTGCTCCGGTGATCGCTGTTGTTGCCGTAGGCATGGTCCTGGTAGCCGCCGCCGAGCGCGCGATACAGCGCCACGTCGGACTGAAGCGCGCGCACCCGGAGATCGGCCTCGGCGCGCCGCTCGGTGAACAGCGCCGCCTCCGCGTCGAGCACGCTCAGCAGATCGGACAGGCCCGCCTTGTAGCGCTCGAGCGCGAGATCGTAGGCGCGCTGCACGGCGGCGAGCGCGACCTTGAGCTCGCGGCCTTCGTTCTCGATCGCGCGCCGCGCCTGCACCTGATCGGCGACCTCGCGCACCGCGTCGACCAGGCTCGCGTTGTACTGCTCGACCGCGAGGTCGTAGTCGGCCTCGCGCCCGCGCAGGTTCGCCTGCAGGCCGCCGGCCGAGAACAACGGCAGGCGCACCGCCGGGCCCGCGCCGGCGATGGTGCTGCGCGCTTCAAGAAGTCTATTCAGACCGAGCGACGAAAGCCCGGCGAAGGCGACCAGGTTCACGTTCGGCATGAACTGCGCCTTCGCCACGTCGATGCTGCGCGCCGCCGCCTCGACCCGCCAGCGCGCCGCGGCGAGGTCGGGACGGCGCCCGAGAAGATCGAGCGGAAGCGCCTGCGGAAGGCCCGGACCGGCGTCGCGCGCGGTCGCGGGCTCGAGCGCGAGACCGCGGTCCGGCCCCTTGCCCGCGAGCGCCGCGATCTGGTTGCGCGCGAGCGCGATCGCGCCTTCGAGCTTGGCGATCTGCGCGCGCAGCGCGGGCGGCGCGGCCTCGGCGCGCGCGAGCTGCGCCTCGGTGTCCAGGCCGGCGGCGACGCGCTGGCGCGTCAGCCCGACCAGCTTCTCGCGCTGCGCGAGCTCGCTGCGATCGACTTCGCGCAGCGCGAACAGCCCCTGCAGCTGGAAGTACGCGCGCGCCACGCCCGAAGCGAGCGCGAGCCGCGCCGCGTACGCGTCCGCGCCGGCGGCGAAGGCCTCGTCGTGTGCCGCCGCGATCGCGGCGTCGTTGCGGTGCGCGTAGTCGAGCTCGTAGTTGAAATTGGCCGTGAGCTGGGCCGTGGTGCGCGTCGAGCCCGCGATCGGCGGCGGGTAGATGCCGGTCTCGGTAAAGCGCTGGTGCGTCACGTCCAGCGCGCCGGTGAGGTCGTAGCCGCCCTTGGCCACGGCCGCGTCGACCAGCGCCTGTGCCCGCCGGATGCGGACCGAGGCGATCGCGAGCGTCGGGCTCGCGGCAAGCGCCTCGTCGATCAGCGCATCGAGCTGGGAATCCTCGAACGCGGTCCACCAGCGCTCGGCAGGCCATTCGCCGGCGGGCGCGCCGGCCAGGCTGTGCGAGGCCGCGAGCGCGCCGGGAGCGGTCAGCTTCGCGGGCGGCACGACCCGCTTGCCCGGCGTCGCGCAGGCGGCGAGAGCGAGCACGAGTATCGTCGAGAGCAGGCCGCGCATCGCGCTCAGCCCGCGTTCGCCAGCATGCGGCGCAGCAACGACTTGAGCTGCTCGAACTCCGCGTCGCTGAATCCGCGCAGGTGCTGGTTCAGCACCTTGACTGCGACCGGCGGCAGCCTCCGTGCGAGCTTGCGCCCGGCTTCGGTCAGCTCGAGCCTCACCACGCGGCGATCCTTCGGGTCGCGCGCGCGCCGTAACAGGCCCTTGCGCACCAGGCGGTCGATCATGCGCGTCATCGAGCCGGTGTCGGTGCTCTGCTCGCGCGCCAGGTCGGCTGCGCACGAGGCGCGCTGCTGCGCCACGTTCAACAGGATCACGAACTGGGCCGCGGACACGCCGAGCGGCGCCATCTCCCGGTCGACCGCGGCGAAGAGCGAGGCGCGCACGCGCGCCACGAGGTAGCCGACGCTTTCGTCCGGGGTGTAACTGTCGACGCTGTAAGGGGTGGAGGCCGCAACCATGAATAACTGCCTGGGCAGCGGATATTACTGCCTAGGCAGTGAATGTCAAGCCGGG
>CAZLUX010000177.1:0-4976 GCA_964562815.1 uncultured Enterobacteriaceae bacterium
TCAGGCGCGCCGAAGGCGCGGGGGAATCGGCGAGGTTTCGCCAGAGCAGGTGAAGCAGCCGCGCAATCCAGACCAGCATGGTCGAATCTCCTGTGTCGTAGCAAGAAGTCCGGCCCTCCCGGCACCTGCCGGGCTCTGGTCTCGCTCGCGGACGCATCCGCCCGCGCGCCCGGGGCTTTTGGCCCGTGCTGACGAACGCGCGGCGTCGAGCTACTCCCCTGAGGGGGCTTTCTCTTAGTTATGGGCCCGGAAGGCCGGTTTCAAGCGCCCGGCGCCACGAGCCCGGCATAAAGACTCCGGAACGGACAGGAAGTTCCGTCCGCCACGCCCGGCGCCTCAGTCCCCCGCGTGGATGCCGGGGCGGAAGAGGTTCTCCGCCTCGCGCGCGAGCGACACGGCGTGGGGATCGATCGCGGCCTCGATCTCCTCGCACCAGGAGGGGTGGCTGTAGCTCAGATCCTTGAGGAACCACATGCCGCGCACCGACTGGCAGGCGGCGCCCAGAAGCAGGATCTGCTCGCCCGCCTCCGAGCCGACGATGCAGCCGCCCAGCAGCTGGCCGGTCTCGAGGTCGTGCACGACCTCGATGAAGCCGTCGTAGTCGTGGCGCGCGCGCGCCTTGGCCGAGGCGCCGAAGCTGCTGCGCGCGACGCGCGGCGCGAAGCCCGCGTCCTCGGCCTGTGCTTCCGACAGGCCGACGGTGGCGATCTCGAGCGCCGAGTTCACCACGAAGGGCACCTTGAAGTAGTTCGCGCGCAGGCGCTCCCCGCCAAACGTGTTCGCCACCACGAGCTTGGCGTCGTAGAGCGCCGCGTTGGCGGTCATCGGCCCCTCGCGCACGTCGCCCGCGGCGTACACGCCCGCCACGTCGGTCTCGAGGAAGGCGTCGGTGCGGATCTGTCCCGCGGCGTTCAGGCGCACGCCGATTCCGTCCAGGCCGAGGCCGGCGCTGTTCGGCTCGCGCCCCACCGCGACCAGCACCAGGCCGTAGTCGGCGGCGCTGCCGTCGTCGAAAGTCACCTGCGCGCGGCTCGCTTCGACCTCGCAGGCCGAAACTTGCGTCCCGGTGCGGACCTCGACGCCGAGGCGCTCCAGGCGCGCCTCGAGGAGATCGGCGACGTGCTCCGGAACGCGCGCCGCGGGCAGCAGCCGCGGCTCGCGCTCGACGAGGGTGACGCGGGCGCCGTACTGGCGCGCGAGGTAGGCGGCCTCGACGCCGACCGCGCCGCCGCCGACGCACAGCACGCGCCCGGGCAGCCGCTTCAGGCTCGAGTAGAGCTCGCGCGAGGACAGCACCACCTTGCCGTCGAACGGGCACTCCGCGAGCGAGCGCGGGTGCGAGCCGGTCGCGATCACGACGCGCGCTGCTTCGAGCACCTCCCCGCCGCCCACCCGCACCCTGCCCGGCCCCTCGAGTTTCGCCGCGCCGCGCACCATGGTGACGCCGAGCCGCCGCATCGCCCCCGGCAGCCCGTCGCGCAGGGCGGTGACCACCGCGTCCTTGTGCTGCACCGCGGCGCCGAAGTCGGCCCGCGGGCTGCCGACCAGCCCGCGCCCGGCGAGCGCGTTGCAGTCCTCGATCAGCATCGCCGGATGCAGCAGCGCGCGGGTCGGGATGCAGCCCTCGTTGAGGCAGTTGCCGCCCGGCGTGCCGTTCTCCACCACCGCGACCGCGGCGCCCAGGCGCGCGGCGCCCGCCGCCGTCTTGTAGCCGGCGGGGCCGCAGCCGATCACGACCAGGTCAAGTGCCATCTTCCTCCGGCGGCGCCGGAACCACCACGAAATCGGGGTCGACGAAATCGAGCACCATGTCCTCGAGCAGATCGCGGCTGTGGTGCGACACGAGCAGCGTCACGCCCGCGGTCTCGATCAGGTCGTCGTGGGTGCGCTCGTCGTCGAAGCCGATGCCGAGCAGCACGCTGCCGTCGGCCTCGCGCTTGGCGGCCACGCGCAGCGCCATGCCTTCCGCGCCGCTCGCGGCCGCGGCGCGGCGCACCTCCTGCGCCGCGCGTGCGCTGATGGCGAGCTTCCGCGTCATGCGCCGCCCCGCCGCGCAAAGTCGACGAAGGGGCGCACCCAGCCGCCCTCGCCGGCGCCGCGCAGATGGCAGAAGGAGGCGAGCACCTTGTGCCGGATGATGCCGTCGCGCGCGCCGTCGACGCCGTGGCCGCGAAGCACGTGCCAGGCGTAGCGCAGCTCCGGCGCGAGGTTGTCCAGGCTCGCGTAGTGGAACTCGTGCCCGGGAATGCCCTCCTCCGGGGCCTGGGGCCACCAGCCCGGCTCGCCGCTGCCCACCAGGCGCGCGTAGCCCCGCCCGACCGGACGCGGGTGCATCACCGCGTCCCCCGGCAGCGCGCCGACCATGCGCGCCGTCTCGCCCTGCCAGCTGATGCTGCGCGCGAGGTACATCAACCCGCCGCATTCGGCGTATACCGGCAGCCCCGCCTCGATCGCGCGCGCCAGCTCCTGGCGCAGGGCCTCGTTCGCCTCCAGCTCGCGCATGCGCGTCTCCGGAAAGCCGCCGCCGATCACCAGCGCGTCGACCTGCGGCAGCTGCCGCGCGTGCAGCATGTCGATCGGCACCAGCTCGGCGCCCGCTGCGTCGAAGGCTTCCAGGTCGTCCGCGTAGTAGAAGGCGAAGGCCTCGTCGCGCGCGATGCCCACCCGCAGCCGCCGGCCGGCGGGCGCGGGGGTCGCGGGAACCGCGGGCGCCTCGGGATAGCGCGCGGCGCTCGCCGCGATCGCCAGCAGCCGGCCGAGGTCCACGTGCTGCTCGATCCGCTCGCGCACCGACTCGACCACGCGCGCCGCGGCGGCCGCCTCGTTGCTCGGCACGAGGCCCAGGTGCCGCTCGACGATCGAGATGCGGTCGTCGTACGGCACCGCGCCGATCACCTCGACGCCGGTGTAATGCCCGATCACGGCGCGCAGCTTCTGCTCGTGGCGCGCGCCGCCCAGGTTGTTGAGGATCACGCCGGCGATGCGGATCGAGGGGTCGAAGGCCTGGTAGCCGAGGATCAGCGGCGCGATGCCGCGCGTCATGCCGCGCGCGTCGATCACCAGCACCACCGGCGAGCCGAGCATGGTCGCGAGCGCGGCGTTCGAGTTCGAGCCGTGCAGGTCAAGGCCGTCGTAGAGGCCCTTGTTGCCCTCGATCAGCGAGATCTGCGCCGCGCGCCCGTGGCGCCCGAAGCTGGCGCGGATCTCGTCGCGGGTCATGAGGTGGAAGTCGAGGTTGCGGCAGGCCCGCCCCGCCGCGAGCGAGAGCCACATCGGGTCGATGTAGTCCGGCCCCTTCTTGAACGGCTGCACCGAGAGGCCGCGGCGCGCGAGCGCCGCCGCGAGGCCGAGCGTGATCGTGGTCTTGCCGGAAGACTTGTGCGCCGCGGAGATGAAGACGTGGGCCATCGCGGCCGGCGCCGGCTCAGTGCGCGCCTTCTCCCGGCTGGAGGGACTCGTCGGACAGGCTCGCCGGCAGCAGCCTGAGGAACTTCACGCCGAGGAGCGCGCCGAGCAGGGCGATCGCGAAGCCCCCGAGCGCGAGCGCCGCCTCGGGCAGGCTCGGCGAATAGGGGTGGATCACGCCGTCGAAGAAGGAGGAGCGCATCTCGTAGCCGGGGAAGAGATCGAGCGGCCAGGCCTGCGCGCCGATGATGGTGACGTACATCTGCGCCAGGCCCCCGAGCACGATCAGCGCCGCAGCCAGCGCCGCCATGCGGCGGTCGCCGCGCGTAGCCGGCGACCAGAGGATCACCAGCGGCACGACGCTGCCGAGCAGAATCTGCCCGACCCAGAACAGCCAGGTGTAGATCCCGCCGTCGACGAGCAGGAAGCGCTCGACGCCGATCTGCTTGGCGAGGTACAGGTTGGTGAGATGGAACACCGCGACGAAGTAGAGCCCCGTGAGCACGAACCAGCCGAGCAGCCGGCCGATGCGCTCGACGACGCCGCGCCCCAGCTCGCGGCCGGTGCCGGCGCAGGCCCAGATCAGCGCGAGCAGGTAGATCGCCATGCCGTACACGATCGACAGCACGATGAACATCGGCGCGAGCAGCGCCGAGCTGTAGGCCTCGCGCGCGATCAGGAAACCGAAGATCGAGCCGGTACCGGTGGTGAGCACCAGCCGCCAGACGAAGGCGAGCCGCCCCGCGCCGATCGAGTGGCCGCCCACCGTTCGGTCCAGCATGGTCCACAGGTACACGGCGACGACGGCGAAGAAGCCGCTGTAGAGGAACATGTTCCAGGCGAAGATCGACTTGAAGTTGAAGTGCGTCATCGCCACGATCAGCCGGTCCGAGCGCCCGAGGTCGAGCCCGAGCACCGCCAGCCCCCCCGCGAGCAGCACGATCGCGAGCCAGGCCGAGAGCGGCGCGAGCGGTTTGTAGAAGCGCTTGTCGAAGGCCGAGGCGGCCGAGGCGACGTTGAGCACCCCCGAGGCGGCGAGGATCAGGAACACCGCGAACACGTGCGGCAGGCCCCACACCACCTGGTTGGTCATGCCCGTGATGACGTGGCCGCGCGTCTCCATCGCGTGCCAGGCGGCGAGCATGCCGAGCAGCAGCACCCCGCCGAGCGCGAACAGCCCCCACCAGCCGCGGCTGCGGCCCTCGATCTCGCGCATCGCGATGGCGGCCATCTCAGATCCCCTGGTAGCGAACGCCGGTGTCGAGCTGCAGGTCGGGGCGGATCTGCTTCGCGCCCGCCTCGCGCATCCGGCGCGAGATCTCGCTACTCGGATCGTTCAGGTCGCCGAAGAAGAGCGCCTGCCGCCCCGTCGCCTTGCAGGCCTCGACGCAGGCCGGTTGCTCGCCGCGGTCGACGCGCTGCACGCACAGGGTGCAGGACTCGACGCAGCCCTGGCCGCGCGGCACGTCGGGCTTCTGGTCGTGCAGCGGGTAGTGCACGAACGAGCGCGCCTTGTAGGGGCAGGCCATCATGCAGTAGCGGCAGCCGATGCAGATGTGGCGGTCGACCAG
>CAZLUX010000178.1:0-4943 GCA_964562815.1 uncultured Enterobacteriaceae bacterium
ACCTTGCCGGTGGTGGTCATGGGCAGCGCGTCGATGAACTCGATCTCGCGCGGGTACTCGTAGGGCGCCAGGCGCGCGCGCACGTGCTTCTGAATGTCTTCTTCCAGCTTTGCCGAAGGCTGCTGCCCGGGCTGCAGCACGATGAAGGCCTTGACGATCGCGCCGCGCGCCTCGTCGGGCTTGCCGATCACCGCCGCGTTCGCCACCGCCGGGTGCCTGATCAGGCAGGACTCGATCTCGGCCGGCCCGATGCGGTAGCCCGCGCTCTTGATGACGTCGTCCGTGCGCCCCTGGTACCAGATGTAGCCGTCCTCGTCCATCTTGCCCTGGTCGCCGGTGAGGCCCCAGTCGCCGACGAACTTGTCCTTCGTCGCCTGCGGGTTGTTCCAGTACTCGAGGAAGAACACCGGATCTCCGGCACGATGAACGGCGATTTCCCCGAGTTGTCCTCTTTCCACCTCGGAACCATGCTCATCAATAATGGCCACTCGATGTCCGGGGTACGGGCGCCCGATCGAGCCGGGCTTGACCGGCCAGGCGCTCTGGCAGTTGCCGACCACGTAGTTGATCTCGGTCTGGCCGAACATCTCGTTGATGGTGACGCCGAGCTGCTCGCGCGCCCACTCGATCACGGCCGCGCCGACGCTCTCGCCCGCACTCATGACCGAGCGCAGGTTGAGCTCGTACCGGCCGCGCGGCTCCGGCACCGTCTTCATCATCAGCTTGAGCGCGGTCGGGAAGAGGAAGGTGTTGCGCACGCCGTAACGCTCGAGCAGGTCGTAGGCGCGCTCGGCGTCGAAGCGTCCGCGGTAGCCGAGGATCGGCAGGCCGAAGTACCAGCTCGGCAGCAGCGCATCGAGCAGCCCGCCGGCCCAGGCCCAGTCCGCCGGCGACCAGAACATGTCGCCTTCCTGCGGAAAGAAGTCGTGCGAGTGCACGAAGCCCGGGAGGTTGCCGAGGATCGCGCGCTGCGCCTGCAATGCGCCCTTGGGCGCGCCGGTGGTGCCGCTGGTGTAGATGATCAGCGCCGGGTCGTCGGCGGCGGTGTCGAGGTATTCGAAATTCCGGCCCGACTTCGCCAGCAGCGCTTCCCAGTCGTGCACGCCCGACTCGCGCGCGCCGCCGGCGCCGATCACGTGCTTGAGCTGGCTAAGTTTGTCGCGCACCGCCCACAGGTTGGGCAGCGTGGTCGGCTCGACGATCGCGACGCTCGCGCCCGCGTTCTCCATCCGGTACTCGAGCGCGTCGGGACCGAACAGGTGGCTCAGCGGCAGCGCGATCGCCCCCATCTGGAAGATCGCGATATAGGCAATCGCGGTCTCGGGCCGCTGCGGCAGGATGATCGCGACGCGGTCGCCGCGCTTCACCCCGAGCCCGGCGAGCGCGTTGGAAAGCCGGTTGGCGCGCTGCTGGATGTCCCAGAAGGAGTACGACTCGCGCGTGCCGGACTCGTCCTCCCAGTACAGCGCGAAACGGCTGCGTTCCGCGGCCCAGCGCCCGCAGCAGGCTCGCGCCATGTTGAAACGCGGCGGCACCTGCCACTTGAAGGCGCGGTAGATCTCGTCGTAGCGGTTCACCATTGTGCGCCGGCAGTTTACCATCGGGCTTTCCCGAAGGAGGCTCACCGATGCCCCTCGACGCGCTGGTGTTCGACGCCTACGGCACGCTGTTCGACGTCCACGCGGTGGTGGAGCGCTGCGACAAGTTCTGGCCCGGCAAGGGCGCGCAGCTGTCGCAGCTCTGGCGCGCCAAGCAGCTCGAGTACAGCTGGCAGCGCAGCCTGATGGGGCGCTACCAGCCCTTCTCCGCGGTCACGCGCGACGCCCTCGGCTACGCCTGCGAGGCGCTCGGCCTGGCGCTGGCGGACAAACAGGTCAAGGCGCTGATGGAAGAATACCTGAACCTCGCGCCCTATCCAGACGTGCCCGACGCGCTGCCCAAGCTCAAGGCGGGCGGGCGCAAGCTCGCGATCCTCACCAACGGCTCGCCCGACATGATCGAGCCGCTGGTGAAGAACCGCGGCCTGCAGGCGAGCTTCGACGCGGTGCTGAGCGTCGACGGGCTGAAGCTCTTCAAGCCCGCGCCGCGCGTCTACCAGCTCGCGGTCGACACGCTGCGCGTGCCCGCCGCCAACATCGGCTTCGTCTCGTCGAACTGCTGGGACGCGCTCGGCGCCAAGGCCTTCGGCTTCAACGTCTACTGGATCAACCGCGGCGGCGCGCCGGTGGACCACCTCGGGCTGAGGCCCGACGGCATGCTCGGCAGCCTCGGCGATCTGCCCGAGAGGATCGCCAGTTGATGAAGTTCTGCTCCAACTGCGGCGCACCGCTCAGCCGGCGCGTGCCGCCGGGGGACAGCCTGCCGCGCTTCGTCTGCGACGCCTGCGGCGAGATCCATTACCAGAACCCGAAGCTGGTGGTGGGCAGCATTCCGGTGTGGGAAGGGCGCGTGCTGCTGTGCCGGCGCGCGATCGAGCCGCGCTACGGCTACTGGACGCTGCCCGCCGGATTCATGGAGAACGACGAGACCGCAGGCCAGGCGGCGCTGCGCGAGACGCTGGAAGAAGCCGGCGCGAAGATCGAGCTCGGCGAGCCGTTCAGCATGATCTCGGTGCCGCGCGTCAACCAGGTGCACCTGTTCTACCGCGCGAGGCTGCGCGACCTCGAGTTCAGGCCCGGCGAGGAGAGCCTCGAGGTGGCGCTCTTCGAGGAAGCGCAGATCCCGTGGAAGGAGGTCGCCTTCCGCACCGTCGGCCTGACCCTGAAGTACTGGTTCGCCGACCGGCAGCGCGGCAGCTTCGGCTTTCACACCGAGGACATCCCTCCCGGCTAGCGCCGCTCCGCGACATCGGGCGAGGCGGAGATCTTGTGGATCGAGAGGTCGGCGCCGTTGAATTCCTCCTCCTCGTCCAGGCGCAGCCCCACCGCCGCCTTGATCGCCCCATAGACCAGCCCGCCGCCGACGAGCGCCACCGCGATACCGAGCAGCGTGCCGGCGAGCTGCGAGGCGAAGCTCACCCCGCCCAGCCCGCCCAGCGCCTTGGCGCCGAAGATGCCGCAGGCGATGCCGCCCCAGGCGCCGCACAACCCGTGAAGCGGCCACACGCCGAGCACGTCGTCGATCTTCCAGCGGTTCTGGGTGACGGTGAACATGTAGACGAACATTCCGCCCGCGACCGCGCCCACGACGAAGGAGCCGACCGGGTGCATGACGTCCGAGCCCGCGCACACCGCGACCAGGCCGGCGAGCGGCCCGTTGTGCACGAAACCGGGGTCGTTGCGGCCCGCGGCCAGCGCGGCGAGCGTCCCGCCCGCCATCGCCATCAGCGAGTTGACCGCGACCAGGCCGCTGATCTTGTCGATCGCCTGCGCCGACATGACGTTGAAGCCGAACCAACCGACCGAGAGGATCCAGGCCCCGAGCGCGAGGAAGGGGATCGACGAGGGCGGGTGCGCCGCGATGCGTCCGTCTTTCGAGTAGCGCCCGCGGCGCGCGCCCAGCAGCAGCACCGCGACCAGGCCGATCCAGCCGCCCACCGCGTGCACCACCACCGAGCCGGCGAAGTCGTGGAATTCGGCGCCGAAATGCGACTGCAGCCAGGCCTGCACGCCGAAATGGTGATTCCACGCGATGCCCTCGAAAAACGGGTAGATCAGCCCCACCAACGCGGCGGTCGCCACGAGCTGCGGGTAGAAGCGCGCGCGCTCGGCGATGCCGCCGGAGACGATCGCCGGCACCGCGGCGGCGAAGGTGAGCAGGAAGAAGAACTTCACCAGCTCGTAGCCGTTGCTTTGCGCGAGGTGCTCGGCGCCGGTGAAGAACGACACGCCGTAGGCGACGCCGAAGCCGACGACGAAATAGGCCACGGTCGAGACGCAGAAGTCGGCAAGGATCTTGACCAGCGCGTTGACCTGGTTCTTCGAGCGCACGGTGCCGAGCTCGAGAAACGCGAACCCCGAATGCATCGCAAGCACCAAAATGGCGCCCAGCAGCACGAACAACACGTCGGATCCGGATTTGAGCGCCTGCATGTGTGTCTCCCTTATGTCCTTGTTCTCAGAAAATCAGCGCCTTGCGGCAAACCCCGGAAGATAACCCAGATACTCGCAGGGTGGCACCGAATGGGTGCGGTTTTTGTCCGGCTACAATAGTTTCCGGAATGCAGCGACGCCAGTTCATCAAGTTCTGCGCGGCGTCAGCCGCCGTCAGCCCGCAGGCCATCGCGGCCGCGGACGCGCGCCCGCATCTGTACGCGCGCGCGAAGCTCGTCGACGAGGACGGCAAGCCGCTTGCCGCCTCCGCGGTGCCCGAGGGCCGCAACCTGGTGTTCGACTACCCCTACGTCGCGACGCCGTGCTTTCTGCTCGACCTCGGCCACCCCTTGCGCGAGAGCGTGCGGCTCAGCACCGCGGACCGGCGCGGCTACGAGTGGCGGGGCGGCGTGGGCGCACGGCGCTCGATCGTCGCCTACTCGGCGATCTGCGCCCACAAGCTGACCTACCCGACGCACCAGATCAGCTTCATCAGCTACCGCACCGAGGCGAGCGCGCGCAATCCTCACGCGCACGTCATCCATTGCTGCTCCGAGCACAGCCAGTACGATCCCGCGCACGGCGCTCGCGTGGTCGCCGGACCGGCGCCGCAGCCGCTGGCGGCGATCCTGCTCGAGCACGACCCCGCGGACGATTCGCTGACCGCGATCGGCACGCTCGGCGGCGAGATGTTCCAACAGTTCTTCGAGAAGTTCAGATTCCGGCTGGCGATGGAGATCGGGCCGTCCGCGCACCAGGCCGTCTCCGGCAGCGCGGTCGTCGTCCCGCTCGAGCGCTATTGCCGTCAGCTTGTGAAGTGCTAGCCTGGCTGGGGCCCGAAGATCCGTTCCCGCCGGTCGAGCGGGCGATGCGCGAGCCCAACGGGCTGCTCTGCGCCGGCGCGGACCTGTC
>CAZLUX010000179.1:0-4942 GCA_964562815.1 uncultured Enterobacteriaceae bacterium
TCGGCACCTCCATCCTCATGGAGAACGACAAGGGGCAGACCCGCAGCTTCATCGTCACGCGGATCGACGACAAGACGCTGACCGTCGACGGCAACAATCCGCTTTGCGGCCGGGAGGTCGTCTTTACGCTCGAGATCCTGACCGTGCGCGACGCAACCGATCAAGAAACCAAAGCAGGCGGGGCGCTCGTCGCGGGCGCGGACGTCGACCCGTCACTGATGAGACCTTTATAATCCTGACTGAACCGCACATAGAGGTAAATCATGAGCGATGAGAAGAAACCCGCACCCACCAAGGTTCCCGACGGCCATGCGCGGTTCGTGACGACCCGCCAGCTGCCGCCGAACGAAAAGGGGTTTGTCGGTTACGAAACCGTCTGGGAACCGTTCCAGAAGGAAGCCGAATACAAGACGCCGAAGAAGCCGTAGGCGTTCCGTAGCGGCGAGTGGACGATGGACAAGGCGCGCGTCTACCATAGCGCCGACTGAAGGGGCCGACCCGGGTCCCTCGGGAAGGAGGGACATGGCAGCCGCAGCTGAAGCGCCGGAGGAAGGCCGCTACAAGGTCTCGGCGCTGCGTGTGCTCTCGGAGATCGCCTCCAGCCTGTCCACCGAGGCGACGGTCGACGAGCTCGTCTCCCGCTATCTCTCCACCATGGTGCGCGTCGCCGGGGCGCTGGCCGGCACCGTGCGCCTGCTCACCCCCGACGGCCGGCAGCTGAGGCTGGTCAGCTCGGTCGGCCTGCCGCCCGAGATGGTCGAGCGCGAGCGCCTGGTGCCGCGCGACTGCGGCGTGTGCGGCGAGTCGCTCGAGAGCGACCGGGCGACCTGGTCGGGCGAGCCGCGCGCGTGCCGCGGCATGAACCCCGGCGCCTTCCTTCCCGGCTGCGGCGAAGTGATCGCCGTGCCGCTGCGCCACAAAGGCGCGCTGCACGGCGTCTACAACCTGTTCCTCGCCGAGGGCCAGACGCTCTCCGAGGAGGTGCGGCTGCTGTTCGGCGCGATCGGCGAGCACCTCGGCGTGGCGCTCGAGAACGCGCAGCTCGCGCACGAGAACTCGCGCGCGACGCTCGTCAACGAGCGCCAGCTGCTCGCCAACCAGGTGCACGACTCGGTGGCGCAGACCCTCGCCTACACCCGCATGCGGGCCGCCGCCCTGCGCGACGCCCAGCGCGGCGGCGACCCGGTGCGCGCCGAGCGCTACCTCGCCGAGATGGAGGACGCGATCGAGGCGGCCTACGGCGAGCTGCGCGAGCTGATCGGGCGTTTTCGCCAGCCGATGGATCCGCGCGGCCTGGTCGCCGCGCTGCAGGCGGCGCTCGACGCCTTCGCCAGGCGCGGCGACGCGCGCGTCGCCTTCGACGTGCGCGGCCCGGAGCCGAGCCTGACGGCCGAGGAGGAGATGCACGCCTTCCACATCGTGCAGGAAGCGCTCGCGAACGTGCACAAGCACGCCCGCGCGCGCGCGGTGCGCGTCTCGCTCGAGACGGCCGGCGGCGAGTGCCGCGTCTGCGTCGAGGACGACGGCGCCGGCTTCGCCAGCGGAGCCGGCGACCGCTACGAGCACTTCGGCCTCGCGATCATGCACGAGCGCGCGAGGCGCCTCGGCGGCTGGCTCAAGATCGACTCGACACCCGGTCGCGGCGCCCGCCTGTGCCTGTCTTTTCCCGCGCGCGGCGCGCATGCAAGCGCTCAAAGCCGTCCTCGTTGACGACCACCCCCTGTTCCGCAAGGGGCTGGCCGAGCTGTTCGAGCAGGACGGCCGCATCCGCGTCGTCGGCATCGTCGGCACGCTCGCCGAGGCGCGCCCGCTCATCGCCCAGGGGCCCGATGTGCTCGTCATGGACCTCAACATCCCCGGCCAGGACGGGGTCGAGTCGATCCGGCGCCTGATCGAGGAAGGCCTGAAGATTCCGATGGTCGCGCTCACCATGAGCGAGGCCGAGGAGGACATGGCGGCGGCGCTGCGCGCCGGCGCCCGCGGCTACCTGCTCAAGAGCATGGAGCCCGGCGAGGTGATCGAGGCGATCCTGCGCGCCGCGCGCGGCGAGGTCGTCGTCGCGCCGGCGATGACCGCCAAGCTGGTGCGCCTGCTCGACGGCAAGCCCGACGCCGCGGGCTCGCTGATGGACCAGCTCACCCCGCGCGAACGCGAGATCCTCGACTGCCTGACGCGCGGCAGGAGCAACAAGGCAATCGCCCAGGAGCTCGGCATCAGCATCGACACCGTCAAGCTCCACGTGCGCAACGTCCTCACCAAGCTCAACCTCTCCTCCCGCGTCGAAGCCGCCGTCTACGCCGTCAGGCACGACCTGCGCAAGAGCAAGTAGGCGCCTGCGCGGGCGTTTGCGCTCGTCGCGCATCTGAGGTATCACCCCCTGACCGGTTTCGCAGGGAGGGGGACATGGAGCGAGGCGAGATTCGCAGGCAGTGGGAGGGCGCGGCGCCCGGCTGGGCGAAATGGGAGGACACGGTCGCGGACTGGATCGCGCCCGCCACCGAGGCCATGCTCGAGATGGCCGGGATCGCTCCGGGCGCGCAGGTGCTCGATCTCGCCAGCGGCGCCGGCAGCCAGACCCTGCACGCGGCGCGTCGCGTCGGCGTGCAAGGGCGCGTGGTCGCGAGCGACATTTCCGAGACCATGCTGCATCACGTGCGCGAGAACGCTCGCGCGGCCGGGCTGGAGAACGTGGACACGGTCGCCGGCGCGGCGGAAGACCTCGATCTCGAGCCCGAGAGCTTCGACGCGGTCACCTGCCGCCTCGGCCTGATGCTCTTCGCCGAGCCGGCGAAGGCGCTCGCCGCGGCGAAGCAGGCCCTCAAGCCGGGCGGCAAGGTCGCCGTCGTGGTCCCGACCACGCCGCCGGCGAATCCGTTCCTCGCCGAGCCGATGCAGATCCTGCTCCAGCGCGCCGGCAAGGCCCCGCCGCCGCCGGGAAGGCCCGGCCTGTTCGCGCTCGGCGCGCCCGGCGTGCTCGAGCGCCTGCTCGCCGAGAGCGGCTTCGAGCGCATCGAGCAGCGCACCGTCGCACCGGCCCTGAGGCTGCCGAGCGCGGCGGACGCCATGGCGATGATGCAGGACGCGTTCGGCGCCTATCGCGCCGTGGTGAGCGACTGCTCGGCGGCGGTGCGCAAGGCGGCGTGGACCGAGGTGGGAGAAACGCTGAAGGCCTTCGAGACGGCGGCGGGGTTCGAGGGGCCGGCCGAAGTCCTGGTCGCGGCGGGCGTCAAGCCCGAATCGCCCAACAACCGGTAATCGGCCCTCCCGCGTTCGCTGCAGAACTGTCGCGCGTCAGCATCGGTCGAACCCACAGAAGGGAGGCAACGAAATTGGAGGCCATCCAATGCGTCTTGTCGTCCTTGCAGCTTGCATGCTTCTCGGCGCCGCCATCCCCGCGGCCGCCCACGCCGACATCGACTTCGATACCCCCGGCTTCGTCATAGGCATCAACGTGCCGCTCCACCCGCGGCTCGCCCGCGTTCCCGGCTACCCGGTGTACTACGCGCCAAGGCTGCACCTGAACCTCTTCTACTACGACGGCGAGTACTGGCTGTTCAAGCACGGCAACTGGTACGCGAGCCACTGGACCGACGGTCCGTGGCAGCGGGTGCCGCCGTACGACGTTCCGCGAGACATCCTGCGCGTGCCGTTGCGCTACTACGGCAGCCCGCCGCCGTCCTTCTACGCCTGGAGCCCCGACGCGCCTCCGTTCTGGAGCGATTACTGGGGCCCCGGCTGGAGACTGCACCGCTTCGACTTCGACCGGCCTCGCCCCGACTTCGATCGCGGCCGCTAGCCGACGGCCCGGTCAGCGGATTCGCAGGGAGAACCTGAGCAGGAGATAGCCGGCGAGCGCCGAGAGGCCCGAGCCGAGGAGGATGCCGACGCGCTCGTCGACCGGCAGGCTGGCGGCGAACTCCTCCTTGAAGGCGAGGCTGCCGATGAACAGGCTCATCGTGAAGCCGATGCCGGTGAGCACCGCGACGCCGTAGAAGCCGGCCCAGTTCGCGCCGGTGGGCAGCCGCGCGAGCCCGGCGACGACGAGCGGCACGGTGACGAGCAGCACGCCCACCTGCTTGCCGAGGAACAGCCCGGCGGCGGTGCCCAAGGTGATGCCGTGCCCCAGGTCGGCGAGCTGCATGCCGGCGAAGTCGACGCCCGCGTTGGCGAAGGCAAACAGCGGCAGCACGCCGAACGCGACCGGCGCGTGCAGGTCGCCCTCCAGCTCGCGCGCAGGCGCCGCCTCCCCTTCCTTGCGTGTCCGAAGCGGGATCGTCAGCGCGAGCAGCACCCCCGCGATCGTCGCGTGCACGCCGGACTTGAGCACCGCGGCCCACAGCACGAGGCCCACCAGCAGGTAGGGCGAAATGCGCCGCACGCCCGCGACGTTCATCAGGACCAGCGCCCCGAGCGCCGCGCCGGCGATGACCAGCGTGATGGGCGGCGGCGTCGAGGAGTAGAAGAAGGCGATGATCAGGATCGCGCCCAGGTCGTCGACGATCGCGACGCTGAGCAGAAAGACCTTCAGCCCGCGCGGCACGCGCTCGCCGAGCAGCGCCACCACCCCGAGCGCGAAAGCGATGTCGGTCGCCGCGGGAATCGCCCAGCCGCGCAGCGCGACCGGGTCGCCCGCGTTGAGCGCGGCGTAGATCAGCGCGGGCCCGGCGATGCCGCCCAGCGCCGCCGCCACCGGCAGGAACGCCTGCCGCGGCGAGGACAGCTCGCCCTCGAGCAGCTCGCGCTTGAGCTCCAGCCCGACCAGGAAGAAGAACACCGCCATCAGGCCGTCGTTGACCCACAGCAGCAGCGGCTTGGCGATCTCGAAATCGCTGATGCGCACCTCGATCGGGACGTCGAGGAACGCGCGGTAGGCCCCGGCGAGCGGCGAATTGGCGACCGCCATCGCCGCCAGCGCGGCCGCGAACAGCAGCACCCCCGGCGC
>CAZLUX010000180.1:0-4901 GCA_964562815.1 uncultured Enterobacteriaceae bacterium
GCGGGGGCGAGGAAGATGCCCCAGCGGTAGTCCGGCATCCTCACGTAGTCGTAGTGCGCCCAGCCCTTGGGCTCGACGCTGACCGCGGTGCGCAGGTAGACGTCCATCGCCTGCGACTTCTCGGGGCCCATCTCGCCCCACCACTTGAGGTACTCGGGCTGCCAGTGCTCGAGCGCGCGCTGCAGCGACTTGTTGCCGGAGAGCTCGACGTTGTTCGGGATGCGCTCGTTGTAGTCGATGGCTGCCATGCTAGACGCGCTCCCAGTTGAATTTCGCCTTGGCGCCGCTGCCGTAGACCTTGAGCGCGCCCTGTTCGCCGACCGCGTTGGGCCGGATGAAGATCCAGTTCTGCCACGCGGTGAGGCGGCCGAAGATCCGCGTCAGCATGTTCTCCCTGCCGGAGAAGCGCAGGCTCGCCTCCATTCCCGTCAGCGCGTCGGGCGAGAGGCTGGCGCGCTCCTCGGTCGCGAGCCGGATCTCGTCTTCCCAGTCGAGGTCGTCGGGCGCGGCGGTGATCAGCCCGAGCCCGAGCGCGTCGTGCGCGTCGAGCTTCTCGCCGATCGCCTGGCGCGCGGCCTCGACCGGGGCGGACTCCTCGCAGAAGCGCGCCTCGATGCGCGAGACGCCGCTCACCATCGGCCAGAGACCGAAGTTCGCGGCGGACAGGGCGACGTGCGGCGCGCCCGATTCTTCTTCCGGCAGGTGCAGCATGTAGGCGCGGTCGGCCGCGAACAGCAGCTCGGCGAAGGTGCCGCCGAAGCACGAGCCCTGGTCGACGATCGCGAACATCGACCGGCTCGAGACGTCCAGCCGCGCCAGGGTCCGCCGCAGGTAGCCGATCGTCTCGCGCACGAACCAGTGCTTCGCGTTCGCCTCGAGCGCCGCGTCCATCGCGAGCACCGCGTCGAGGCTGCCGCGCGTCTTGAGCAGCCAGAGCCCGATCTCGAGCTCGTTGTGGCGCAGGGCGAGGATGGCGTCGTCGAGCTCGCGCGCGAGCCTGAGCGGCCACCAGTCGGCGCCGGCGGCGAGCATCTGCTCGGGCGTGGCCGGCTGCTCGCCCTCGGGCGCGGCGAGGGTGATGGTCGCGGTGCGCGCGGCGCGGTTCAGGTGCACCTCGACGGTCGAATAGCGCCAGCCGGACTCCTCTTCGCTGCGCGCGAGGGGAGTGAGGGTGATGCCCTTGCCGCCGGGACGGTCGGAGCGCTTCGCCAGCTCGAGCGCGCGCGCCTTGACCAGCTCGGCGAACTGCTGCGGCTTGGCGGTGTGGTCGACCAGCTTCCAGTCCTTGGCGCGGTCGGCGCGCACGCCCTCGGCGGTGGTGCAGAACACGTCCGCCAGGTCGCGCCGGACCTTCCTCTTGTCGACCAGGCGGGTCAGGCCGCCGGTGCCGGGCAGCACGCCGAGCAGCGGAACTTCCGGCAGGCTCACCGTCGTCGAGCGGTCGTCGACCATCGCGATCTCGTCGCAGGCGAGCGCGACTTCGTAGCCGCCGCCCGCGGTGGTGCCGTTGAGCGCGGCGATGAACTTGAGGCCCGAGCTCGCGCTCGAGTCCTCGATGCCGTTCCTCGTCTCGTTGGTGAACTTGCAGAAGTTCACCTTCCACGAGTGCGCGCTCAGGCCCAGCATGTAGATGTTGGCGCCGGAGCAGAACATGCGCGGCTTGCCGCCCGTCAGCACCACGCACTTGACCTCGGGATGCTCGAAGCGGATGCGGTTGAGCGCGTCGTGCAGCTCGATGTCGACGCCCAGGTCGTAGGAGTTGAGCTTGAGCTTGTAGCCGGGCGCGATGCCCTTGTCCTCGGCGACGTCGAGCGTGAGCGTGGCCACCGGGCCGTCGAAGCCGAGCTTCCAGTGGTTGTAGCGGTCCGGGTGCGTTTCGAAGCCGACCTGCACGCGGTCGGCGGGGATGGGTGCGTTCATTTCTCCTCCTTGGAGACGAGGGTTCGCAGCTGGGCGAGGCTCTGTCTTACGGCCTTGCCCGAGGTATCGACGACGGCGTCGGCGCGCGCGTAGAGCCGGTCGCGGTCGGCGAGCAGGCGCCTGATTTCGTCGAGCGCCGCCGAGCGGCCCTTGAACGGGCGCATGTCGCCTTGCGAGATCACGCGCGACATGTGCTCTTCCGGCGAGGCCTTGAGCCAGACGCAGTAGCAGCGCTCGCGCAGCAGCTCGTAGTTGTCCTGGTCGGTGACCAGGCTGCCGCCGGTGGCGATCACCGCGCGGTCGTGCTGGCGCAGCACGCGCTCGAGCGCCCTGCGCTCGAAGCGGCGGTAGGCGTCCTGGCCGTAGATCGAGAACACGGCGCCCAGATCAGAGCCCGCTTCGCGCTCGACCTCGCGGTCGAGCTCGACGAAGGGCACACCGAGGCTTTCGGCGAGCCGCGTGCCGAGCGAGGACTTGCCGGCGCCGCGCAGCCCGAGCAGGGCGACGCGCCGCTTGCGCGGGCTGCCGAACTGCGCCTGCAGCAGGCGGTGCGCGGCGGCGACCTTGTCCGGCGGCAGCGACTGCGCGAAGCGCGTCAGCAGCGCGAGCTCGGCGGGCACGTCGCCGTTCTCGCGCGCCAGGTCCTCGACCGGAACCTGCATCGCGTGCGCGACCTTGCGCAGCAGCAGCACCGAGATGTTGCCGTGCCCCGATTCGAGCTGGGCGAGGTAGCGCTCGGAGACGCCCGAGGCGACCGCCAGCGCCTTGCGCGTCACGCCCTGGTCGAGGCGCCAGGCGCGCACGCGCTCGCCCAGCCGGCCGAGGTAGGCCTGCTCGGCGGAATCCAGCTGGGATGTCGGGGTGAGCGGAGCGCCCATGGCGTTGATCCGGGTTAATGAACTATACTGCTTGACCTGAATTTTATGGTGCAATATAGTTACTGTCAATGACACTCAAAATAAATATCCTGGTAGGCACGATGACGGGGACGGCGCAGCTCGTCGCGCAGGAGCTCGAGCTCGCGTGGGACGACGGCGAGACCCAGGTCGAGACCCTGCTGATGGACCAGCTCGACAGCTCGGTGTTCGCGCGCGAGGGCGTGTTCCTGATCTGCACCTCGACCTACGGCCAGGGCGACGTGCCCGACAACGCCAAGGCGCTGTTCGAGGACCTCGGGGCGAAGCGCCCCGACCTGAAGCACGTGTGCTACGGGGTGTTCGGCCTCGGCGACCGGACCTACGCCGAGACCTTCAATTTCGGCGGACAGCGCTTCGACGAGCGGCTCGCCGAGCTCGGCGCGCGGCGCATCGGCGAGCGCGTCAAGCACGACGCCTCTTCGGGCGTGCTGCCCGAGGAGATGGCGAGCGAGTGGGGCGAGGAGTGGCTTAAACTTGCGCGACAGGCGGCCGAAGAGGCGGCCTGAGGCGCAGCACGTCGGGGAGGAGGGGAATCATGGAGCGATCCAAGGCTGACCATTCGGTGTCGCCGCCGCGGGTGGAGATCCCTCGCGAGTACAACGCGGCCGAAGACCTGATCGGGCGCAACCTCGCCGCGGGCCGCGCCGGCAAGGCCGCCTATATCGACGACGCCGGCAGCACCAGCTACGGCGAGCTGGCGAAGCGGGTCAACCGCTTCGCCTCGGCGCTCGCGACGCTCGGCGTCGACATGGAGCAGCGCGTGATGCTGGCGATGCTCGACACGGTCGACTGGCCGACCGCGTTCCTGGGCGCGATCCGCGCCGGGGTGGTGCCGGTGGCGGCCAACACGCTGCTCACCACCAAAGACTACGAATTCATGCTCAACGACAGCCGCGCGCGCGTGCTGTTCGTGTCGGAAGCGCTGCTGCCGCAGTTCGAACCGCTGCTGGGCAGGCTCCCTTTCCTCGAGCACGTGGTGGTCTCGGGCAAGGACGCCAAGAGCCACATGGCGTTTCGCGACCTCCTCGCGAAAGGCAAGGACGACTTCGCGCCTGCGCCGACCACCCGCGACGACGCCTGCTTCTGGCTGTATTCCTCCGGCTCGACCGGCACGCCCAAGGGCACGGTGCACGTGCACTCGAGCATGATCCTCACCGCCGAGCTCTACGCCAAGCCGATCCTCGGCATCCGCGAGGACGACGTCGTGTTCTCGGCGGCGAAGCTTTTCTTCGCCTACGGCCTGGGCAACGGCCTGTCGTTCCCGCTCTCGGTCGGCGCCACCACAGTGCTGATGGCCGAGCGGCCGACCCCGGCGGCGGTGTTCAAGCGCCTGGTGGAAAAGAAGCCGACCATCTTCTACGGCGTGCCGACGCTCTACGCGGCGATGCTCGCCGACCCGGCGTTTCCGAACAAGGGCGAGCACGCCTTGCGCGCCTGCACCTCGGCGGGCGAGGCGCTGCCGCCGCGCATCGCCCAGACCTTCAAGGAAAAGGCCGGGGTCGACATCCTCGACGGCATCGGCTCGACCGAGATGCTGCACATCTTCCTCTCCAACCGTCCGGACGACGTCCGCTACGGCACCACCGGCAAGCCGGTTCCGGGCTACGAGCTGCGGCTGGTCGACGAGGCGGGCAACCCGGTGAAGCAGGGCGAGCTGGGCGAGCTGCAGATCCGCGGCGAGACCAGCGCCGCGCAGTACTGGAACAGCCGCGCCAAGAGCCGCGCCACCTTCGTCGGCGAGTGGACCAAGAGCGGCGACAAGTACAGCCAGGACGCCGACGGCTACTACGTCTACGGCGGGCGCTCGGACGACATGCTCAAGGTCTCCGGCATCTACGTCTCGCCCGCCGAGGTCGAGGCGGCGCTGGTGTCGCACGACGCGGTGCTCGAGGCCGCGGTGGTCGGCGCCGAGGACGAGAGCAGGCTGGTCAAGCCCAAGGCCTACATCGTGCTCAAGCAGGGCCAGTCGCCGAGCGACGCGCTGGCGCAGTCGCTGCAGCAGCACGTCAAGGACAAGCTCGCGCCCTACAAGTACCCGCGCTGGATCGAGTTCATCGGCGAGCT
>CAZLUX010000181.1:0-3099 GCA_964562815.1 uncultured Enterobacteriaceae bacterium
CTGCGCGTTGCTCGGGGCGTCGGTCGCGTTGGCGAGGTTCCCGCCGCGGCTCGCGCGGCCCCGGGCGCTGCTCGGTGAGCGCGGCTGGCGGTGCCGCTTTGACAGCGTGGGAGGGCTCCTGCTTGAACCAGCCCAGGATGCGCCCGATGATGCCGGGACGCGCCTCGACCGGCGCCACGATGGGCGAGGCCGCGCGCTCCGGGCGGCGTGGCGGTCGCTGGGGCTGCGGTTCCGGCGCCAGCGGCGCCGGCTGGGCGGGCGTGATGGCCTTCACCACCGCTTCCTGGCGCTCTTTGAGCGGCTCGGCGTCGGCGCCGAGCTTCGGCTCCTCGGGTTGCTCGGCCAGCTCGTAGCTGGCGGGCACGTGCTCCATGTCGTTCAGCTCGTCGTGCCGCAGGCGCTGCACCTTGTAGTGCGGCGTCTCGAGGTGCGCATTGGGGACCAGCACGATATTGACCTTGAGCCGTCCCTCGAGCTTCTGGATCTCGCTGCGCTTCTCGTTCAGCAGGAAGCTGGCAACGTCGACCGGCACCTGGGCATGCACCGCACCGGTGTTCTCCTTCATCGCCTCTTCCTGCAGGATGCGCAGGACGTGCAGCGCGGTCGATTCCGTGCCCCGGATGAAGCCGGTGCCACTGCAGCGCGGACAGTTGATGTGGGCGGTCTCCTCCAGCGACGGCTGCAGCCGCTGGCGCGACAGCTCCATCAGCCCGAAGCGCGAGATCTTGCCGATCTGGACCCGCGCGCGGTCGAAGCGCAGCGCCTCGCGGAAGCGGTTTTCCACCTCACGCTGCGCGCGCTGCGATTCCATATCGATGAAGTCGACCACGATCAGGCCGCCGAGGTCGCGAAGGCGCAGCTGGCGGGCGATTTCGTCGGCCGCTTCGACATTGGTGCGCAGCGCCGTTTCCTCGATGTCGTGGCCCTTGGTGGCGCGTGCCGAGTTGACGTCGATCGCGACCAGCGCCTCGGTGTGATCGATCACCACCGCGCCGCCCGAGGGCAGATTCACGTGCCGCGCGTACGCCATCTCGATCTGGTGCTCGATCTGGAAGCGCGAGAACAGCGGCACGTCGTCGCGGTAAAGCTTGACCTTGCCGACGTTGCCCGGCATCACGATCTGCATGAACGTGCGCGCCTGCTCGTAGATTTCCTCCGTATCGATCAGAATTTCGCCGATGTCGGGCTGGAAATAGTCCCGGATCGCACGTATCACCAGGCTCGATTCGAGGTAGATCAGGAACGGCTTCGCGACGTAGCGGCCGTCGGGCCCGGGGGTGCGGTCTGCCGCGGCGCCCTCGATCGCGCGCCACAGCTGCATCAGGTAGTTCAGGTCCCAGGTCAGCTCCTCGGCGGAGCGCCCGATCGCCGCGGTGCGGGCGATGACGCTCATGCCTTCGGGAACCGTCAGCTGGTCGAGGGTGTCGCGCAGCTCGTTGCGGTCCTCGCCTTCGACCCGGCGCGAGACACCGCCCCCGCGGGGGTTGTTGGGCATCAGGACCAGGTATCGACCCGCCAGACTGATGAAGGTGGTGAGGGCGGCTCCCTTGGTGCCGCGCTCGTCCTTCTCGACCTGGACGATCAGCTCCTGGCCCTCTTTGATGGCGTCCTGGATTCTCGCCTTGCCGACGTCTATGTCGGAGCGGAAATAGGCTCGCGCGACTTCCTTGAAAGGAAGGAACCCGTGCCGCTCCTCGCCATAGTCGACGAACGCGGCCTCGAGGCTGGGCTCGATGCGGGTAACGATGCCTTTGTAGATGTTGCTCTTGCGCTGTTCCCTTGTGGCAGATTCGATGTCGAGGTCGACGAGCTTTTGCCCGTCCACGATCGCGACGCGCAGCTCTTCTTGCTGCGTCGCATTGAATAGCATGCGTTTCACTTCCTGTTCTCCTGCGCTCGCAGGGGAACCGGCGGTCCGTCGGTCAGGATTCTCCTAGTTTTCGACCAGTCAAAGCCTTCATTCGGTTCGGCGACACAATGCCTGTCGGTTTGCCAAAACCCGGCGGCGGCCGGAATCCGTGCACCCTTCCTTAAGGGGTGCGGGCGTTTCCGCGGGGAAAACCCTCTGCGCTCGCTTCTAGTACTATCGCTACTTCCGGTGAGCGAAATTAACCGTTGCTTCAGGCCCGGCTTGAGCAGGGCGGGAGGCGGGTTGCAGATCCTGGCAGCGCTAGGCGCATACCGCGAACCTGTGCCTCGCAACTCGAAGCAGTCCCGAGATCATACGGATAATGAATGACTTAAGCAAGGCTCGGGCGACTCTGCTGCAGGTCGGCGAGGAAAGCGCCGCGCAACGCATCGACAACTTCCTGTTGCGGCGCCTGAAAGGGGTGCCCAAGAGCCACGTCTACCGGGTGTTGCGCAGCGGCGAGGTGAGGGTCAACAGCGGGCGCGTCGGGCCCGAATACCGCCTGCGGGCGGGCGACCGGGTCCGGGTGCCTCCGCTCAGGCTGCCCGCCCGGGCTGCCCGCCCCGCGCCGCGCCCCCTCGAGCTGCCGGTGGTGCACGAGGACCCGGCGCTGCTGGTCGTCGACAAGCCCTCCGGCATCGCCGTTCACGGCGGCAGCGGCCTCAGCTACGGCGCGATCGAGTCCCTGCGCGCGGCGCGGCCCCAGGCCAAGTTCCTCGAGCTCGCGCATCGGCTGGACCGGGACACCTCGGGGCTGCTGGTCGTCGCGAAGAAGCGCAGCGCGCTGCTCGAGCTGCACCGGATGCTGCGCGAAGGGGAGATGGAAAAGGCCTACGTCGCGGTGGTGGCGGGGCGATGGCGGGGCGGCACGAGGGAATTGCGCGAGGCGCTGCACAAGCATGTCACCGCGAGCGGCGAACGCAGGGTGAGCGTGCGCGCGGACGGCCAGCAGGCGGTCACCCGGGCGAGGCCCCTGGCGACGGGCGACGACTTCAGCCTGCTCGAGCTGCGCCTGCTGACCGGGCGCACGCACCAGATCCGCGTGCACCTGGCGCACGCCGGTCATCCCGTCCTGGGCGATGACAAGTACGGCGACTTCGAGCTCAACCGCGCGCTCGCCAAGCAGGGAGTCAGGCGCCTGATGCTGCACGCGTGCCGGCTGGTGCTGCGCCATCCGACGACCGGGGCGC
>CAZLUX010000181.1:3199-4893 GCA_964562815.1 uncultured Enterobacteriaceae bacterium
GGATTGCACGACTCGCTGCGGCATGCGGTGCCGGACCTGCCGCGCGAGCGTTACCGCGATTTCGCCGACCGGTATCGCCGACATTTCCTGGCGCGCGAAAGCTCGATGTCTTTGTTCGAGGGCGTGCCCCGGCTCCTGGCCGGACTGCACGAGCGCGGTGTCCTGCTCGCGGTCGCCACCGGCAAGAGCCGCGCGGGGCTGGATCGCGCGCTCGTGGCGAGCGGCCTCGGCGCGTACTTCTGCGCTTCGCGCTGCGCGGACGAAACCCATCCCAAGCCGCATCCGGCGATGCTGCTCGAGCTGATGCAGGAGCTCGACGCCGAGCCGGAGCGGGTCCTGATGGTGGGCGACACGTCGCACGACCTCGAGATGGCGCGCAACGCCGGGGTCGACGCGGTAGCAGTCGGATACGGCGCGCATCCGGAGCACGAGTTGCGGGCCCTCGCGCCGCGAGCCTGCGTGGCGAGCGTGGACGAACTGGTGCAATGGCTGACGCAGAACGGCTGATTTGCGACTCCACGGCGCTGGCCGAGGCCGGTCGCGGCGTGCGCTTCGAAGTCGAATACTTCGGCGAGGCCGTGCCGGCATTCGTGGTGCGCTTCGCCGGCGTCGCGCGCGGCTATCTGAACCGCTGCAGCCACGTCGCGCTGGAACTGGACTGGCGCGAAGGCGACTTCTTCGGCGCCGACGGGCGCGATTTGATATGCTCGGCGCACGGTGCGGTGTACGACCCGGCCAGCGGAAAATGCCGAGGCGGACCGTGCAACGGCGCACCGCTGGTGGCGCTGCGCATCGAGGAGCGCGACGGCAAGGTCTTCTTCCTGGGATTCGCAGATGACTGAAAACGGCGGACAGTGGGAACGCGGGGTGCTCGAGCGGCTCGCGACGGCAGCCCTCAAGGAACAGCGGCGCTCGCGCATGTGGGGGATCTTCTTCAAGCTGCTGTTCTTCGTTTACCTGAGCATCATCATCGCGCTGGCGATGGACTGGCGGGAAACCGGCACGGAGGGAACGGGCGGCATTCATACGGCGCTGGTGCAGATCAACGGACTGATCGGACCCGGAACCGACGCGAGCGCGCAGAGGATCAACGGGGCGCTTCGGGCAGCGTTCAAGGACGGCTCCACCAAGGGGGTCGTGCTGGAGATCAACAGCCCCGGCGGCAGCCCGGTCCAGGCGCAGAACATCTACGACGAGATTCGGCGCCTGCGCAAGAAATATCCCCGCATCCCGCTCTACGCGGTGGTCGAGGACATCTGCGCCTCGGGCGGTTACTACGTCGCCTCCGCGGCAGATCGGATCTATGTCACGCGCTCGAGCATCGTCGGCTCGGTCGGTGTGCGCATGGACGGATTCGGGGTGACGGGGCTGATGAGCAAGCTGGGCGTGAAGCGGCGCCTGCTGACTGCGGGCAAGAACAAGGGTTTCCTCGATCCGTTCCTGCCGGAGGACCCGAAGCAGAAGGCCTACGCGCAGGCGATGCTCGACCAGATCCACGAGCAGTTCATCCACGACGTGCGCCAGGGTCGCGGTACGCGGCTGAAGGAAACGCCCGACATGTTCAGTGGCCTGATCTGGACCGGTCAGCAGAGCGTGACACTGGGCCTGGCCGACGGCTACGGCACGCTGAGCTCGGTGGCGCGCGACGTGATCAAGGCGGAAAAGGTCGTCGACTACACGCAAAAGGAGAACTT
>CAZLUX010000182.1:0-4821 GCA_964562815.1 uncultured Enterobacteriaceae bacterium
GCTACGAGCGCGCCAAGCCCCGCCGCGGCCGCCGCCGCTCGGCGCAGGAAGAGCTCCTGTTCACCCTCGCGACGCCCAGCTAGACCTCGTCCGCGGCGTGCCCGAGAAATCGCTGCGCATAGCGCGACGTCATCTTCGACAGCGGCAGGAACATGAAGAAGTCGGCGCTGTTGAAGTCGGGGTCCCAGGCCGGCTCGCTGCAAACGTAGGCGCCGCAGCGCAGGTAGCCCTTGATCAGCGGTGGCAGCACGGCGTCGTCCGAAGCCTCGATCCGGTCGAGCTCGAGCGGCGCACGCGGAAACACCTGGTACTCGATCGGCGCCAGCGAGGTCGCGCGCATGCGCTGGTACGCAGCCCGCGCAGCGCGACCGCCGTCGGCCAGGCTCATCGAGGCGCAGCCGATGAGGTAACGGTAGCCGTGCGCCAGCATGTATCGCGCTACCCCGCCCCAGAGCAGCGCGATCACCGCGCCGGAACGATAGCGCGCATCCACGCAGGTGCGGCCGAGCTCGACCATTTGCGGGCGCAACAGCTGCAGCCGCGTGAGGTCGAACTCGGTCTCCGAGTAGTAACAGCCGACGCGGCGCGCCCCGTGCGGCGGAAGCAGGCGATACGTGCCGATCACTTCGCCGCTGTGCTCGTCGCGCACCAGCAGCTGCTTGCAGTGCGGATCGAACAGGTCGTGATCGAGCCCGGGTTCCTTTGAGCGCAGCCGTACCCCCATCTCGTCGGCGAAGACCCTCCAGCGCAACCGCTGCGCTTCGCGCCGTTCGGCGTCGCTGCGCGCAAATGCCACCGAGTAGCGTCGCCCGTTCCGCCTCGCGCCAAGCGGCCGCAGCAGCAGACTGTCGTCGATACGATCCATCGTGCCTCTCCTTGGTCTCGGATTTCGCGCGCAATGTAGAAAGCGGCCGTGACCGTGGAGTGACAACCCAATGAAGATTCGATGACTACCGTCCGCGCCGACGTGCTACATTTCGCGGCGCGATGGAAAGCCCGCACAAAGGCAAGACAGGCCTACGCCGCCTGATCAATGCAACGCGCTACTCGCTTTCGGGACTGGCCGAGGCGGCGCGGCACGAAGACGCGTTCCGACAGGAGCTGATCGCCGCGGCAGTGTTCGCCCCCCTGGGGTTGTGGCTCGGCAACGGAGGGGGCGAGCGGGCGCTGCTCGTGGGGAGCGTGTTGATGGTGCTGGTGGTCGAGCTTCTGAATTCGGCGGTCGAAGCCGCGGTGGACCGAATCTCGCTCGAAAACCACCGTCTCGCCAAGCGCGCCAAGGACATGGGAAGCGCGGCAGTCATGATGTCGTTGCTGACGGCGGCCGCGGTATGGCTGCTGGTTCTGCTGGGCTGAGCCGCAGCCGCGGCGCGCAGCTGTCACGAAGACATCACACAACCGTCATCCCGGCTTCACACGCGTGCCGCATGCTCGCGTCGCGTGAACCGGATCCTCGACATCGACGAGCTCGCGCCCCGCGGCGCCAATTTGCGCGTTGCCATGGTGAGCGAGACCTATCCGCCGGAAGTCAACGGCGTCGCTCGCACCATTGGCCTGATGGTCGAAGGATTGTGCGCTCTCGGCCACGCGGTTCAGCTGGTGCGCCCGCGCCAGCACCGCGCCGACAAGGGAGCGGAGGGGGCGGATTTCCACGAGCTGCTGCGGCCAGGAATCCCGGTGCCGCGCTACACGCAGCTCAGGATGGGCATGCCGGGCAGCCGCGCCCTGTCGCGCGCCTGGACCCGTTGGCGCCCCGACCTCGTGCACATCGCCACCGAGGGACCGCTCGGCTGGTCAGCGCTTGCGGCGGCGAGAAAACTGAGGCTTCCGGTGGTCACCGATTTTCACACCAACTTTCACGCCTACAGCAGGCACTACGGCGTGTCCTGGCTGCGGCGGCCGGTCGCAGGTTACCTGCGGCACTTCCACAACCGGGCCGATTGCACGCTCGTGCCGACCGAGGAGCTCGCGCAGCAGCTCGCTGCACAGGGCTTCGAGCGCCTGCGCGTCGTCGGCCGGGGCGTGAACCCGAGGGTGTTCTCGCCGGAGCGCCGCTCGCGGGCGCTGCGCGCGACCTGGGGCGCGGATAACGACACCGTGGTCGCGCTGTGCGTCAGCCGGTTCGCGCCTGAGAAGAATTTTCCGCTCGTGATCGAAGCCTACGAGGCGATGCGGCGCCTGCGCCCGGACACCAAGCTCGTGCTCGTCGGCGACGGTCCGCTACTCCAGGAGCTGCGCCACGCGAACGTGGGTTGCGTGATCGCCGGCCGGCTGGTCAACGGCGAGCTCTCGGCCCACTATGCCTCGGCCGACGTGTTCCTTTTCCCCAGCGTGACCGAGACCTTCGGCAACGTCACGCTCGAGGCCATGGCGAGCGGTCTCGGCGTGGTCGCCTACGACTACGCCGCCGCCCGCCAGCACCTCGAACACGGCCGCTCGGCGCTGCTCGCGGCGTTCGACGACCGCGCCGCGTTCATCGCGCAAGCCGAGCGCTTCGCCCGCGAGCCGCATCTCGCACGCGAGCTCGGGTGCGCAGCCCGCAAGGCAGCCGAAAGCGTCACTTGGGCGCACATCGTGAGGGACTTCGAGGCCGCCCTGCTGGAGGCGGCCGCCGACTCGGAGCGAGTGGAGGCGCAAAGTGTCGCGACTTGATTCCGCGCTCGAGCGAGTCCAGCGCTGGGACGCGCATGTCTGCCTGCGCTGCAACCGCGCGCTGCGCTATCGGGCGTTGCCTCAAGCCTGCCGCGCGATCAGCCGGCTCGGCGACGGCATCTTCTGGTACGCGCTCATGCTCGTGCTTCTGCTGCTGCGCGAGGACGCGGTGCAGCCGGTGCTACACATGGCCGGCGCCGGCCTCGCCTGCACGACGATCTATAAACTGCTCAAGCAGGGCACGCTGCGCCCGCGTCCCTACCAGGTTCACGCGAGCATCGCGCGCGGCGCATCGCCGCTCGACACGTACAGCTTTCCTTCAGGCCACACGCTGCACGCCGTGGGATTCTCGGTGGTCGCGCTGGCCTACTATCCCTGGCTCGCCGCCCTGCTGGTCCCGTTCACGCTGCTCACCGCCGCGTCGCGCATGGTGCTCGGCCTGCACTACCCCAGCGACGTCCTCGCCGGCGCCGCGCTCGGGATATTTGTCGGCGCAGCCTCGCTTGCCCTTGTCTAGCCTAGGCATGCTGCGCGAAGCGCGTGCCGCGTTGCGCATCGCCCGGGTTGCACTGCACCTCGCTGGTGGTTTGGCCACGGTACTTGTGCTTTTCCCGCTGCTCGAGCACCGCTCGCGTGCCGCCGTTTCCCGCCGCTGGACCGCGGCGCTGCTACAAATGTTGGGCGTCGAGCTGCGCCTGGCGGGCGTGCCCGCTCCACACTGCGCCCTGCTGGTCGCCAACCACGTCTCCTGGCTGGACGTGCTCGTGCTCAACACCGTTCGCCCGGCGACCTTCGTCTCCAAACACGAGCTCGGCGCGTGGCCGGCGATCGGCGTTCTGCTCGCACGCACCGGGACGGTGTTGCTGCGGCGGGGCAACGGGCGCGCGGCGAGAAGCGCGCTAAGGGAAATCGGCGCGCTCCTCGGCGCCGGCCGCGCGGTTGCGATCTTTCCGGAAGGAACGACCAGCGACGGCACCCGCATGCTGCCGTTCAGGCCCGCCCTTTTCCAGGCCGCGGTGAACGAGAATCGCGCGGTGCTTCCGCTCTCGCTGAGCTACCACAATGCGCACGGCGAGCACTGCGCCGCCGCCGCGTTCGTCGGCGACATGAGCCTGGTGCAATCGCTGCGCCGGATCGCTTCCGTGCCTCGCATCGTGGTCAGCGTGACGATCCTGCCAGCACAGATCGCGAGGACGGCGCCCGCGCAGGCTCCTCACGGGTTCGCGCGGAGGGAGCTCGCCGCGCGCTGCTGGGAAATGATCCTAGAGCAGCTTCGCTGGAAGCAGCAGCCTGCCGCGGTGCCAGAAGTCGCGTCGCGAAGTGTCTCGCGCGATCTCGGCGTCCCAGGCCGGCTCGGCGCCGTTCAGGACCTCTTCCAGGTGCCCGAGCCTGGTGGAAGTCTCGCGCACATAGGCCTCGAATCGCGCAGCGAGGCGGCTATCGAAGAGCCTCAGCGCGCGACGGCATAGCCCCGGCAGTCGCGAGGCACGCAGAGCTCCGTCGGCGCGCCCCAGCATATCGACGGCGCGCCGCGCCAGCACCTCGCCGCAGCGGAACCGGCTTCCGACAAAATCAGTCAGCGCGGCGCGCTCGGCGGCGAACAGATCGACGGTCGCCGCGTACACCCACGGCCGCAGGAAGTCATCCATCGCCCATTCGCAGGCCGCGTGCGTGAGGTGTTCCACCCTTGCGATGCGACGCTCGTGTTCAGGCACGAAATAATTGTGCGCGACGATATCCGCCAGCAGGTGGCTGGCGTAGCCGAAAACGATAGCGCGGTCCTCGTCGCAGAGCGGAACGGCGGCGATCCGGCGCAGCGTCGCCCAGTGGTGAGACCGGCGGAACGCGTGCGTACCGATCGCCGGCCCGACCAGGGCGAGGTCGGGAAGACAGGCGCCTGCGAGCACCAGCCGAGGCAGGCGCGCCGCGGCGTGCCGCAGTTTCGGGTCCGCGAGCGGCGTCACCATCAGCGCGTACTGGGCAAAGAACAGATGCGTCTGCAAGCCCCAGGCGAACGCGTCCGGAGCGAACAGGACAAGCGGCAATGCGTAGAGCAGGATTCGCAGCTTCACGGGCGCCCATCGTCGCGCGCCCGCGTTACGCGGCGATGAAAATCAGCCGCGCGCGGCGCGGATGACGCCCGGCACGTCCTTGACCACCGCGAAGGCG
>CAZLUX010000183.1:0-4710 GCA_964562815.1 uncultured Enterobacteriaceae bacterium
TGTGGAAGACCAAGGGCCCCATCAAGGCGCAGCCGTGGAGTCCTTACCTGCCGGAGGACAAGGGCAAGAAGGACTACCCGGAGAAGATGACGAAGAAGTCGTAAGTGCGCAGGATCGTCCTCACCCTGTGGCTGGCGCTGGCGGCGTTCGCGCCGCCGGCGCTGGCGCTCGACGCGGGGGTCGTTCACAAGCTCGCCCTCGGCGACACCAGCGACGACAAGATCGCCGCGATCAACGCCCTGCTCGCGTCCGACGACGAGAAGTCCGAGCCGCTGCTCAAGGCGCTGTACGCGGGGAACGTCCAGACCTCGGGCGACCGCGTGCTGATCGTCAACGGCGACTCGGCCGTGGACGCGGTCACCGGCGAGAAGGTCTCGCCGGTGCCCGCCGACGCGAGCGACGTCGTCCTGAACAACCGAGTGCGCCGCGCGCTGGATGCCGCGGTGTCCGCCATGCGCCTGGTCTCGCCGCACCGCGCCACGCGCCTCAAGGCCGCGCGCGACCTGGCCGATGATCCGCGCGCCGCGGCGCTGCCGATCGTGAGGAAGGCGCTCGCGCACGAAACCGACTCGGAGATCGAGGGGCTGCTCCGCATCGCGGCCGCTTCGATCGAGCTGCGCGCGGGCAAGGAGTCGGACCGCCTGGCGGCGATCCGCACCCTGGCCGGCTCCGGCAGCCCCAGGACCCTGACGCTGCTTCAGCCGCTGCTGGAAAAGAAGGCCGACGGCAGCTGGGCCGAGCCCGACGCCGCGATCCGGGCTGCGGCCAAAGCGAGCCTGGCCGACGTGCGCGAGCGGCTCGCCTGGGGCGACCGCGTCGGGCTGCTGTTCGCGGGCCTGAGCCTGGGCAGCATCCTGATGATCGCCGCGCTCGGGCTGGCGATCACCTACGGCCTGATGGGCGTGATCAACATGGCGCACGGCGAGCTCATCATGCTCGGCGCCTACGCCACCTACGTGGTGCAGAACCTGTTCCAGACCTATTGGCCGGGCGCCTTCGGCTGGTACCTCGTCGCCGCGGTGCCGGCTTCGTTCATCGTGTCCGGCACCGTCGGCATGATCCTCGAGCGCACGGTGATCCGCTGGCTCTACGGCCGGCCGCTCGAGACATTGCTCGCCACCTGGGGCATCAGCCTGGTGCTGATGCAGAGCGTACGCTCGCTCTTTGGCGCGCAAAACGTGCAGGTCGACAACCCGTCGTGGATGTCGGGCGGGGTGCAGGCGATGTCGAACCTGGTGCTGCCCTGGAACCGCATCTACATCCTGATCTTTTCGGCGGTGGTGGTGGCGGGCATCTGGCTCTTGCTCACGCGCACGCGGCTGGGCCTGTTCGTGCGCGGCGTGACGCAGAACCGCGCCATGGCGAGCTGCGTCGGCGTGCCGACCGCGCGCATCGACACGCTCGCCTTCGGCCTGGGCTGCGCGATCGCGGGACTCGCCGGCTGCGCGCTGTCGCAGATCGGCAACGTCGGCCCGGCGCTGGGCCAAGCCTACATCGTCGATTCCTTCATGGTGGTCGTGCTGGGCGGGGTCGGGCAGCTCGCCGGCACCGTCTACGCGGGCCTCGGCCTCGGCGTGGTCGACAAGCTGCTCGAGTCGTGGTCGGGCGCGGTGCTCGCAAAGATCGCGGTGCTCGCGTTCATCATCATCTTCATCCAGAAGCGCCCGCAGGGCCTGTTCGCGCTCAAGGGCCGGGCGGTCGAGGCATGAGCCGGCTGTACGGCAGCCGGGGATGGGCCGCGCTCGTCGCGCTCGCGGCCGCGCTGCTGATCGTGGTTCCGGTGCTCGCTCTGCTGGTGCCGGCGGGCAGCCCGCTGCATCTCTCGGAGTACTGGGTCAGCCTCGCCGGCAAGTTCCTCTGCTACGCGGTCGTCGCCCTGGCGATGGACCTGGTGTGGGGCTACGCCGGCATCCTCTCGCTCGGGCACGGCCTGTTCTTCGCCCTCGGCGGCTACGCCATGGGCATGTACCTGATGCGCCAGATCGGCCTCGACGGCGTCTACCACCGTCCGCTGCCCGACTTCATGGTCTTCCTCGACTGGAAGGCCTACCCCTGGTACTGGAGCTTCACCGAGCACTTCCTCTACGCGGCGGCCCTGGTCCTGCTGGTGCCGGGGCTGCTCGCCTACGTGTTCGGCTGGTTCGCGTTCCGCTCGCGCATCAAGGGCGTCTACTTCTCGATCATCACCCAGGCGCTCACCTACGCCGCGATGCTGCTGTTCTTCAGGAACGAGACCGGCTTCGGCGGCAACAACGGATTCACCGATTTCAAGCGCATTCTCGGCTTCCCGATCGCCACCCTCGACATGCGGGTGGTTCTGTACGCGCTGAGCGCCGCGGCGATGCTCGGCACGCTGCTGCTCGGGCGCTGGCTGGTGACCTCCAAGTTCGGGCGCGTCCTGGCCGCGATCCGCGACGCCGAGCAGCGCGTCATGTTCTGCGGCTACAACACCGAGCACTACAAGCTGTTCGTGTGGACGCTGTCGGCGGTGCTGTGCGGCATCGCCGGCGCGCTCTACGTGCCGCAGGTCGGCATCATCAATCCGAGCGAGATGTCGCCCGCGAACTCGATCGAGGTCGCGATCTGGGTCGCGGTCGGCGGGCGCGGCACCCTGGCCGGCGCGGTAGTCGGCGCCGCGCTCGTCAACGGCGCAAAGAGCTTCTTCACGCAGGCTTTTCCCGACATCTGGCTGTACTTCCTGGGACTTCTGTTCATCCTCGTCACGCTCTTCATGCCGCGCGGCGTGATGGGGCTGCTCGCGCGCGGGAAGGCCGCGTGAGCGACGCCCCGGTCGGCCACCTGGTCGGGGATCAGCTCGACGCCACGCACGGCGTCGTCCTCTACCTCGAGGGCATCAACGTCAGCTTCGACGGCTTCAAGGCGCTCAACGCGCTGTCGCTGGCGATCGACGCCGGCGAGCTGCGCTGCGTGATCGGGCCCAACGGCGCCGGCAAGACCACTATGATGGACGTGATCACCGGCAAGGCGCGCCCCGACGAGGGCACCGTCTTTTTCGGCCAGTCGATCGACCTCACGCGCCTGACGGAAGCCGAGATCGCCCAGGCGGGCATCGGGCGCAAGTTCCAGAAGCCGACCATCTTCGAGCAGCACTCGGTGTTCGAGAACCTCGAGCTCGCGATGAAGGCCGACAAGCGCGTGCGCTCGACGCTGTTCGCGCGCCTGGATTCGGAAGCGCGCGACCGCATCGCCGCGATGATCGAGCGGGTCGGGCTTGCCGGCGCGGCCGACCGCACCGCGGGCCTGCTCTCGCACGGGCAGAAGCAGTGGCTCGAGATCGGCATGCTGCTGATGCAGGAGCCGAGGCTGCTGCTGCTCGACGAGCCGGTGGCGGGGATGAGCGACGACGAGACCGAGCGCACCGCGGAGCTGTTCCTCACGCTCGCCGGCAGGCACTCGCTGGTGGTGGTCGAGCACGACATGGCCTTCATCGCCCGCATCGCGCGCAAGGTGACGGTGCTGCACGAGGGCTCGGTGCTTGCCGAGGGCCCGCTCGACGCCGTGCAGGGCGACCCGCGCGTGATCGAAGTCTACCTGGGGCGCTGACATGCTCGCGATCGAAGGCCTCAACCAGTACTACGGCGGCAGCCACATCCTGCGCGATCTCTCCTTCGAGGTGCCGTCCGGCAAGGTGACCGCACTGCTCGGGCGCAACGGCGTCGGCAAGACCACGCTGCTGAAAACGCTGATGGGGCTGCTTCCCGCCAGGACGGGCAAGGTCGTATTCGAAGACAAAGATCTCGCGCGTGCCAGGCCCTACGAGCGCGCGCGCGCCGGAATCGGCTACGTGCCGCAGGGGCGCGAGATCTTTCCGCGCCTGACGGTCGAGGAGAACCTCCTGATGGGCGCGAGCAGGGTCCCGGCGCGCATCTTCGAGATGTTCCCGGTCTTGAAGTCGATGCTCGGCCGCCGCGGCGGCGACCTCTCGGGCGGGCAGCAGCAGCAGCTCGCGATCGGCCGCGCGCTGGCGATGGGCCCGCGCCTGCTGATCCTCGACGAGCCGACCGAGGGCATCCAGCCCTCGATCATCAAGGACATCGAGCGCGTGATCCGCGAGCTGGCGGCGAGCGGCGAGATGTCGATCCTCCTGGTCGAGCAGTACTACGACTTCGCGCAATCGCTCGCCGATCAGTACCTGGTGATGGAGCGCGGCGAGATCGTCGCGCGCGGCGCCGGCGCCGACATGGAGAAGGACGGCGTGCGCAAGCTGCTGGCGGTATGATCGGCGCATGCACCTCGCCGAGCCCGTCGCGGCGCCCTGGAAGGCCGAGCTTGCGCTGCGCTTCGAGCGCACGGGCGGCCGCAGCGTGCTCGCGGCGCGCCGGCACGACGGCCCGCTGGTGGTGCAGAAACCGCTCTATCCCGAGGGCGACGCGGTCTGCCACGCGATCGTGGTCCATCCTCCGGCGGGAATCGCCGGCGGCGACGAGCTCGAGCTAGACGTCTCGCTCGGCGCGGGCGCGCACGCGCTGCTCACCACGCCCGGCGCGGGCAAGTGGTACCGCTCGGCCGGCCCCCAGGCGCGCCAGCGCCTCGCCTTCGAGGTCGGCGCGGGCGCCTGCCTCGAGTGGCTGCCGCAGGAGACGATCGTATTCGACGGCGCGCTCGCGTCGCTCGAGTCCGACCTGCGCCTCGAGGGCGACGCGCGCTACCTCGGCTGGGAGATCCTCTGCCTGGGCCGCACCGGCTCGG
>CAZLUX010000184.1:0-2976 GCA_964562815.1 uncultured Enterobacteriaceae bacterium
AGCTTGCGCCTCACGGCGGGGATGAGCGTGCTCGCGCTGATGTTCCTGTTCTACTATTTCATGGACGTCGGCCTGCAGATCTCCACCCTGCGCTCGAACGTCCTCACCCCCGCGGCGGTGACCGCCCCGCTGCCCCGGCTCGAACTGCGCAGCCGCACCTAGCGCCGGACGGCGCTAGAACTCGTACTCGACCTGCATCCTGAAGGTGTTGTCCGGCGCGCCCGACGACGCCTTGTGCAGCAGCGCGGCGTTGTAGCGGATCGCCTTGTGCACGCCCACCGGGAGCTTGCCGAAGACCGCGGGGCCGAAGCGGTGCGACTGCTCGTCCGCCGGGTCCCAGTTGTCCCAGGGGCCGACGTCGCCGAACCCCTGCAGGCCGAACTCGAACGCCTCCTTCCAGCGGTACTTCGCCTGCCACTGGTAGCCGAACTCCATCGGCCCTCCCGCGGCCGCGCGGTAGTGCCGCTCGAACAGCAGGTTGCCGTTGAGCTGGACCTTGCCGAAGTCGGTCTGGAACAGCGGCCCGAACCTGACCTCATAGCCTTCGCTGTGGTCCTGCGGCCGCTCCAGCTCGACGACGAAGCCGGCATCGATCGGGTATTCCCCGGTGTCGGTCAGCTGGAACTTGTTCTCCCATTCCCAGGCGTCGAAGTGCGTCGGCCCGGAGCCCTGGCTCTCGTACTTGGCGTAGAACTCGGTGAACCAGTGCGGCCTCGCGCCGTAGCCGAAGCCGAGCGATGCCGCGCTGCTCTGGTCGGCGTCGTGCGTGTTGGCGCGTCCCGCCTTGAAGTCGATTTCGCGCTCCCCGTATTCGACGGTCGGCGTGTAGACGTAGTCGGCCGGCCCGGCAGCACACAGCCTGGAAAGCGTCAGCGCCGCAACACCGACGGTGAAAACGATGCTTCGCTTCATTCAGTGCTCCGGACGTGTCTCACTCGGCGATGACCACGCCGGTCGTTGTTTTTGGATGGAAGTCGCCGAAGAAGGGATACCGTCCCGCCTCGAGCGGCCCGATATAGACAATGCCGCTGGTGTTTCCCGGGATGAGCTTCTCGCGATGAAGCTCGTAGCTTTCGAACTCCTCCGCAGTGGGATCGTGGTTGACCACAGTCAGCTTGATCCGCTTTCCTGCGGGGACGCGTAGCACGGCCGGCTCGAACTGGTGGTTGCGGATCGAGAGCGTGAACTCGGTACCGGCGGCGAGGCAAAGGGAAGGCAGGAGCAAGGCTAGAAAGAGAATTGGGCGCATGGCGGTCAAATCATAAACGATAATCATTATTATTTAAAGACCCGCCATACAAAGAACAAGTTGTTGTTTTTAAAGCGGCTTGGGTTCGCCCAAGGCAAACCCTTGGGCGAAATCGATCTTCAGCATTTCCAGCACGCCGAGCGCCTCGACGCGCTCCACGGACTCGGCGATCAGCTTCATCCCGAGCTCGCGGCACGACTCCCCGAGCGAGCGCATCCGCTCGAGCGCGTCCGGATTGGGCTTTTCGCGCAGCGCGCTGGCGCCGTTGATCTTGAGGAAGCGAACGCCCCTCTCATAAAGCTTGCCGATCTCCGCTCCCTCGTGCGACACCCCCGAAACGGCGACGCCGCAGCCGAGCGCGGTCAGCGCCGAAACCGCGGCGCCGAACTCGTCCGGTCGCTCCAGCGCGTCGCGCAGCGGTATCTCCAGCATCAGGCAGTGCGCCAGGTCCGAGGCGCCGCCCAGCTCGGACTTGATGAACGCCGGAAACGATTCGTCGACGAGCGTCTCGAGGGACAGGTTGATGCTGTAGCGCGGCGCCGCGTAGTCTCCCAGCGTGCTCGCGACGCTGCGCAGCTTGCGGATCGCCGTCGCCACCACCCATTTGTCGAGCAGCGGCATCAGTCCCGCTTCCTGCAGCACGGGGATGAACGACCCGGGTGGCAGCAGGCCCTCCTCCTCGTCCCGGAACCGAACCAGGACTTCGAAGAAGCGCTGATCGTCCTGAGGCGCGGACACTTCCACGATCGGCTGGCAGTACAGAAGAAAGCGGTCGCGCGTCAGAGCGCCGATGAGATAGGCCGATGCGGCCTCTCGGTCAAATGGACTTTCTGTCACCCCTGGTCCCTGCCAAGTCCCTCGTTTCTCCCCAGCCCCCGACTATACCGCTTTAATCAGCGCGGCACTTGGGCCTCGAGTGAATCCAGCAACTCGTTCACACGCGCGCGCTCGAGATGATCGATGCCCCCGGCGTCGCGGCGTCCGCCCCCGCCGAAGCGGCGGCAGAAATCGGCCGCCGAAAACATGCCGCCCCGCGGCGCGCGGATGCTGATCGAATAACCGCCGCGAAAGTTTGGCGTCAGCACCGCGTGCGCGAGCGCCGGGCGCGCGGCCGCCAGCTCGTTGGCGAATACGCCGCTGGCGCGCCGCGCCCACGGCGCGTCGGGCAGGACGAACGCGTCCACGTGCGCGGAGGCGCGATGCGGTGCAAGCGCTCGCGCCTTCCCCAGGTCCTCGCGCCGTTGCATGCCCAACCGCCCGAGCAGCGGTTCTCGCTCGAGCAGACTGAACGGGTCCGCGAAGCGGCTTACGCTGAGATAGAGATCCGCGGGCGGCACCAGCAGATCCGCCTCGCTCTCGCCATAAGCGTTGTAGTTCAGGTTCTCGCCCAGCTCGCGCAGTGCCGCCAGCCGCTCGCCGTCGAGTCCCAGGCCCGACGCAAGGCGCGTCGCGGCCTCCGGCATGCCGTCGCCGAAGGCCGCGACGACCGCCCAATGGCGGAAGCGGCCCCGCAAGTGGCGGTCGACCAGGATGCTGGTACAGACGCCGGCCGACTCGTCGATGTGGGCTTCGAGGTCGGGGTGCGACGGCACCTCGCCCGCGGCGTGGTGGTCGAAATAGCGAATCTTGGCTCCGCGCTCGAGCAGGGCGAGCAGCGCTGCGCGGTTGCGCTCGAGCGACACGTCGAGCACCGTCACGCGATCGCCCGCCCCGGCGTCGACGCGCCG
>CAZLUX010000184.1:3076-4704 GCA_964562815.1 uncultured Enterobacteriaceae bacterium
GCGCGCCGCGCTCTCGAGCCGCAATCCGCTCGCGCAGCACGGCTACGGGCGCTTCGCAGGCCGCGAGCGCGAAGGACACTCGCGCTTCGCGCGCGAGCGAAGCGAACGCCGCCCGCTGCGCCCGCGCCAGGAACGTGGCATCCACGATCGCGGGATAGCCCGCGTCGAGGACCATTTCGGAGAGCGCCGACAACCTCGCGTAAGTCCTCTCGGTGTGATCGGCCGTATAGATTCCGCCGCCGGGCGCCGAGCCGGTATGAGCCTGCGCTTCCAGGCCCTGCATCCGCTTGCGCTCGACGTCGGACCGAAGCCGGACCGCGCCGAGGGTCTCGAGCAGGAACTGGGCGACGGTCGTCTTGCCCGAGCCCGAGAGGCCGTGCATCAGAATCAGGGCGCGCTTGTGATGCAGCGCGAGCGTGTGCGCCAGGCGCAGGTACTCGAGGTACTCGCGCCGGGCGCGCTCGCCGTCTGCGGCGGAAAGGTGCTGCTGGTGCGCGCGGATGCAGGCCACCTTTGCTCGCACCAGCGCCCGGTAAACCAGGTAATAGCGCAGCACGGCAAGTCCCGCGTAATCCCCGGTCTGCTCCAGATAGGCGTTGAGAAAGCGGTAGGCGAGCCGCGGCAGCTTGCGGTCGAGCAGGTCCATGACCAGGAACGCGACCTCGTTCATGACATCGATCCACCTGAACGCCTCGTTGAACTCGATGCCGTCGAACGGCGTCGGCTCGCCGTCGATGAGCGCGACGTTGCCCAGGTGCAGGTCGCCGTGGCACTCGCGAACGAACCCCCCGGCCTTGCGCGCCTCGAAGCTCGAGCGCAGGCGCGCGTGCTCGTCCCGGGTCCAGCCACGCAAGCGCTCGAGCTCGGGCACGTCGGCGTCGGCGCCGATCAGCGCCTCGATTTGGTCGAAATTCTGCGTTGCAGGCGCCAGAACCGCCTCCGCCGAGCCGAAGGGCCGCGCCGGATCCGCGCGCGCGATCCGCGAGTGGAAGGCGGCGATGCCGCGCGCCAGCGCGTCGATCTCGGTCGCGCCGAGCGTGCCGGCCTGCACCATGCGGCTGAGCAGCGCGTCCTGCCCGAAGCGGCGCATCTTGACCGCGTAGTCGATCGGCTCGCCGTCGCCGCCGATTCGCGGGTCCATCTTGCTGCCCGTCAGCGGCACCACCTCGAGGTAGAGCTGCGGCGCGGTGCGGCGGTTCAGCCGCAGCTCCTCCTCGCAATAGAAGTGTCTTGCCTTCAGCGTGCTGAAATCGAGAAAGCCGAGATTGACCGGCTTCTTGAGCTTGTAGGCATAGTCGCCGGCGAGCAGCACCCATGAGATGTGCGTCTCCAGCACCTCGACCTGCCCGACCGGATGCGGGTAGCGCTTCGGGTCGCGCAAGGCATCGATCACGCGCTCACCCCTTGACGCAGACCTTGGGCCGCAGCACCGCGACGCGGCGCGCGAGGCCCGCGCGCTCGGTCGCCTCGGCGACGCGCTCGACGTCCTTGTAGGCGCCGGGGGCTTCCTCGGCCGCGCCCCGCATCGAGCGCGTGCGCACCAGCACTCCGCGCGTCTCCAGATCCTTCAGCAGCTCGCGGCCCTGCCAGCGCTTGAGCGCCGCGTGCCGGCTCATGGCGCGCCCGGC
>CAZLUX010000185.1:0-4567 GCA_964562815.1 uncultured Enterobacteriaceae bacterium
CCGGGCGGCGACTCGTTCGCCGACTCGCTGCTCGCCGACCTCGACTCGTTCTCGCAGCGGGGCGAGAAGGAGCGCAAGGCGCACGCGGAGTCCGAGCGCAAGACGCGCGAGGCGGCCGCCGAGCGCAAGGCGAAGGAGCAGGCCGATCGGGAGGCGCGCGCGAAGCGCGAGACGGAAGAGGCCGCGGCGCGCAAGGCGCCGGAGCCAGTCTCGGATGGCCGCGCCAAGCGCAGGCTCGCGGCGATCGTCGCCGCCGACATCGTCGGCTACAGCCGGCTGATGGGAATCGACGAGGAGGGAACCCTTGGGCGATTCAAGCGCATGATGCGCGAGATCATCCAGCCCAAGGTCGACGAGCATAACGGCCGGATCGTCAAGACCGCGGGAGACGGCCTGCTGATCGAGTTCCCGAGCGTGGTCGACGCGGTTCGCTTCGCGGTGCAGGTGCAGACTTCGGTGGCAAACGAGGAGGCCGACATCGCGCAGTCGCGCCAGATCGCATTCCGCATGGGAGTCAACCTGGGGGACATCATCGGCGAGGACAACGACGTCTACGGCGACGGCGTGAACGTCGCCGCCCGCCTCGAGGCGCTCGCGGACAGGGGCGGGATCTGCATCGCCGGCGTCGTCTTCGACCAGATCCGGGACAAGGTCGCCTACAGCATCGAGGCGCTCGGCGAGCAGAAGCTGAAGAACATCCCGCGTCCGGTGCGCGCCTACAAGATCAAGGGCGACTGGGAGACGACGAAGCTGCGCCGGCAGATCGATCCCGCCAGCCTGCCGCATCCGGTCGCCCGGGGCTTCGAAAAGCCGGTTGAAGACGACGTCGTGGTGAGCGACGAAGACCTCGACATGGACGAGGTCAGGCGCGACCAGCAGGTGCTGACCAAGGAGTCGCGCAAGGCCGCCCGCGAGCGCGCGCGCGAGGAGAAGAGGGAGAGGAAGGAGAAGGCGAGGGCCGAGAAGCCGGTCAAGATCCGGCGCCCGCGGAAATGGGGCAAGCCGGTCGCGATCACGTTGGTCCTGGCCTTGGTGGCGGCGGTGGTCGCGGTGCAGCTGGTGCCGGTTCCGACCGCGGAATACGCCAAGGCGGCGAGCGCCGCGATCGGACGTCCGGTCACCATCCGCTCGGCCCACTATTCGGTGCTGAGCGGGCCGGAGCTCCAGTTGGAGGGCGTGAGCGTCGGCAAGATCAGGATCGCCACGGCGCGGGCGTACCCGGAGCTGGGCGCGCTGTTTGGCGGCGCGAAGGCGTTCAGGCGCATCGAGCTCGTCGGCGCGGTGGTGCCTCAGGACGAGCTCGGCAATCTCCTGCTCGGCAGTCTCAATCGCGGCGGTTTCTCGGTCACGCGGGTGGTGGCGAAGCAAGTCGCGCTGCTAGGGCCGGTCGCGCTGCCGCAGCTGGACGTCGAAGCCCTGGTCGACCACGGCGGCTCGGTCGCGTCGGTCAAAGTGACCGGACGGGACAAGCTGAACGTGAAGCTGCAGCCCAAGGACGGGCGCCTGGCGATCGAAGGCACGGCGGGCGCGTTCAGCCCGCCGTTCGCGCCGGACGTCACGTTCACGGATTTCAGCTTCAAGGGCAGCGCGACGCGCGACGGCATGACGCTGAGCGAATGGGACGGCTCGCTGCTCGAGGGCGTGGTCTCCGGCACCGCGCGCATCGGCTGGGGCCGCTCGTGGAGCGTGGACGGAACGCTCAAGTACAAGCGCGTCAACGCGGCCGTGTTCGCGCCCGCCCTGCTGTCGCAGGGCGCCGCCGAAGGAAACGGCAGCTTCGCCATGCAGGGACCGGATCCCGCAAAGCTCGCCGCCGGCGCGCGGATCCAGGGCAGCTTCACGATCGAAAAGGGCGTGCTCGGCAGCTTCGATCTTTCGCGCGTGATCCAGACCGCCGGCAAGGAGGTCACGGGACGGACTCAGTTCGCCGAGCTGACCGGCAAGGGCGTCTACGACAGCGGCGCGATCGCGCTGCGCGACGTGAACATCGCCGCCGGGGCGTTGAACGCCGGCGCGGCCGTGGACATCGCGCCGAGCGGCAAGCTCTCGGGGCGAATCGTGGCCGACGTCAAGACCGCCGGCCACGTGCTGCGCTCCGCGATCGAGCTGGCGGGGACCGCGTCGCAACCGGAGGTCAAGAAGTAGCGGATGGCCACGATCCTCAAGCTCCGCGGCGCGCGCGCGCTGTCGGAGTTCCGACTCGCGAAGCTCCTTGCCCTACTGAAGCAGATTCACCCCGGAGTGCGCGGCGTACGCGCCGAATACTGGCATTTCGTCGAAGCGGCGGCGGAACCTGCGCCTGCCGAGCGGGTGCTGCTCGAGCGGCTGCTGCGCTACGGCGAGGCGGCGCAGCCCGAGCCTCCCCGCGGCGAGTTGTTCCTCGCGGTGCCGCGTCTGGGCACCATCTCGCCCTGGTCGTCGAAGGCGACGGACATCGCGCGCAATTGCGGGCTGGCGGACGTCCTGCGCATCGAGCGCGGCATCGCCTATACGCTCGAGCTGGATGCGCCGGCGGCGCGCGAGGCGCTCGCCGCAGCGCTGCACGACCGGATGACCGAGACCGTGCTCGGCTCGCTCGACGACGCCGGGCAGATGTTCCGTCACGTGCCGCCGCGGCCGCTCGAGCGCGTGCCGCGCGGCGAGTTGCGCGAGGCCAACCGGCGGCTGGGCCTGGCGCTGTCGGAGGACGAGATCGATTACCTCGCGGCGGCTTTCGACGCGCTCGGGCGCGACCCGACCGACGCCGAGCTGACGATGTTCGCGCAGGCCAATTCCGAGCACTGCCGGCACAAGATCTTCAACGCCGACTGGATCATCGACGGCGAAAAGCAGTCGCGCTCGCTCTTCGCCATGATCCGGCACACGCACGCCGCGAACCCGCGGGGCACGATCGTCGCCTACGCCGATAACGCCGCCGTCATCGAGGGCCGGCAGGCCGAGCGCTTCTACCCGAGAATGAATGTGTACGGGAGGGGCCGCGAGCTGACTCATTTCGTCGCAAAGTGCGAGACGCACAACCACCCCACGGCGATCTCGCCTTTTCCCGGCGCGGCGACCGGCGCCGGCGGCGAGATTCGCGACGAGGGCGCGACCGGGCGCGGCGCGCGCCCCAAGGCGGGCCTGGTCGGCTACTCGGTCTCGAACCTGCGCATTCCCGGCGCGCTCGAGCCGTGGGAGCTCGAGCATCCCGGCAAGCCGGACCGCATCGTCTCCGCGCTCGAGATCATGCTCGAGGGACCGATCGGCGCGGCCTCGTTCAACAACGAGTTCGGCCGCCCGAACCTCGCGGGCTACTTTCGCAGCTTCGAGATGAAGGCCGCGGGCGTCTGGCGCGGCTACCACAAGCCGATCATGCTGGCGGGCGGAATCGGCAACATCGCCGCCGCGCACACGGGCAAGGCGGCGCTGCCCGAGGGCACGCTGCTGCTGCAGCTCGGCGGCCCGGGAATGCTGATCGGCATGGGAGGCGGCGCCGCCTCGTCGATGGGCGCGGGCGCCAACACGGCCGACCTCGACTTCGACTCGGTGCAGCGCGGCAACGCCGAGATCGAGCGCCGCGCGCAGGAAGTCATCGACCGCTGCTGGCAGCTCGGCGGCGACAACCCGATCCTGTCGATCCACGACGTCGGCGCGGGCGGGCTGTCCAACGCGCTGCCCGAGATCGTGCATTCGGCGGGCCGCGGAGCGCGGCTCGACCTGCGCGCCGCGCCATCGGAGGACTCCGGCATGTCGCCGCGCGAAATCTGGTGCAACGAGGCGCAGGAGCGCTACGTGCTCGCGATCGCGCCGGCGTCGCTCGAGCGCTTTCGCGCGCTCGCCGAGCGCGAGCGCTGCCCCTTCGCGGTGCTCGGCGAGGCGACCGCCGACGGCCGTCTGCGCGTGGCCGACCCGCTGCTCGAAGCGGACGCGGTCGACGTCGACCTCGAGGTCATCCTCGGCAAGCCACCTAAGATGTTGCGCGATGTCCTGCGCGCGGCGCCGCGGACCGAGCCCTTTTCGCTCGACGGCGTCGATCTCGAGGAGGCGGCGTTGCGCGTGCTGCGCCACCCGTCGGTGGCGAGCAAAACCTTCCTCATCTCGATCGGCGACCGCACCGTCGGCGGGCTGTGCTCGCGCGACCCCTTCGTCGGCCCCTGGCAGGTGCCGGTGGCGGACTGTGCGGTCACGCTGCTCGACTACGAGGGCTACGCCGGCGAGGCGTTCGCGATCGGCGAGCGCGCGCCGCTCGCGCTGATCGACGCGCCGGCCTCGGGCCGCATGGCGGTGGGCGAGGCGATCACCAACCTCGCCGCGGCGAGAATCGGCTCGCTCGCCCAGGTGAAGCTCTCGGCCAACTGGATGGCCGCAGCGGGCTACCCTGGCGAGGACGCCGCGCTCTACGACACGGTGCGCGCGGTCGCGATCGAGCTCTGCCCCGCGCTCGGCGTCTCGATCCCGGTCGGAAAGGATTCGCTCTCGATGCGCACCGCCTGGGACGGCAAGGAGGTCGTGGCGCCGCTGTCGCTGGTGGTGTCGGCCTTCGCGCCGATGGCGGACGCGCGCGGCACGCTCACGCCGCAGCTGCGAA
>CAZLUX010000186.1:0-4499 GCA_964562815.1 uncultured Enterobacteriaceae bacterium
ACGAAGCGCTGTGTCAGAGTCCGGCCCGCCCGGCGGTTTCCTTCCCCCCTGCTTCGCCATCCGATTGCCCACCAAGGAGCGAAGCCATGGCCTCTTCCCGACGACTGCCGATGTGGAACGGCGCACTCTCGATCGCGCGCGCGTTCGAGTGGCGCGGCGTCACGCTCAAGTTTCCGACCCTCAGCCGAAGCGGCGTGAGCAGCGACGACGGCATGGTCGTGTTCGCGATGTCCAAGGCGCAGGTGCGCGTCAACGACTGGGGCTGCAGCTGCCCGCTGTGGCTTCCGGCGGACGCCGGCGCCAGCGGCGAAATCGACCGCCCGAGCGGCATCGAGCGGCTGCAGCATTGCCGCCTCGCCGCGGGCCACGGCGTCGCGGAGGGGTTCCTGCTCGACGCGGACGACGCGCCGATGGCGCGGGCCGAGGCGCTCGCGCTGCGCGTGATGAAGACGGGCGGGGAGTACTGGGCGACCTGGGACGCGGCGGCGCGCGTGCGCGTGTCCGAAGAGCCGGAAAAGAATTCCCGCCTGCACGCATGGTTCCGTGCTACAGTGCGCCCCGCAGTGATATTCAAGCGGTGAAGTGCACCGTCCCCCTCTCGCCGCGCTCGCGGCGCCGAAGTGGCAGTTCAATTCCTTTCTTGACCGTCATGCCCGTCCGCGGGACCGGCTCAGTCTCGCCTCAAGCAAAGGAAGTATGAACATGGCAACAGGTACCGTTAAGTGGTTCAACGATTCGAAGGGTTTCGGATTCATCACGCCTGACGACGGCGGCAAGGATCTCTTCGCTCATCACAGCTCGATCCAGATGGACGGCTACAAGTCCCTCACGGAAGCGCAGAAGGTCTCCTTCGACGTGGTCGACGGCCCCAAGGGCCCGGCGGCGTCGAACGTCAAGGCCATCTAGGCCGCGACCGGGCGCCCGCGCAAGCGGGCGCCGCGCCGCCGATCGTGCGGCGCGCAACTTCATTGATGTAGGTCAGGACCGGCCCTCGCAGCCGCGCTAGCTTGGTTCGCAGCCCGCAACGGGAGGCGTTCCATGCTGCCCTTCACCCGCGACCAGTTCTTCGCCCTCTTCGTCCAGTACAACAAGGACGTGTGGCCGGTGCAGATCGGCGCCTACGTGCTGGGGCTGGCGATGATCTTCCTGCTCTTCGTGCCCTCGCGCGGCAGGAACCGGATCATCGGCGTCGGGCTCGCGGCGATGTGGGGGTGGACGGGGCTCGTTTACTTCTGGGACTACTTCGCCTCGATCAATCGGGCGGCGCCGGTGTTCGGCACGCTCTTCGTGGTGCAGGCGGCGCTGTTCCTGTACTCGGGGGCGATCCTGGGGCACGAGCGGTACCGGCCTTCGCGCGGGGCGCACGCGTGGGTGGGCTGGACGCTGGTCCTGTACGCGCTGGTGCTGTATCCGCTGATCGGGCTGTGGACCGGGCATGCGCTCGAGGAGGCGCCGATGTTCGGCATCACGCCCTGCCCGGTGACGATCTTCACGCTCGGGATGCTGCTCCTCGCGCGGCCGATGTATTGGTGGCTGCTCGCGATCCCGGTCCTGTGGTCGCTCGTCGGCGGCAGCGCCGCGTTCCTGCTCGGGGTGCCGCAGGACTGGGTGCTCCTGCTGAGCGGCGTCGCGGTGCTGTGGGTCGAGTACCGCGATTACGCGCTCGGGCACCGGCACGGCGCGCTTCGTCATTGACCCGAATTTCCCGCCGGGTGTAGCGTGACTCGAACGCGCTGCGCCTGATTTATCGCGCAGTCCCGACCGTGGCGCTGGAGGGAACGGCATGGCGGAAGACAACGGCTGGATCGCCGAAGAGAACGAGCGCATCGCCAGGCGCCGCGACAGGCTCGGCGTGGCGCCGCCGGAGGCGGCGAAAGGCAAGGGCGGCAAGCCCGGCGCCTGGGGGCTCGCGCTCTCGGGCGGCGGCATCCGCAGCGCGACCTTCTCGCTCGGAGTGCTGCAGGCGCTCGCCAAGGCCGAGCTCGACCAGGGCCAGGGCAGGAAGACGGCGTGGCTGCGCTTCTTCGACTATCTCTCGACGGTGAGCGGCGGCGGCTACATCGGCGCGTTCTTCGTCAGCCTGTTTCAGCCGCGGCGCCTCGAGCCGGAACGCGTCGAGCGCAAGTGGTGGCGGCCGGTGGTGCAGATGGCGCAGGAGGTGGCGCAGGCGCTGCCCAAGGGCATGCGCGGCCGCTGGGGCGCGCCGCAGGAAGCGCCGGCCTCGGCGGACGACAAGGCGCAGAAGGCCGCCGACTGCCTCGAGGCGGCGGACCACGCCTACGAGGTGCTCGAGGACGATCCCCCCGGGCGGGTGCGAAGCCGCGATCCCTACGACTGGCGCCGCCGGCCGCTCGCCTGGCTGCGCGAGAACGGGCGCTACCTGACGCCGACCGGCGCGGGGGACTTTCTCTACGCGGCGGGGCTCGCGATCCGCAACTGGTTCTCGGTCCACTACGTGATCGGCACCGCGCTGTTCCTCGTCTTCGCGCTGGTGGCCTTCCTCAAGTCGAGCGCGGCGGTCTACCAGCCGGCGCTGGCCGCGCTCGTCACCGACGAGCCCTTCGATTTCTTCGCCTGGGGCGCGTGGGCGATCCCCGACCCGTCGGCCTGGTCGCTGTGGTGGAGCCCCTTGTGGGTGCTGCCGCTCGCGGTGCTGCTCGTCTGGCTCGCGCCGAGCGGGATCGCGTTCTGGCTGATCGCCACGCGCGACGGCGCCGACGCGCAGGGCCGGCTCGCGCGCACCTTCACGCTGCAGGCGTGGATGGCGCTCGCGATCGCGCTGGTGCTCTGGCGCCTGCCGATCACGCTCGCCGGGCTGCCGACGCCGCTCGCGGGCGAGGGACTGCGCCGGCTCGAGACCGGGTCCTGGCTGCTCGCGGCGCTGGTGCTGCTCGCGTTCCTGTTCCACGCCGGCGCGGCGCTCGCGGCCGAGAACACCGAGGGCCAGCGGGTGCGGCAGACGCGCGCGCTCGCCTCGGGGCTGAAGCTCGCGCTCTGGCTCGTCGTGCTCGCGGTGCTCGACACCCTCAGCCAGACCTTCTATTTCTGGCTCAGCCACGCGCAGTCGGTCCTCTGGCGCGTGGCGACGCCGGGCGCGCTCTTCGGCGCGCTGGTGTGGGCGGTGCAAAAGCTCGCCACCGGAGGCGGCGGCGCAAAGCCGCTGCTGCCGAAGTGGCTGCCGCTCTCGGCGGTGGCCTGCGCATTCGCGGTGGTGCTCCTCGCCGTGGTCGCGACGGTGTGGGCGATGCTGGTGCAGTGGATGCTGTGGGGGCTGGGCCCCTCGCAGATCGTCAACGCCGACGTCCTCGCCGCGCAGTACCCGACGACGCTCTTCCTGGTCGCGCTCGGGCTGCTGCCGACGCTGATCAACGGGCTCTTCCCGAGCTTCATCAACCTCTCGACGCTGCAGGCGTTCTACAGCGCGCGCCTGACGCGCGCCTACCTCGGCGCCTCGAACGGCGCGCGCTTTCACGGCGACGCCGGGCGCCGCTACGCGAGCGCCGCCGAGCCGCATCCGGTCGACCCGATCGCGCGCGAGGCCTACTACGACGAGGACGTGCTCGCGCCGCTGCACCTGATCAACGTCACGATGAACCTGACCGTCGACCCGACCGAGCAGCTGGTGCAGCGCGACCGCAAGGGCATCCCGCTCGCGGTCGGCCCGGCCGGATATCTGCTGGACGGCTGGTACCACCCGCACTGGAGCGGGCGCGGCGACTACCCGATCGGCGAATGGATCGGGGTCTCGGGCGCGGCGTTCACCACCGGCCTCGGGCGCCTGACCTCGCTCGGGGTGTCGCTGCTGCTCGGGCTCGCCAACGTGCGCCTCGGGCTGTGGTGGCGCTCGAAGCTCGGCGCGAACGACCTGCGCCCGGGGCTGGAGTGGCTCGCGCTCAAGGTCTTTCCGACCCAGACCTACCTCGGCTACGAGCTCACCGGGCGCTTTCACGGCTCGCACCGCGCGCGCCAGTACCTCTCGGACGGCGGCCACTTCGAGAACACCGCCGCCTACGAGCTGCTGCGCCCCGAGCGCGAGGTGGAAGTCATCGTCGCCTGCGACAACGGCTGCGACCCCGAGTACCGGTTCGCCGACGTCGCCAACCTCATACGGCTTTCGCGCATCGACCACCGCGCGCACTTCGAGCTGGTGTCGGACTTCCCCGGCTCGGGGCTTGGCGCGATCTTCGGCCGCGACGAGGACTTCGCCCAGAAGGCCGACGCGGAGGACGACAAGTGCGCCCTGCTCTACCGCGTCACCTATCCGCGGGGCACGGGCCGCGCGCGCTGGCTCGTCGTGCTCAAGCCGCGCCTGGTCGCCTCGGCGCCGCTCGACGTCTGGCAGTACAAGCAGGCGAACGACGCCTTCCCGCAGGAGACCACCACCGACCAGTTCTTCGACGAGGCGCAGTGGGAGAGCTACCGGCGCCTGGGCCTCGTCATCGGCACGCTCGTCTTCGGCGGCGAGAACGGCGCCAAGCTCGTCGAGCGGATGAGGCTCG
>CAZLUX010000187.1:0-4442 GCA_964562815.1 uncultured Enterobacteriaceae bacterium
CAGGACGCCGCCGGCCAGGACCACTACGAGGACACCCAGGCGCTGGTCTACTTTCCGCGCCAGTTCCGCGTCCCACCGCACGAGAAGCGCGTGGTGCGCATCGGCTACCGCAACCCCGCCTTGAAGACCGAGCAGGCCTACCGCCTGTTCGTCGAGGAGATTCCCGACGCGAAACAGCGCGCAAAGCGCACCTCCGTCACGGTGGCGGTGCGCTTCGGCGTGCCGATCTTCGTGCGCCCGCCCGCGGGCGGGGTCGAGGCGAAGATCGGAGGTCTCGCGGTCAAGGCCGGCCGCGCGCGGGCGACCGCGCGCAACGCCGGCGCGGTGCACTTCCGCATCAACCAGGTGCGCTTTCGCGCCCTCGGTGCCGACGGCAAGGTGAAATGGGAGCACGCGGTGCAGGGCTGGTACCTCCTGCCGGGCGCGCAGCGCGAGTACGCCGCCAAGCTGCCCGCCGAGGCCTGCCGCGCCGCGCGCGAGCTGCGCGTCGAGCTGCTCGGCGACAAGCTCGACGCCGCGTCCGAGGTGCCGCTCAAGCCCGAGCTGTGCTCCTAGGCCGGAGCGTCATCATCGGCCTCCTCCTCGCCGCCGCCGCGCTGACCGCCGCCGCCGGCCCGGCCGACGACCCGGAGCTCGCCGAGGGAATCGTCTCGGTGAGCGTCAACCTGGAGCCGAAGGGCGACGCCTACGTGCTGATCGGCAAGGACGGCGAGATCCTGATGCGGGAATCCGACCTCAGGGCCTACGGCCTGTCCGGCCTCGCCTACCGCCCGACGAGGATCGACGGCGTCGCCTACGTGGCGCTGCGCGACCTCACCGGCCTCAGCTACCGCTTCGACGAGGACAAGCTCACCCTTCGCATCCGCGTCCAGCCGCGCGAGATCTCGCGCCGCCAGGTGATCGACATGGCGCCCAAGCGCGCCGCGGACGTGTCCTATCCGTCGGCCGGAGGCGCCTTCCTCAATTACAACCTGACCGGAAACGGGACCGATGCGACCGGCCTCGACTCGATGAGCCTCGCCGGCGAGCTCGGCGCGCGCCTCGGCGACTACCTGCTGCTCGCCGACGCCCAGTCGATTCACCGCCGCGACACCGGCGTCACCACGACCACGCGCCTCAACACCAGCCTCACGCGCGACTGGCGCGACAGCATGCAGCGGCTGGTGATCGGCGACTTCGTCACCCCTGCCGCGACCCTCGGCAGCTCGCTGCGCCTGGGCGGGATCAGCTTCTCGCGCCGCTACAGCATCGACCCCTACTACCTGAGCGCCCCGGGCCAGGTCGTGAGCGGCACCGCGGCGCTGCCCTCGGACATCTACCTCTACAACAACGGCGTGCTGATCGGCCACCAGCGCGTCGCGCCGGGAAGCTTCCAGCTTCAGAACCTGGTCAGCCTCAACGGCCTGCAGGTGACCGAAGTGGTGGTGCGCGACGTGCTCGGCAACGAGCAGACGATCACCAACCCGTTCTATTTCAGCCAGGCGCTGCTGCGCGAGGGGCTCGACGAGTACAGCGCCGACATCGGCGTGCAGCGCGAGCGCTTCGGCGTGGCGAGCAACGACTACGGCAAGCCCGGCGCCGCCGGCTTCTACCGCCGCGGCGTGAGCGACGCGCTCACGCTCGGCGTTCGCGGCGAAGCGCTCGATCGCCGCTACAACCTCGGGCCCACCGCAAGCTGGCGCATGGGGACCTGGGGCGTGGCGAGCGCCGAAGTCTCCTGGGGCGCGAGCCCCGAGGGCCGCGGCGGCGCGGTCGCGCTCGCGCACTCCTTCAGCTCTCCCGGCTTCGCCTCGAGCCTCGCCTGGCGCGCCGAGTCGCGCGACTACCCGCGCGCCGGCGTCGACACGAGCCAGAACCACCGGCACGACTTCACGGCCACGGTGTCGATGCCGATCCGCGGCAACAGCTCGATCGGGCTCATCTACCAGGATGCGCAGCCCTGGGACGCAGGGCGCAGCCGCTCGACGAGCCTCACCTACCGCCACCGCGTCTCCAACGCGGTCTACGCCGCCGCGACGCTGCGCCGCGCCGACGGCGTCTTCGGCGCGAACGAGGCGCTCGTCTCGCTTTCCTACTACCCGGTCGGCGGCGGCGGGCAGCCCTCGTACAGCGCCCAGCTCCAGAACAGCGGCGGCGTCGACACGCAGACCCTGCAGGTGCTCGGCGGCGATCCCGATTCCGAGGGGATCGTCTACCGCGCGACCGCCCAGCACGCCGGCGGCGCCGGCGCCTCGCACGAGACGATCGACCCGTACCTGCAGTACAACTTCAAGCGCGGCATCGCGCGCGGCGAGTACTTCCGCGACTCCGCCGCCGACGGCGGCAGCTATCAGCTCGGCTTCGCCGGCGCCGTCGCGCGCGTCGGCGACACCTGGGGCCTGTCGCGGCCGATCTACGACAGCTACGGCATGGTGAAGGTCGAGGGGGCCCGCGACGTGCGCGTGTACGCGAACAACATCGAGGTGGGGCGCACGGACGCCGGGGGCGAGCTCTTCATCCCGCGCCTCGCCTCCTACTTCGACAACCCGATCGCGATCGAGGACAAGGACCTGCCGGTCGACGTCATAGTGCCGCAGACGCGCTACATCGTTTCGCCGCCGCTGCGAAGCGGCGTGCTCATCGACTTCAAGGCGCGCCGGGTGCGGGCGGTCGCCGGGCGCCTGGTGACGCGCCGCGGCGGCGAGCGCGTGCCCTTCGCCGACGCGGCCGGCGAGATCGCCGTGCCGGGCGCAAAGCCGGCGCCGGTGTACGCCGCGCGCGACGGCGGCTTCTACGTCGAAGGCCTCGCGGCCGGGACCTACCGCGGCGAGGTCAGCGGCCGGCTCGGCCGCTGCGAGTTCACCCTGCAGGTGCCCCGGTCCGAGCAGCCGGTCACCGACCTCGGCACGCTGGAGTGCGGCGATGCGCGCTAGGCTCGCCGCCGCCGTCTTTTGCGCGCTCGGCGCGGTGAGCGCGCACGCGGCGTGCAGCGTCTCGGTCGGGCCGCTGTCCTTCGGGCCGTACGATCCCTTGAGCCCGGCGGGCGCGAGCACCTCGGGCGTGATCACCGTCACCTGCGACCAGGCCCCGCCGCCGATCGTCACCGTCCAGATCGGCCCCAGCGCGGTCTCGGGCGGGTTCTTCCCGCGCCGCATGCAGCGCGCGGGCGGCAGCGACACGCTCGACTACAACCTCTACGCCGACCCCGGCCTCACCGCCGTGTGGGGCGACGGCACCGCCGGCACCGCGACGCAGAGCCAGCGGGTCACCAAGCACAAACCCTGGAACATCACGATCTACGGCAACATGCCCGGGCTGCAGGACGTCGCGCCAGGCGACTACAGCGACGCGATCGGCATCTCGATCATCTTCTAGCCGCGCTAGCGCGGCATCAGCGAAAACGCGACCGGCCAGGCCATCGGGCCGGCCGCCGCCCCGGGCCCGAGCAGCAGCCGAACGTAGAGCCGCACACGCTGCTCGCGCAGGCCCACGCCGAGCTTGTCGATCAGCAGTCCCGCGCCCGAGGCGTACACCCCGGGCTCTCCCGCGGCGCTGAGCGCGACGCCGCGCAGGGCGCCGCTCGCGCTCGCGCCGGTGAGCAGCACGCCGCGCGGCAGATTGGTGCGCACCGCGATCTCGAGGGTCTGCGGCAGGTCGAGGTAGCCGCGCGCCACGTCCGCCTCGGCGAGCTGCACCTGCGTCGGCGCGCTCACGGCGGTGATCGAAGCCTGCCCCGGCACCGTCGCGCTCACCTGCACGCGCGTCGCATCGCCCGCCAGGGCGCCGCGGCCACCCAGCAGCAGGACGGACAAAAAGATAAGCGCGGCAACCCGCGACATCGAACCAGCCTACGCCCGCGGGCGGCGGGCGTGAACCAGTTCACGGCTGGAAGCGCGATTTCAGGACGGAGCGATAAAAAGCGCGACCGGCCAGGCGATGACGCCCGGCTTGGCGCCCGGCGCCAGCACCAGGCGGGTGCGCAGGCGCAGGGTCTGGCTGCGCAGCCCGACCCCCGTCTTCGGCACCATGAGCACCGCGGCGCCGGCGGCGACCGACAGCTGCAGGTCCTCGCCCTCGAAGCGCGCGCCGGCGACCTGCGGCGAGTTGACGTTGAACCCCAGCATCACCCCGCCGGGATTGTTGGTGCGGATCTCCACCTCCACCGGCTGCGCCAGTTCGACGTAGCCGCGCGTCACGTCTTCGGCGGTCACCTCGACCTGCGGCGGCGCGCGAAACGCGCTGATCGAGGCGTGGCGCACGACCGTCGCCTGCACCCGGATGCTGTGCGTGCCGGCGAGCGCCGCGGGCGGCGCCGAGACGCCCAGCGCGGCGGCGGCGAAGGCGAGCGCGCGCAGCCGCTTCTGGCGCGCGAGGAACCCGGAGAGGACGTCGTCGCTGATCGCGCCCGCCTCGACGAGCGTCTCGCCGAGCCGCTTGCCGGTGGCGCGCTGGCGGCGGATCGC
>CAZLUX010000188.1:0-4392 GCA_964562815.1 uncultured Enterobacteriaceae bacterium
GGCGGCGGCGCGCGCGCGCAATGCGATCGTGCCGCGGGCGGTGAACTTGGCGGCGTTGCCGAGCAGATTGAGCACGATCTGGCGCAGCTTCTCCTCGTCGGCCCAGATCGACGGCGGCGCGGCGTCGAACTCGCCCACCAGCTCGACCGCGCCGGCCTCGATGAGCGGCTCGACCGTGCGCAGGCACTGCTCGAGCAGCGGCGCGAGCCCGACCTCGCCCGGGTTGATCTCGATGCGGCCCGACTCGACCTTCGCCAGGTCGAGCACCGCGCTGATCAGCGCGAGCAGGTGCCGGCCGCTGGCGAGGATCTTCTCCAGGTTCTCGGCCTGGCGCGGCTCGAGCCGCTCGCGCGAGCTGCGCAGCACGATGCGCGCGAAGCCGATGATCGCGTTGAGCGGCGTGCGCAGCTCGTGCGACATGTTGGCGAGGAAGGCGCTCTTGTGCGCGCTCGCGATCTCGAGCTGGCGGCTCTTGTCCTCGATCTCGCGGAACAGGCGCGCGTTCTCGATCGCGATCACCGCCTGGTCGGCGAAGGTCTCGAGCAGCGCCACCTGGTTGGCCGGGAAGGGACCCGGCTGCGCGCGGCCGACCGCGAGCGCGCCGATCGGCAGGCCGCCGTGCAGGAGGGGGATGCCCAGGTTGCTGCGAAAGCCGCCGGCCGCGGCGGCGGCGGGAATCGAGTAATCGGGATCCTCGAGCACGTCCGGGATCGCGGCGATCGCGCGGGTGAGCACCGCGCGGCTCGCCGCGGTGCCGAGGTCGGGCGGGCGCGGGAAGGCGGCGCGAATCGGTTCCTCGGCGCGCGGGTTGGCCAGTGCCATGGCGGCGAGGTGCAGCCGCTCGCCGTCGAAGGTGATCACGTTCGCCGCCGAGGCCCCGCGCAGCCTGAGGGCCGAATCGGCGATGGTGTCGAACACCGGCTGCGCGCTCGCGTGCGACTGGCTGATCAGGCGCAGGATCTCGCTCGTCGCGCGCTGCTGTGCGAGCGCGTCCGCGAGCTCGCGCCCGGCTTGCTGCCTTGCGTTCACGCCTGCCTCCCCCCACGGTCGGCAAGGGCCACGCGGCCCGGTCGGCCGCTAACTTAGCCGAGAAGGCAGGCGCCGGGGAGGTGTCAAGCCGAGTTTCCCCCTCGACCCGGGCCGCGAGCGCTTCGAAGCCGCGGCGCGAGCCGCGCGACCAGCGGAACGTTGACGAGCACCATCGCGGCGACCACCACGAGCGCCGAGGACATTCCGACCCGGTCGGCGAGCGCGCCGTAGAGCACCGGCGCGAGCGCCCCGGCGCCGACCGTGCCGGTGTAGAAGACGCCGAAGGCGCGCGTGCGAGACTCCGGCGAGACGAGCTCCGGCACCGAGCCGTAGAGCACCGACGAGGTGCCGTTCAGCGCGACGCCGACGAGCGGAAGCAGCGCGAGCACGGCTTCGAGCGGCAGCGGCAGGATCGCCACGATCCCGCCCGCGGTCATGATCTCGGTGAGCCACACCGTGCGCACCGCGCCGATGCGCGCCCCGAGGAAGGCGCACACGAGCTTGCCGGCTGCGCCGCCCGCGAACACCGCCGTCAGCGCGCCGCCGATCACGGGAAGGCTCGCCCCCTTCGCCGCGAGCAGAAGCGGCAGGAAGGTGAGGAAGGCCATCCGCCCCGCGCTGTCGAACATTCCCACCGCGAGCAGCGTGCGGAAGCCGACGCGGTCGGTCCTCGCCGGCGCGTCCGCCGCAGCGGCGCCGCCGTCCTTGCCGCCGCCGTCGAGCGCGAAACGCGGCGCGAGGGCGAAGATCGCCACCGCGGCGACGAACCCTGCGCCGCCGAGCAGGGCGAGCGCCTCGCGCCACGGCATCGCGAGCAGCAGCAGCGAGGCGACCGCCGGCACGGCCATCTTGCCGACGTCGCCCGCGAAGTTGTACGCGCCGAGCGCCTTGAGCGAGCGCCGCCCGGCGAACGCGTGCGCCATCATCGACGAGCCGAGCGGATGCTGCGTGCTCGCCCCGGCGCCGCCCAGGACGAGCGCGAGCGCGAGCAGGGCCAGCCCGCTGCTCGCACCGGCGAGCAGATACGCGCCGCCCACCAGCGCCGTCCCGAGGGCGAGCACCGCCGGCGCGCCCAGGCGCTGCGCGAGCAGGCTCGAGGGAACCTGGAGCGCGGCGAGGGTGCCGCTGAAGAGCGTCCTGAGCGCGCCGAGCGCCGCGTACGCGAGCCCGAACTCGGCCTGCCACACCGGCAGCATCACGTACACCAGGTCGGTGTACCCGTCGTGCAGCGCGTGGGCGCCGCAGGCGACGCCCGCGGCCCTTCGCTCGTCGCGCCGCGCGGAACCCGTCGCTGCCGTGACGGCCGACAAGCTGCGGCCCGGTCAGGACGCCAATTGCGCGCCGCTTTGCCGGCGGAACACGAGCCAGGCGAAAAGCAGCATCGCGCCGAGCACGATGAACGAGCCGGTCGCGGCGAAGGCCTCGCCGCTCGGGTGGCCGGTGAAGATCCGGTCCACGCCGTAGGCCTGGATCACGACCCCGGCCATCCAGACCCACACCTGCACGCGCGCGGCGCCGGAGGCGTCGATCTCGGGGTGGAGGTGGTAGAAGATGCCGAAGAGGAACAGCGACACCCAGCCCAGAAGATTCAGGTGGGCGTGCCCCGGGAACGTGGCGTGGTTGCCCGAGATCGCCATGTAGAGGCCCCAGATCATGCCGGCGATCACGAACAGCACCGCCGCCCTGAAGCACAGTGTGGATGCTTTCATTGCTGTACCCTCCCAGATAAGAATTGTTGTTGGTTGACAGCGCGCTGAATCTACCACCATGCGGCATGACATAGTTGTCAGAAACGGGAGCTTGATCGACGGCACCGGGGGGCCGGCGCGCCGGGCCGACGTCGCGATCGCCGGCGGCAAGATCGTCGAAGTAGGAGAGAAGCTTCGAGCCTCCGCGCGGCGCGTGATCGACGCCGAAGGCCTCGCGGTCGCGCCCGGCTTCATCGACCCGCACACCCACTACGACGCCCAGATCTGCTGGGACGGGGCGACGACGCCGTCGTCCTGGCACGGGGTGACCACGGTGGTGATGGGCAACTGCGGCGTCGGGATCGCGCCGTGCCGGCCCGAGGCGCGCGAGGTGGCGATGCGCGACCTGGTGAACGTCGAGGCGATCCCGTTCGAGGTGCTCGAGGCCGGCATCAGCTGGGACTGGGAGACCTTTCCCGAGTACCTGGACGCGGCGGCGAGGCGCAAGCCCGCGCTCAACCTCGCCTTCCTCGCGCCGCTCACGCCGCTGCGGCACTACGTGATGGGCGAAGCGTCGATGGAGCGCGCGGCGACCGAAGACGAAACAGGGAAGATAGAGAAACTCCTTGGCGAAGCGCTCGACGCCGGGGCCTTCGGCTTTTCCAGCACGCTGCTCAACCAGCACATGGGCTACGGCGGGCGGCCGCTCGCCTGCCGCAACGCGAGCCGCGCCGAGCTCAAGGCCTACTGCAACGCAATGCGCGACCGCGGCAAGGGCGCGATCGAGGTCGCGATGACCAAGCAGCTCGGGGTGATGGACGACCCCGAGCTCGAGCTGCTCGATTTCATGCTCGCCGAGAGCGGCCGGCCGGTGACCTTCATCGCGATGTTCGACCGCGACGACATCTCCGAGGCGGTGAGAACGTCGCTCAGGAAGGCGGCGCCGATGATCGCGCGCGGCGCGCGGCCGCAGACTTCGCCGCTGCCGCTCACGCGCGAGTTCAACATGAGGAACCCGTTCTCCTTCGCCGCCTTCCCGTCGTGGAAGCGGGTGTTCGAGGACAAATCCAAGGCGGCGCAGGCCGCCGTGTACCGCGACCCGGCCTTCCGCGCGCAGTTCCGCGAGGAGCTGAAGCAGCCGATGGCCTTCGGCAACTGGGAGCGGATCACCGTCCACGAAGTCGGGAATCCCGCCTTGAAGCAGCTGGAAGGCAAGACCGTCGCCCAGGTCGCGGCCGAGCAGGGCAGGGATCCGGTGGACGTGTTTCTCGATCTCACCCTCGAGGACGACCTCGACAACGAGTTCACCATGCAGTCGTTCAACACGCGCGTCGACCGCATGGCCGAGCTGCTCAACGACCCCTCGATCCTGCTGGGGCTGGGCGACGGCGGCGCGCACCTCGACATGCTCTGCGACGCGGGCTACCCGACCTACGTGCTCGGCACCTGGGTGCGCGAGCGCGGGGTGCTGACGCTCGAGGAGGCGGTGCGGCGCATGACCTCCGACCCGGCGGACTTCTTCGGCATCCGCGACCGCGGCCGCATCGCGCCGGGGCTCGCCGCCGACCTCGTGCTGTTCGACCCCGCGACGGTCGGCTCGGCCGGGCGCCCGGAGCGGCGCTACGACCTGCCGGGCGGCGCGAAGAGGATGGTGATGCGCTCGGCCGGAATCGAG
>CAZLUX010000189.1:0-4367 GCA_964562815.1 uncultured Enterobacteriaceae bacterium
CGCGATGGTAGGTCGCGCCGCAGTCCGGGCAGCGCGTCGGCTCGGGCAGCTTGCCTTTCGCCTTGTAGGTGTCGTGCACCAGCTCGTCGCGCAGCTCGTCCCTGCGCAGCATGCGGAAACCGCCTTGGGCTTGTGTCATGGTCGTCCTTTCTTGCGATTCATGGGCGTGGGTCAGGGCAGCGGCCCGTGCTTGCCGACGCTGACGCGCTTCGCCTGCATGCCCTCTGCCGCCGGCTCCTCGATGAACTGGACGGCGGCGCCGACCTCGAGCTGATCGAACGCGGGCTCGACCACGTTCTCTCGGCTGAAGTAGAGCTCGCGCCCGTCCGGCGTGGCGATGAAGCCGTAGCCTTCGTCGAGCAACAGGCGCGCGACGCGTCCGTGCTGCGGAACCGGGTGCTGCTTGACGTCGCCGCGCTTCTCGCGGATGTCCTCCTCGAGCTGCCGCGTCACGGCGGCGAAGGCGTCGCGCAGCGCGACGTACACGTCTTCGTCGTGGTCTCGGCTGGCGGCGATCTCGCGCCCCGGAACGTGCGCATCGACGCGCACCTGGAACAGCCGTCCCTGGGTCTTGTGGCGCGCCAGCTCCTCCACCGTCACGCGGCAGCTGATCAGGCTCGGATGAAACTCTTCCAGCTTGACGGCCTGGTCGCGGATGCGCGCCTCCAGGGCGTCCGAGCGCGCCATGTGGCGCACGGTGATTTGCAGGGGGATTTGCATGACGTCCGCCTCTTGCGACGGTGGGTAAGCTGTCCTCAATCTGACTTCAAGATATCCGCGGCGCGGGAATCGTCCTTGACCCTGATCAAACCTATTTCCTGGCCGGGCGATTCCAGATCAGCTCACCGTCGCGCCAGACCGCGTGCACGCGGTGGAACGGCACCATGTGAGTGCTGCCGTCGTCCTCGACCGCCTCGAACGCAAAGTGCTCTCCGGGCTCGAGGTGCACCCGCGCGAGCGGCAAGCGCACGAGGCGTCCGGCGAGGTGATCATCGTAGGCGATCTCGAAGTCGCTCTTGCCGAATTCCGGATCCCAGCGGATCCGGTGCAGCAACTCGTGAATCGGGATCATTGGTCGCGGTGCAGGCGCGCGATGCTCTCGACCACGCCCGCCACCTCGGCGTCCTCGAGGGGAGGGCGGCAGCGGGCGCGGTTCCACGCCAGCAGCAGCTCCATCACCACCTCGGGATCGACCTCGCGCCAGAGCAGGTGGCCGGCGAGCGAGGCGAGGGTCGCGTTGCGCGCGCCTTCGTCGACCCCCTCGCGCGCGATCTGGCGCCAGTGCTCGGGCGGGTGTCCCGGGTGCCTCGCCCGCTCGGCGGGCAGCAGCCAGCCGGGCATCGCGGCGAGCGGGGCTTCGTCGGGCGAACGCCCGCGGACCCATGCGTAGCGGCGGGCGCTCGGGTGCAGCGAGGGCGGCGCGACGACGCATCCGCCGTCGCCGCGCAGGTCCACGCCGGGCAGCAGGCCGACGCGGTTGGCTACCCTGCCGCCGGGATGCGAAAAATAAAGGTGCCGCCCGCCGCCGCCGGTCATCGCCTCGATCGTGGTCGGCAGCGGCCGGCGCTCGAGCTCGACCCGGCGCAGGCTCGCTTCGCCGCCGTGCCGCGCGTCAATATCGATCGCCACCAGCCCCGAGACGCGTCCCGTGACGATGCCGACGTTCGCGTCCGGCCAGCGCGCGAACCACGCCTCGATTTCCCTGGCGGAAGCGCAACGGCTCTCGAACTCGGTCCACGCCACAAGCGGGCGCTTGGCGCGGTGCTCGATCGGAATCGCCGACCAGCCGCGGCTCGCGTAACTGAGCGCGGCTTCGTGGGCGCTGAGCGGAGAGGCGTTCAAGCTTGCGTCCTCTCTTCGTATCGAACCTTCTACCGGTTCATTGTTCGCGCCTCCTCGAAAGGCCGCTTGACGTACGTCAAGACGAAGTCCCGCTACGCGTCTCAGCATGATCGAGGACCGTTTGATGAGCCTCGCCACGCGAATGGTCACACTGTTTCTGGCCGGCGACGTCATGACCGGACGCGGGATTGACCAGATCCTGCCGCGTCCCGGCGACCCGCGCCTGTTCGAGCCCTACGTGCGCTCGGCGCTGGAATACGTCGCGCTTGCCGAGCGCGAGAACGGACCGCTGCCGCGCCAGATCGGCTTTTCCTACATCTGGGGCGACGCGCTCGCCGAGCTCGCGCGCATGAGCCCCGACGCGCGCATCGTCAACCTCGAGACCGCCGTGACGACGCGCGGCGAGCCCTGGCCGGGGAAAGGGATTCACTACCGCATGAGTCCCGGCAACCTGCCGTGCCTTGCCGCCGCGGGCCTCGACTGCTGCGTGCTTGCAAACAATCACGTGCTGGACTGGGGCAGGGAAGGCCTGGCCGAGACGCTCGCCGCGTTGCGTGCGGCCGGCTTGCGTACCGCGGGCGCGGGCGGCGACGCGGCCGAGGCGAACGCGCCGGCGGAAATCGAGCTCCCGCGGGGCGGCCGCGTACTGGTGTTCGGGCTCGCCAGCGCGACGAGCGGCCTGCCGCGCGAGTGGGCCGCGGGGCCGCGCCGCTCCGGGGTCTGCCTGCTGGACGACCTGTCGGCGGGCGCCGCCGACGCGGTCGCGCGGCGCATCGCGGCGCAAAAGCGCCGCGGCGACATCGTGGTCGCGTCGATTCACTGGGGCGGCAACTGGGGCTACGACGTCGCCTCCGCGCAGCGCGACTTCGCCCGTGCGCTGATCGAGGGCGGCGCGGACGTGGTGCACGGCCACTCGTCGCATCACCCGAAGGGCATCGAGGTATACCGCGAGCGCCCGATCCTGTACGGCTGCGGCGACCTGATCAACGACTACGAAGGCATCGAAGGCTACGAAGCGTTCCGGCCCGGGCTTTCGCTGATGTACTTTCCGGTGCTGGACGGCGACAGCGGCCGGCTGCTCGAGTTCGCGCTCAGTCCGATGCGCCTGCGCCGCATGCGCCTGGAGCGCGCCACGGCGGACGATGCGGCGTGGCTGCGCGTCGCGCTCGGCCGGCTCGGCACCCGGCTCGAGCCGCGCGGCGACGGCAGCCTGCTGCTGCGTCCGAGGTGAATCGTGTTCGAGCTCGAGAAGCCCGATCTGCGCACTCCGTCTCCGGCGAAGCGGCTGCGGCGCCACGTCGAATGGCTCGCCGGCGGGATCGGCGAACGCAACGTCTGGCGCCCCGCTGCGCTGGCGGCGGCCGCGGCCTACGTGCGCGGCGAATTCGAGGCGCTCGGCCTGGAAGTCGGCGCGCAGCGCTACCGCGCTCTCGACGTGGACTGCGAGAATCTGGAGGCGGTGCTGCCCGGCAGGTCGGCGCCCGGCGAGATCGTACTCGTCGGAGCGCACTACGACACGGTGCGGGGCAGCCCGGGCGCCGACGACAACGCGAGCGGCGTCGCGGCGCTGGTCGAGATTGCGCGCGCGCTTGGCGGAGCGCGCCTCGCGCGCACCGTGAAGCTGGTGGCGTTCGTCAACGAGGAGGCGCCGTTGTTCTTCTGGGGCGAGATGGGCAGCAAGGTCTATGCGCGCGCCGCGCGCCGGCGGGGGGACGACATTCGCGTCATGCTGTCGCTGGAGATGCTGGGTTGCTACGAAGACGCTCCGGGCAGCCAGACGTATCCGCCGCTGCTCAGGTGGTTCTACCCCGAGCGCGGGAACTTCATCGCCTTCGTCTCGAACCTCGCGTCGCGCCGCGCGTTGCGGGAGGTGGTCGGAGCGTTCCGCGCGCACAGCGACTTTCCCGCCGAGCACCTGGCCGCTCCGGCATGGGTGCCGGGCGTGGCCTGGAGCGACCAGCTCTCGTTCTGGCGCGCGGGCTACCCTGCGGTGATGGTCACGGACACCGCGTTCCACCGCAACCGGCATTACCATCGCGCCACCGACACCCCGAATCGGCTGCGCTACCCCGAGATGGCCCGCGTGGTCGAAGGGCTCGCCGCGACGGTCGCCGCGCTTGCGGGGGAGAATTGAATGCACGAGCACGGGAAGCGAAGGATACTGAGGCTCGCCGAGCGGGTGTTCGGCGACGCAGCGCTGGCGCGGCAGTGGCTGAACCGCCCCAGCGTGCAGCTCGGCGGACGCACGCCGCTCGAAATGCTCGCCAGCGAGGACGGCGCGCGGCGCGTCGAGGAGCTGCTGGCGCAGATCGACGACGACGACCGTCTCAACATCGACTAGCTCAGATGGAAAAGGAGAAGAAGACATGACCTACAAGCGCATCCTCGTACCGGTGGACGGAAGCCGTGCCTCGCAACGCGGCCTGCGCGAGGCGATCCGGCTGGCCAAGGGGCAGAAAGCGAGCCTGCAGCTCGTTCACGTGGTGGACGAGCACACCGTGCTGGTGAGCGGCGCGGAGGTGGGC
>CAZLUX010000190.1:0-1075 GCA_964562815.1 uncultured Enterobacteriaceae bacterium
CTCCTGCGCCTCGCCCCCAACGGCGGGCACGCGTTCGGCTTCGACGGCTCGATCGGGACCGGGAAAGTCCAGGAGGGATTCACCTCGTTCAAGGGGCTGAGCGAGGGGTTCCGGCGGTTGTGAAAATCGTGGTCTGACCCCGATTTTGAAAACGGGGACAGACCTCAGACTTATCGCAGCAAGTTCAGCGAGTTGAGCCCGGAAATCGGGGTCTGTCCCCGGTTCACTTCTCGCCCAGGCCCAGGGATCGGCTGATGACTTCTTTCATGATTTCGTTGGTGCCGCCGTAGATGCGCTGCACGCGGGCGTCGACGTAGGCGCGGGCGATGGGGTATTCCCACATGAAGCCGTAGCCGCCGTGGAGCTGCAGGCACTCGTCGATGATCTTGCACTCGACGTCGGAGCACCAGTACTTGCACATCGAGGCGGTGGCGGTGTCGAGCTGGCCGGCCATCAGGAGCTCGATGCACTTGTCGACGAAGACGCGCGCGGCCTGGGCCTCGGTCGCCAGCTCGGCGAGCTTGAAGCGCGTGTTCTGGAACGTCGCCACGGTCTTGCCGAAGGCCTTGCGCTCGCGCACGTAGTCGATGGTCCAGCCGATCGCGGCCTCGGCCTTGGCGACGGCGCCGATCGCGATCTGCATCCTCTCCCAGGGCAGCTCCTGCATGAGGTAGATGAAGCCGTTGTTCTCCTGGCCGAGCAGGTTTTCCGCGGGCACCTCGACGTTGTCGAAGAAGAGCTCGGCGGTGTCCTGGCCCTTCAGGCCCATTTTCTTGAGCCGCTTGCCCTTCACGAAGCCCTTCATCGAGGTGTCGACGACGATGAGGCTGGTGCCCTTCGCGCCCTTCGCCGGATCGGTCTTGGCGACCACGATGACGAGGTCGCAGTGCCAGCCGTTGGTGATGAAGGTCTTGGAGCCGTTGACCACGTACGTGTCGCCCTTCTTCACCGCGACGGTCTTGACCGCCTGCAGGTCCGAGCCGGCGCCCGGCTCGCTCATCGCGATCGCGCCGATCCACTCGCCCGCGGCCATCTTCGGCAGGTAGGTGTCCTTGATGTGGTCGTTGCCGTAGCG
>CAZLUX010000190.1:1175-4366 GCA_964562815.1 uncultured Enterobacteriaceae bacterium
ACGCTGCAGGCCGCGCTCGACGACTGGGACTACTGCGCGCCGCAGCTCGAGCAGCTCTTCAACGAGCTGAACGACGGCTCTCCCGCGCGCGCCTTCGAGCTCGATCCGGCGCAGCTGATGGCGCCGCTGCCGCGCGCGCACCAGTTCGCCGACGCCTCGAGCTTCCTCGTGCACGCCGAGCTGATCCGCAAGTCGCGCAAAGAGGAGCTGCCCTCGTGGTGGAAGCACGAACCGATGATGTACCAGGGCTGCTCGGACCCCTTTCTGGGGCCGCGCGACGACATCGTCGCGGCTTCCGAGGACCTCGGCATCGACCTCGAGGCTGAGATCGCGGTCGTCACCGGCGACGTGCCGATGGGCACCGAGCGCGACAAGGCCGCCGCGCACATTCGCCTTTTCGTGCTGCTGAACGACGTCTCGCTCAGGAACCTGGTCGGCAGGGAGCTCGAGAAGGGGTTCGGCTTTTTCCAGTCGAAGCCCCCCTCGGCGCTCTCGCCGGTGGCGGTCACGCCCGACGAGCTGGGCGCGGCCTGGGACGGCAAGCGCGTGCACCTGCCGCTCAGGATCGAGGTCAACGGCGAGCGGCTCGGCGAGCCGAACGCGGGCAAGGACATGCAGTTCCATTTCGCGCGCCTGATCGAGCACGCCGCGGCGACGCGGCCGCTGCCCGCCGGGACCCTCATCGGCTCGGGTACGGTCTCGAACCGCGACCGCAAGACCGGCGCCGGGTGCCTCTTCGAGCGCCGCGCCGAGGAGATCCTCAAGGGCGGCGAGGCGGCGACGCCGTTTCTGAAGTACGGCGACACGGTGAAGCTCGAGATGCGCGACGCCGACGGCGGGCCGCTCTTCGGCGCGATCGAGCAGAGGGTTGCCGCGCCGGCCTGAGAATCAGCGGTGCTTGAGCACCGCGCCGATCGTGTCGGTGAGGATCTTCTTGCTGTAGGGCTTGGTGACGTAGCCGTCGGCGCCGAGCGCGAGGCCCCAGCTGATCTCGTTCTGCTCGTTGAGCGCCGAGAGCATCACCACCGGCAGCAGGGCGAGCTTCGGATGGCGGCGCAGGCTCGCCAGAATGTCCCAGCCGTTGCCGTCGGGCAGCATGATGTCGAGCAACACGATGTCGGGCGCATCGCGCGTGCGGATCTCGTTGACCAGCTCCGCGCAGTTGCGCGCGAGCCTGACCTGGTAGCCCGCCATGCTGACGCGCAGGTCCGCCAGCGCCGCCTGGTCGGGGTCGTCCTCGACGATCAGCACGCGGATCTCGTCGGCCTTCTTCGCCAGCGGCGCGCGGTTGTCGATCCTGTCGTCGGCGAGATAGGCGCCCTTCTCCTCCAGCTCGCGGGTCACGGCCTCGAGGTTCATGGTCTGCGAGTCGTCCGGCCCCCGCTCGCGCGAGCCCCGCTGGGCCTCGAGCAGGCTCTGGAAGTCGAGCTCCCGGGTGATGTCCTTGGCCATCGAGCTGACGAATCCGAGCTCCTCGAGCTCCGCCAGCCAGTCCTCGAGCAGCCGGTCGGAGACGTGGCGCAGCCGCCCGCGAATGACCTGCGCGTGCGTGCTGCCCTCGATCACGCGCAGGATGCGGCGATAGTCCGACGGGATCGCCACGTCATCGGAGGCCAGGGCCTCGTCGCCGGCGGCGGTGCGATGGTAGATTCGGTCGATTTCTGGCATTCGCTCGCCGCACAGATTAACATTCGGCATGCTGCAGATCCTGCAAAAAATTCCCGTTCGCCTGGCATATTTCGTCGGCGCGCTCGCCTGCATCGGCCTGCTCGGCTATGCCTACGTGCTGCAGTACTTCCAGGGGCAGGACCCCTGCCCGCTGTGCCTGGTGCAGCGCGTGTTCTACGCGCTCTTCGCGCTCGCCTTTCTCGCCGGCGCGATCCACGCGCCGAAGGGGCGCTGGAACCTCCTCTACGGCGGCCTCGGGCTCGCGTTCGCGCTCGCCGGCGGCGGCACCGCGGCGCGCCAGGTCTGGCTGCAGCACCTGCCGCCGGACCAGGTGCCGCAGTGCGGCCCGGACCTGCAGTTCATGATCCAGCACTTCCCGATCTCGCGCACGCTCACCTTCCTCGTGCGCGGCTCGGGCCAGTGCGCCGAGGTGCACTGGCGCTTCCTCGGCCTGTCGATCGCCGAGTGGTCGCTGCTGTGGTTCGCCGGGCTCGTGGTCTACGCGGTCTGGGTCGGGCTGCGGCGGAAGACCGCCTCCTAGGAAATCGGGGTCAGACCACGTTTTCTGCGAAAACGTGGTCTGACCCCGATTTCGCAAAGCAAGCAAACTGAAGGATTCGAGCGGCGTTGCAAGACGCGCGCAAGCGTCGTGTCACGTGCATGAAGGGAACATTGCCGCGCTCGCGCTAGGGTGCTATCAGACCGCCTGGGGGGCTTCACATCGCTCGTTCAATCAGAATCTAAGGAGACACGACATCATGAGTCCGTCAATGAAACCCGGAGCACGGCGCGGATGGCTCGTGGCGCTGCTCGGCAGCGCGGCCCTGGCCGCGCCGAGCGCGCTGCTCGCGGCGGCGGGCCCGTCGCACTCGCAGTACCTCAACGCGGCCAGCGACAACGGCGACTGGATCCTGCCCGCCAAGAGCTACACCGGCAACCGCTACGTCACCGCGACGCAGATCACGCCGCACAACGTGCGGCGCCTGAAGCGGATCTGGAAGTTCAAGATCGACGACAACGCCGGCGTCGAGACCGCGCCGATCGTCTGGCACGGCATGGTCTACGTCACCTCGGCGCACGACCGCGTCTACGCGCTGAACGCGAAGACCGGCAAGCTCGCCTGGGAGTTCAAGGACAACCCGCACGTGCTCGCCTTCGCCGCGAACCGCGGCGTGGGGCTGATGGACGGCAACGTCTACGTCGCCACGCTCGACGGCCACCTGATCGCGCTCGACGCGAAGACCGGCAAGAAGGTCTGGGACGTGGTCGCGGCGCACGACACGAGCAACACCTTCTACTCGATGGCGCCGGTTCCGTACCACAACGCCAAGACGGGCGAGGACATGCTGCTGCTCGGCGCCTCCAACGGCGACTGGGGCGGCATCGGCTACATCACCGCCTTCAACCCGAAGAACGGCGAGCGCATCTGGGAGTGGAAGACCATCCCGGGGCCGGGCGAGCCGGGGCACGACAGCTGGAGCGGCGATTCGTGGAAGCGCGGCGGCGCGGCGGTCTGGAGCGGC
>CAZLUX010000191.1:0-4337 GCA_964562815.1 uncultured Enterobacteriaceae bacterium
TCCCGGTCGCTTCGCCGTCGCGATAGACCACATTGCCGGCGACGACGGTCGCGCGGTAGCCGCTCGCGCGCTGTATCAACCGGCGCCCGCCGCTCGGCAGGTCGTAGGCCACCTGCGGCGCGTCGAGCCTCAGCCGCCCGAGGTCGATCACGTTCAAGTCGCCCTTGCAGCCCGGCGCGACGAGGCCGCGGTCGGCCAGGCCGACGGCGAGCGCGGTGTCGCGCGCGAGCGCCTTCACCGCCCACGCGAGCGGCAGGCGCTCGCCGCGCGAGCGGTCGCGCGTCCAGTGGGTCAGCATGAAGGTCGGCAGGCTGCCGTCGCAGATGGTGGCGCAGTGCGCGCCGCCGTCGCCCAGGCCGAGCACGGTCCCCGGGTGGCGCATCATGGCGAGGCAGTCCTCGAGCGAGCCGCAGCTGTAGTTGGCGAGCGCGTAGTAGAGCATGTTGCGACCGTCGCCCTCGAGCAGCAGGTCGTAGGCGACGGCGTTTGGACTGACGCCGGCGCGCTCGGCGCGGGCGGCGATGCTGTCTTCGGGGAGCGGCTCGTAGTTCGGCGGGTCGCCCAGGACGTACATGCGCGGATAGTCGCGCACCATGCGCCCGAGCACGTTGGCCGGGTCGGGGTCGACCGGCTCGGCGAGCACGCGCGCACGCACCTCGGGCAGGCGCAGCGCCGCGATGCGCTCCTCGAGCGGCAGCCGCGCGAGCTCGCGGTAGGCGTCCGTGCTGTAGAACGGGTTCAGCGTCAGCTCGTGGCCGAGCAGCATGCCGACCGCGCGGCAGGCGACCTGGCCCTTGATCGGCAGGCCCTCGGCGTTCGCCTGCGCGACCCAGTCGAGGATCTCGGGCCAGCGCGGCGAGAGCGGCCCGGTCTCGCCCTCCATGAGCGAGAACGACAGCGGCCGCCCCGAGCGCTCGACCACGCGCCGCGTGACGCCGAAGGCCTCGTCGGCCTGCTCGAAATCGATGATGAGCTGCATCGCGCCGCGCCCGGCGTCCTTCAACGCGAGCGCCATCGCGGTCAGCTCTTCCTCGGCCGCTTCGTAGGTCGGCGTCGATCTGCCGTCGCTCGAGCGGTGAAAGAAGGTGCGCGAGGTGGAGAAGCCCATCGCGCCGGCGGCGACCGCCTCGCGCACCAGGCGCGCCATCGCGGCGCGGTCGGCGGCGGTGGCGGGCGCGCCCTCGGCGCCGCGCTCGCCCATCGCGTACACCCGCAGCGCCGCGTGCGGCACGTAGCCGCAGATGTCCATGTCGTAGCGCCGCGCGGCGAGGAAGTCGAGGTACTCGGGAAAGGTCTCCCACTTCCACGGCACGCCGTCGACCAGCACCGGGTGCGGGATGTCCTCGACGCCTTCCATGAGCCTCAACAGCGTCTCGTGCTGCGCGGGCCGGCAGGGCGCGAAGCCCACGCCGCAGTTGCCCATCACCACGGTGGTGACGCCGTGCGAGGACGACGGCGCGAGCCGGTTCTCCCAGGTGACCTGGCCGTCGTAATGGGTGTGGAGGTCGACGAAGCCCGGCGTGACCGCGAGGCCCTTCGCGTCGATCTCCTCCCGGCCGCGCCCGGCGACCTTGCCGACCGCGGCGATCCTGCCGTTCGCGACCGCGACGTCGGCCTCGTAAGGCTCGCCGCCGCTGCCGTCGAACACCGTCCCGTTCCTCACCACCAGCTCGTAGTCGTCGTTCATGGCCCGCCCTCCTTGCCCCGAGTAGCGTAGGAGCCGTGCCATGGCGGGTGGCGAGGGAAATCCCCCTGTTTTCCGGGAGTTGCGCCGGAAGGCGGGCGCCGCAGGCCCGTCAAATGCCGCGGCCCCGCCTCATTTGACGGCCGCTTCAGTTCGGGAGCTGCGCGGTGCCGCGGGCGCGGACACAGTTCTGGTAAGTCCCTGGCCGTGCTGGCGTGGTCTTACCGTCCGGCTCGAACGTGCCCCCACCGGTGATGCCTTTCCACTTGCCCGCACCATACTCGTAGGTGAACGTGCCGTGACCAGGCTTGTCCGCTGAGACAGCCCAAGTAAGCAGGAACCAGTCATTGGGCGTCGGGCCGACGTTCTTGCACCAGCCGTTCCCGCTGGCTTTCCCGGCAACATTCGCCAGTACGCCGACACAGTGCTGAGTGAGCCCGTCCAATGGATCATTGGCAGTCTTGCTGCGCACCATGCCGAAGTGCTCCACGGACATCACGATTACCTTGTCGGCCCTGGCGAGCACGTGCAGCGTGCCCGCCCGGCAGACCGTATGCTCGTACGAGTGCTGTGCGCTTGCCGCGCTCATGCCCAGGCTTGTGGCGAGTAAAGTAAGAGCCAACGCAAGCTTCGCTTTGCCGTTCATGACGTACTCCTCCGTCAGGCGTTGATCGGAAACGCGGACGGGTGCGCGGAGATGCGAACAAGCAAACGATGCCACGCGCGGCCCGCTCGCTGCTTCGCAGGGTGGTACAGAGTTGTACCTAGAGTGTGGGGCCCTGCCGGCCCGAAGTTTCTGCGGCGCTCTGGTGCTCTGTTGGCTGCCCCGCCGCCGGGCATCCCGCATTCTGATTCGGGTCCGGACAAAGGTCCACGCCGGCCAAGGGAAGCAGCTTTGCGCCGGATCAACTTAACGGCAAAAAACGGCGAGGAGGCGACGCGGAATCACCAATGATGCGGCGCAACGATTACGCGTGGCAGAGTGAATCGGAGCCCGGCGGCCGGCTGTTCAGCCCGGCTTGCGGATCCCGAGCTTGCGCAGGCGCGCGCGCAAGGTGCTGGGGTTCAAGCCGAGGGCGCGCGCGGCGCCGCGCTCGCCCTCGATTTGCCAGCGGCTGTCTTCGAGCACGCGCCGGATGTGCGCGCGCTCGACCTCTTCGAGCGAGCCCGCAGCGGGCGACGCGCTTGTCGCCGCCGGGAACTGCACAGCGCCCATGATGAGCGAGCGCTCGATCAGGTTCTCGAGCTCGCGGATGTTGCCGGGCCAGTCGTAGGCGCGCGCCTGCTCGACGAAGGCCGCGCCGATCGTCGTTTGCGGCAAGCCGAGCTTGTGCGCGGCTTTCGCCGTCAGGTGCTGCACCAGCTCGGGGAGGTCCTCGCGCCGCTCGCGCAGCGGCGGCAGCGCGATCGGGAACACGTTCAGGCGGTAGTAGAGGTCGGCGCGGAAGCGCCCGGCGGCGGCCTCGGCGGCGAGGTCGCGGTTGGTGGCGGCGATCAGGCGCACGTCGGTGCGCAGGCTGCGCGCGCCGCCGAGGCGCTCGAACTCGCCGTCCTGCAGCACGCGCAGGAGCTTGGCCTGCGCCTCGGGCGGCAGCTCGCCGACCTCGTCCAGGAACAGGGTGCCGCCGTCGGCGAGCTCGAAGCGCCCGCGGCGCAGTTGCGCGGCGCCGGTGAAGGCGCCTCTTTCGTGGCCGAACAATTCGCTCTCGACCAGCTCGCGCGGCAGCGCGGCGCAGTTGAGCTTGATCAGCGCGCGCCCGGCGCGCCGGCTGCCGGCGTGGATCGCGCGCGCCACCAGCTCCTTGCCGCTGCCGGTCTCGCCCAGGATCAGCACCGTGCTGTCGGTGGGCGCGACCTGCGCGATTCGCTCGCGCACCTGCGCGAGCGCGGGCGAGCCGCCGACCATCGCCTCGCGGCCGTCGCCGAGGTCCTCGACCATGGCGCGGATCGCGGCCTTCGATCTGCGGTGGCTCTCGATCTCGCGCCGCAGCGCGATATGGGTCTGCACCCGCGCGAGCAGCTCCTCGGACTCGAACGGCTTTGTGACGTAGTCGACCGCGCCGGCGCCGAAGGCGCGCAGCTTGTCCTGCGTGTCGGCCAGGGCGGTGAGGAAGATGACCGGTATCGCGCGCGTCGCCTCGCTCGCCTTGAGCCGGCGGCAAGTCTCGTAGCCGTCGATGCCGGGCATGCGCGCATCGAGCAGGATCAGCTCGGGACTCTTCTCGGCCGCGAGCGCGAGCGCCTGCTCGCCGCCCGCCGCCGAGACCGTGCGGTAGCCCGCGGCGGCGAGCTCCTGCTCGAGCAGGTCGAGGTTGAGCGGCTCGTCGTCGACGACGAGGACGGTGGCCGCGGGCTCGCTCATGTGCTCGCGGCCTCGTAGCGCAGCGGCAGCGCGAGCGCGAAGGTCGAGCCCGCGCCGGGCGTGCTCTCGGCGTGGATGTCCCCGCCCATCAGGCGCGCGAGCCGGCGCGAGATCGCCAGGCCGAGCCCGGTGCCGCCGCGCGCGGCGCCGGCCTGCTCGAACTCCTCGAAGATCAGGCCAAGCCTGTCGGGCGCGATGCCGGCGCCGGTGTCGGCCACCGAGATCTCGACACCGCCGGCGGCGGCGCGCGCGCGCAATGCGATCGTGCCGCGGGCGGTGAACTTGGCGGCG
>CAZLUX010000192.1:0-4213 GCA_964562815.1 uncultured Enterobacteriaceae bacterium
GTACCGTGGGCCTCGGCTACCTCACGCTCGACCGGCAGTCGCGCACGCTTTCGGGTGGCGAGGTGCAGCGCATCAACCTGACCACCGCGCTCGGCACCTCGCTGGTGAACACCCTGTTCGTGCTCGACGAGCCCTCCATCGGCCTGCACCCGCGCGACATCAATCGCATGGTCGGCGTGCTCGAGCACCTGCGCGACGCCGGCAATACATTATTAGTTGTCGAGCACGATCCGCAGATCATGCTCGCCGCCGACCGTTTGCTCGACCTCGGTCCCGGCGCCGGCGAGCACGGCGGCGAAGTGCAGTACTTCGGGCCGGCTAAAGGCATCGCGCGCAGCCGCACCTCGCCCACCGGTGCCTGGCTCAACGGCAAGCAACGCATCGAGATCCCGCCCAACCGCGCGCCGGACGCCAAAACGCACTGGCTGCGTATCGAGGGCGCCGCGGCGCAGAACCTCAAGGACATCGACGTCGCGATCCCGCTCGATCGCCTGACGTGCCTGACGGGCGTCTCCGGCAGCGGCAAGTCGACGCTCATGGAGGAGGTGCTCTACCGAGACCTGCTCCGCGTCCGCGGCAAGCCCACCGAGACGCCGGGCGCGCATCGGACGCTCACGGGCCACGAGTCCATCGACGACGTGGTGCTCGTGGACCAGTCGCCGATCGGGCGCACCACGCGCTCCAACCCGGCGAGCTACGTTGGCGCGTTCGATGCCATCCGCAAGTGCTTCGTCGACACGCCGCTCGCCCGCGAGCGCAAGTACACGATCGGCACCTTCAGCTTCAATGCCGGTAAGGGCCGCTGCCCGGCCTGTGGCGGCAACGGCTTCGAGCACATCGAGATGCAGTTCCTTTCCGACGTGTACCTGCGCTGCCCCGAGTGCGACGGCAAGCGCTACCGCGACGAAGTTCTGGAAGTGCGCATCGAACGAGGCGGCCGCCACGCCAACATCGCCGACGTACTCGAGATGACCGTCGACGAGGCAACCGATTACTTCAAGGACGACGAGGCAGTATTGCGCGGCCTGGCCCCGCTCGCCGACGTCGGGCTCGGCTACATCACGCTCGGCCAGCCGGTGCCCACTTTGTCCGGCGGCGAATCGCAGCGGCTCAAGATCGCCGCGCGCCTGGCGAGCGCCGACGACGGCAAGCGGCTGCTGTTCCTCATGGACGAGCCTACGACCGGCCTGCACTTCGGTGATATCGCCATCCTCCTGAAGGCGCTACGCGAACTGGTCGCCCGCGGGCACTCGCTGGTCGTTATCGAGCACAACCTGGACGTCGTGCGCGCAAGCGACTGGGTCATCGACCTCGGCCCCGAGGGCGGCGACGGTGGCGGACAGCTGGTCGCCGCCGACACCCCCGAGAAACTGGCGAAGGTGAAAGCCAGCCATACCGGGAAGGCGCTCGCGGAATATGAACGCGCTCTCAAGAAGCCGGAGGGCCTGCTCTCACTCGTCGCTCCCGCGAAAGCGGGAGCCCAGTCCCAAAAACCAAACCGGAATGATGGAAAGAAGAACGTCATCTCGATCACCAACGCGCACGAGCACAATCTGCGCGGCATCAGCGTGGACATCCCGCGCGAGCGCTTCACCGTGGTCACGGGCGTCTCGGGCAGCGGCAAGTCCACCCTCGCCTTCGACATCCTCTTCGCCGAGGGCCAGCGCCGCTACCTCGAGTCACTGAACGCCTACGCCCGAAGCATCGTCGCGCCTGCCTCGCGGCCCGAGGTCGACGCCATCCACGGCATCCCGCCGACCGTAGCGATCGAGCAGCGCACCAGCCGCGGCGGCCACAAGAGCACGGTCGGCACGCTCACGGAAATCCATCACTTCTTGCGCCTTTTATATGTGCGCCTGGGCACGCAGCATTGCCCGGACTGCGGCGAGGCGATCGAACCGCAGTCGGAAGAGACGGTGCGTGCGAGCCTGATGAAGCATTTCCGCGGCAAGCGCGTCGAGTTCTATGCACCACTGGTCGTCGCGCGCAAGGGCTACTACACCGACCTCGCCAAGTGGGCCGCGAACAAGGGCTACGAGCACCTGCGCGTGGACGGCGAACTGCTGCCCACCGGCGACTGGCCGCGCCTGAAGCGTTTCCAGGAGCACGACATCGACCTGCCGGTGGCGACGCTCACGCTCAATCCGAAAAACGAGAACGAACTCGCCGCAGCGCTCGCGACGGCCCTCGACCATGGCAAGGGCCTGGTGCGCGTGAAGGCCGGGCGTACGGAAACGCTCTATTCGACCCGCCGTGCCTGCCCCTCGTGCGGGCGCAGTTTCCCCGAGCCCGACCCGCGGCTGTTCTCCTACAACTCGCGCCACGGCTGGTGCACCACGTGCACGGGTACCGGCTTGCTACGCCACGATGAAGATGAAGACGAGGAAGCACGGGAAGGACCCACTCAGGTCTGCCCCACATGCAATGGCGCGCGCCTGAATCCCGAGGCCTTGGCCGTGACCTTCGCGGGCAGCTCGATCGCCGAAGTCTCGGCACTCACCGTAACCGCGGCCGAGCGCTGGTTCGACCGATTGAAGCTCGATGCACGCGCAAAGGCAATCGCGCAGGACGCGGTCGCGGAGATCAGCAGCCGCCTCGGTTTCCTGGAACGTGTCGGCCTCGGCTACCTGAGCCTCGACCGCGCCGCGCCGACGCTCGCCGGTGGGGAGGCGCAGCGCATCCGCCTCGCCGCCCAACTCGGCTCCAACCTGCATGGCGTCTGCTACGTGCTCGACGAGCCCACCATCGGCCTGCATCCGCGCGACCACGCCGAACTGCTGAGCGCACTGAAGACCCTGCGCCGCAAAGGCAATACCGTGGTCGTGGTGGAACACGACGAGGCGACCATCCGCGCGGCCGAACACCTCCTCGACCTCGGGCCTGGCGCCGGCGCCAACGGTGGCCACATCGTCGCCCAGGGTTCGCTCACCACGATCAAGCGCGCGCGCGATTCGGTGACCGGAAACGCCCTGCGCCATCCGCCGCAACACCCGCATTTCCCGCGCCGTCCCGTCAACGCCAAGTCCCCAGCGCTGCGCATCCGCAAGGCCGATCTCAACAACCTGCGCGTGAGAGACGCGCGCATCCCGCTCGAACGCCTGGTCTGCGTGACCGGCGTCTCCGGCAGCGGCAAGAGTTCGCTGGTACGCGGTGTATTGCATCCTGTGTTGCGAGAGGTGCTCAGCCGCAAGCGTGGCAAACCGCGTGCAACCAACGGCAATCTCAGCGGTTATGAATCACTCGCGCGCGTACTGGAAGTCGACCAGACGCCGATCGGCAAGACGCCGCGCTCCTGCCCGGCCACTTACGTGGGCATCTGGAACGACATCCGCAAGCTGTTCGCGCAGACACCCGAAGCGCGCGTGCGCGGCTTCGACGCGAGCCGTTTCTCGTTCAACACCGGCAAGGGCCGTTGCGCGAGTTGCGACGGCCAGGGCCTGAAGCGCATCGAGATGAGCTTCATGCCCGACGTCACCGTGGAGTGCGAGACCTGCAGCGGCGCCCGCTACAACCGCGAAACGCTGGCCGTGACCTGGCGCGGCAAGACCATCGCCGAAGTGCTGGGCATGAACGTGAGCACGGCGCGCGAGTTCTTCAGCGTGCACCCGCGCGTGCACCGCGCGCTCGCCCTGCTCGACGATGTCGGCCTCGGCTACCTGACCCTCGGCCAGCAAAGCCCGACCCTCTCCGGCGGCGAGGCGCAACGCCTCAAGCTGGTCACCGAACTCGCCAAGGCCGACTCGAGCCGCGGCGGCCCGACTCTGTATCTATTGGACGAACCCACAGTCGGCCTGCACATCGCCGACGTGGAACGACTCACCGGCGTGCTTCATCGCCTGGTCGAAGCCGGACATTCGGTGGTCGTGATCGAGCACAACCTCGACCTCATCGCCGAGGCGGACTGGATCGTCGACCTCGGCCCCGAGGGCGGCGACCGTGGAGGCCGCATCGTCGCGAGCGGCCCGCCCGAGCGCCTCGCCACGCGCAAGAGCCCGACGGCGATCGCCCTCGCCGAATTCCTCACCGACCGCGCGGCTCTTTGAGCGATTAGTCTGGGAAATGGACTTGAATGACTGATTTGCAGCACACGGCATTAATGCCTAAACAGCCAATTCCGGTCAGTCGAATTATTGTTCCAAAGGGGACTTCAAGGCCGGTAGACGCCGGTAACGAAACCGCCGAGGTGATCCAGAGCGATTAATCCCGAATGTCG
>CAZLUX010000193.1:0-4163 GCA_964562815.1 uncultured Enterobacteriaceae bacterium
CGGGCAAGCCGATGGACCGCCTGATCTGCGGCGACGTCGGCTTCGGCAAGACCGAGGTCGCGCTGCGCGCCGCCTTCCTCGCGGTCGCCGACCGGCGCCAGGTGGCGGTGCTGTGCCCCACGACGCTGCTGACCGAGCAGCATTTCCACACTTTCAACGACCGTTTCGCAGACTGGCCGGTACGAATCGCGGAGCTCTCGAGATTCAAGAGTACGAAACAAGCAAATGAAATTCTGAAGAAGGTCGAGTCAGGCGAGATCGATATCGTCATCGGCACTCACAAGCTGCTTTCGAAGGGCGTCAAGTTCGCGCGCCTGGGGCTGGTGATCATCGACGAGGAGCACCGCTTCGGCGTGCGCCAGAAGGAGGCGCTCAAGGCGCTGCGTGCCGAGGTCGACGTGCTGACGCTCACCGCGACGCCGATCCCGCGCACGCTCGCGCTCTCGCTCGAGGGGATTCGGGACTTCTCGGTGATCGCGACCGCGCCGCAGAAGCGGCTCGCGATCAAGACCTTCGTCGCGCCCTGGTCGGAGGGCCGCATCCGCGAGGCGGTGCTGAGGGAGCTCAAGCGCGGCGGCCAGGTCTACTTCCTGCACAACGACGTCGAATCGATCGAGCGCATGCGCGAGCGGCTCGCCCGGCTGCTGCCCGAAGCGAGGCTCGCGGTGGCGCACGGCCAGATGCGCGAGCGCGAGCTCGAGCGGGTGATGCGCGACTTCACCGCCCAGCGCCACAACCTGCTGCTGTGCACGACGATCATCGAGACCGGGATCGACATCCCGACCGCCAACACGATCGTGATCAACCGCGCCGACAAGTTCGGCCTGGCGCAGCTGCACCAGCTGCGCGGCCGCGTCGGGCGCTCGCACCACCAGGCCTACGCCTACCTGCTGACGCCCGACGAGGAAGCGCTCGGCTCCCAGGCCAAGAAGCGGCTCGAGGCGATTCAGATGATGGAGGAGCTCGGCTCGGGCTTCTACCTCGCGATGCACGACCTGGAGATCCGCGGCGCGGGCGAGGTGCTGGGCGAGTCGCAGTCCGGAGAGATCCAGGAGATCGGCTTTTCGCTCTACGCCAGGATGCTGGAGAAGGCGGTGCGCAGCCTGAGAGCGGGCAAGGGCGCCGAGCCCGAGGACGCGCTCGACGTCTCGGCCGAGGTCAACCTGCACCTGCCGGCGCTGCTGCCAGCGGACTACTGCAGCGACGTCAACGAGCGCCTGACGCTGTATAAGCGGCTGTCGAACTGCGACACGAACGAGGCGCTCGAGGCGATGCGCGAGGAGCTGGTCGACCGCTTCGGCGACCTGCCCGAGCCGGCGCGCGCGCTGCTCGAATGCCACGCCCTGCGCCTGGCCGCGCGCCCCTTGGGCGTGGCGCGCATCGACGCAACCCACGAGGCGCTGCAGCTGCAGTTCGTCAGGCAGCCGCCGATCGAGGCGCAGAAGATCATCGACTTCGTCCAGCGCCGGCGCGGCGCGCGGCTCGCGGGCCAGGACCGGCTGCGCCTGGAAGCCAAGATGCCCGGCTGGCGCGAGCGCGCCCAGGCAGTGAAAGACGTGCTGCGCGAGCTCGCCGCATGATCCTGGTCGCGCAGGGGCCGGGCGCCACCCCCGAAAACGCCGGCGAGATCCTGCGCCGCTCCCGGGCCGCGTCCCTCGAGCCGGTCGGCGAGGCCGCGTACCGCCTGCGCGATGCCTCGAACCGCGCCGAGGTCGGCCCCTGGTGCGCGGCGCGCGCGATCGACTGCGCCTGGATGCCGGGCGAGCTGCGCCTGACCGACCTCAAGCTGGTGGCGATCGACATGGACTCGACCTTGATCACGATCGAGTGCATCGACGAGCTGGGCGACGCGGCCGGACGCAGGGCCGAGATCGCCGCGATCACGGAGGCGGCGATGCGCGGCGAGATCGACTTCAGCGAGAGCCTGCGGCGGCGCGTGAGGCTGCTCAGCGGGGTCGAGGAGTCGGCGCTCGCGCGCGTCTATGACGAGAGGCTGCGCCTGTCGCCCGGCGCCGAGCGGCTGGTGGCCGGCTGCAAGGCGGCCGGGATCCGGCTGCTGCTCGTCTCGGGCGGGTTTTCCTACTTCACCGAGCGGCTGCGCGCGCGCCTCGGGCTCGATTACACGCTGTCGAACACGCTCGAGATCCGCGACGACCGGCTCAGCGGGGCCTTGGGCGGCAAGGTGGTGAACGCGCGCGCCAAGGCCGAGCGGCTGCGCGAGGTCGCGCGCGAGATCGGCGCGCGGCGCGAGCAGACGCTCGCCATCGGCGACGGCGCCAACGACCTGCCGCTGATGGCCGAGGCCGGCATCTCGGTCGCCTTCCGCGGCAAGCCGGTGGCGCGCGACTTCGCCGACTTCGCCCTCGACCATGCCGGGCTCGACGGCGTGCTGAACTTTTTCCTTTAAGTTAGGATTCCGGCTTCGAAGGAGACCTGACATGAGCGACAGCATCAAGTACGTGCTCGACGAGAGCCGGATTCCGAAGCACTGGTACAACATCATGGCGGACCTGCCCTCGCCGCCCCCGCCGGTGCTGCATCCCGGCACCAAGCAGCCGGTCGGGCCGGACGACCTTTCGCCGCTGTTCCCGATGGCGCTGATCGCGCAGGAAGTCAGCACCGAGCGCGAGATCGAGATCCCTGGGCCGGTACGCGAGATCTACAGGCAGTGGCGCCCCTCGCCGCTTTTCCGCGCGCGCAGGCTCGAAAAGGCGCTCGGCACGCCGGCCAAGATCTACTACAAGTACGAGGGCGTCTCGCCCGCGGGCAGCCACAAGCCCAACACCGCGGTGGCGCAGGCCTTCTACAACAAGGAAGCCGGCATCAGCAAGATCACCACCGAGACCGGTGCGGGGCAGTGGGGCTCTTCGCTCGCCTTCGCCGGCGCCCTGTTCGGCATCGAGGTGAAAGTGTTCATGGTGCGGGTGTCGTACAACCAGAAGCCCTACCGCCGCGCACTGATGGAGACCTACGGCGCGAGCTGCATCCCCTCGCCCTCGGCCGAGACGCACGCGGGCCGCGCCATCCTGGAGAAGGCGAAGGACCATCCGGGAAGCCTCGGCATCGCGATTTCCGAAGCGGTCGAGATCGCCGCCACCCACGACGACACCAAGTACTCGCTCGGCTCGGTGCTCAACCACGTCCTGACCCACCAGACCGTGGTCGGCCAGGAAGCAATGGCACAGCTCGAAATGGCCGGCGACGACCCCGACGTGCTGGTCGGCTGTACCGGCGGCGGCTCGAACTTCGCCGGCCTGGTGTTCCCGTTCCTCGGTGCGCAGCTGCGCGGCGGCAGGAAGCGCCGCATCGTCGCGATCGAGCCGGCGGCCTGCCCCAGCCTGACGCGCGGCCAGTATGCCTACGACTTCGGCGACACCGGCCACCTCACGCCGCTGGTGAAGATGCACACGCTCGGCTCGACCTTCACCCCGCCGGGGTTCCACGCCGGCGGCCTGCGCTACCACGGCATGGCGCCGCTGGTGTCGCACTGCAAGGAGCTGGGGCTGCTCGAGGCGCGCGCCTATCAGCAGAAGGAGGTCTTCGCCGCCGGGATCCAGTTCGCCCGCGCCGAGGGCATCCTGCCGGCACCGGAGGCGAACCACGCCGTCAAGGGCGCGATCGACGAGGCGCTGCGCTGCAAGGCCGAAGGCAAGTCGGAGACGATCCTGTTCAACCTCTGCGGCCACGGCCACTTCGACATGCAGGCCTACATGGACTACTTCTCGGGCAAGCTGGTCGACCAGAAGTACGACGAAGGCGAGCTCGCGATGGCGCTCGCCGGCCTGCCGTCGGTGGCGCAGACCGCCTAGCGCGGCTCAGCAGGGCGTGTCCATCCGCCGCAGCACGCGGCGCTGCGGCTCGGGCTGCAGCGTAACGTGCTCGATGCGGAAGCGCTCCGCGGCCAGGTGCTGCAGCGCGCGCAGCGTGTCATCCCAGCGCTCCATGTCGGGTACGACTACGTGCGCGGAGAGCGACACGCGCTCGCCCGAGAGCATCCAGATGTGCAGGTCGTGCACCGACACCACGCCGGGCACGGCCGCCATCGCCGTGCCCACTTCGGGCAGCGACAGCTCGGGCGGCACGCCCTCCATCAGAGCGTGCACTGCGTCGCGCAGCAGCCTCAGGCTCGAGACCACCAGCAGCGCCGCGATGAAAAGCGACAG
>CAZLUX010000194.1:0-4155 GCA_964562815.1 uncultured Enterobacteriaceae bacterium
TTACGAGCCCGTAAGTGCCTGAATCGCCGTGGTACGCGTACGATAGCGGAAGGGGTTCGTCGTTAGTGCATAAAATCGGCGGTTTGGGCCAAAAACCCCATGTTCCCCTCATTCGATCCTCACCGATTCGCCGAGCCCCAACTCTTGCAGAATCTGCCGCAGATCGCCCTCAACGGCAGCCGCCGCATCAGCCGACATGGTGACCGAGAAGTCGACGTCGATGCGGAGATCAGTTCCTGCCCGGAGCTTAGGCAGGATCTTTGTTCCGAGACGATTCCAGATTTCCGGAGGAACTGCCCCAATGAGCCGCAGCGTCCGCGTGCCCACTGTCGGCGCCAGCCCCGGACTCGGCTGCGGGCCGGGCTCGGACGGCGGTTCCACCGGAGGGACGGGCGCGGGCGTCGGTGAAGGCGCAGCCGTCACCCCGGCCCTGAGCGCTTCCGCAGTCGCCTTCCTCAGCAGGAACACGCCCGTCTCGAACGCAACCTCGTCTCCGGTCGCGGACTCGTTGAACCAGAGACGGTCGAACGTTCCGTCGGCCTTCCTACCCGATGCGAGACCGAAGTCTCCCCGGCTCACGAACTCGACGATCTTCGATTTCAGGATTGCGTCGGGATCGACGAGCCGCGTGAGCGACCCGTTGAGGAAGCTCTGGCGCAGGCTTGCCAGCGGCCAGGCCCCATCGGCCTTCAAGGCCGGCGGCCAGTTGCGCTCGATGTAGCCCGCCCCGACCGACTCGTTGAGCAACGCTTCTGACTTGAGCGCCGCGAGCACGCGCCCGCACAGAGTCTCGCCGCTGGACGAGTGTCCCGCACCAAGGTCGATGACCTTGAGGCCATCGGGCTCCTGGCCGTCGGCGACGACCGCGTAGCGGAAGTCGCCCCACACTTCGTCCTTGGCGGCCTCGTCAGCGTCCTTCACCTTCGCTTGCAGGTCCGCACGGTCGTTGCGATCGAAGTCTCCGCCGAGCGTGCCGTCGGCCACCTCGCGTGCCACGCGCTTCCACGCGAGCGCCACCTCGACCTTGTCATGCAGGTCCCGCCCGGGCTTCTTGAGGCACCAGACCAGCGCTCCGGGGTACAGCCGCGGTGACTTGCCGCGATTCTTCGTCCAGTCCGCGATCTGAGTCCGCAGGGCACCGCCTGCCGTCCATTCGGACTCGGGGTCCGTAACCACGAGGGTGAGCCTGTGGGTGTCGGGAATCTCCGCGCCATCGCGCGGGAACGGAACCACCGGAATGCTCGCGCCGCGCCGGAACTCGTCCGCGACGAGCCTGCGGATCGCCGGCTTCACCTCCGTCTCGTCGTCGAGCGAGGCGCGCCGGTCGCTCACCACCTTCTTCATGGTCGGCTGGTAGCCGATGCGGAAGCCGTCTGTACCCACTTTGCGCACGAAATAGGACCGGTCCTCAAGCGCAAAGGCCGCGTTGTCGATCGATGTCGTGTCGAGCTCAGGCTCACCCAGCGCGAACCGCAGCTCCGGCAGGTGCGCCACCTTGTCCGTCTGGCCGCCGGAGGACTCAAACAGGATCGCCGTGCCGACGCGCCGGTGGATGTCGCGCAGCGGTCCCGTGGTGTCGGCGTCGAGTGCCCGGCTGTGCGCCTGCTGGCCAGCGATGTCGGTGTCGATCGCTGCCACCAGCCGCGACTCGCCGAGCTGGCCGAGCACGACGCTGCGGAACCCCGGCTCACCGAGCGGCGCCGACCCGAGCGTGATGAGCGGCTCGGTGCGTGCCTTGCGGAAGGCATCCTGCGCGGCGAGCGAGATCCATTGCGCGAGCATCGCCAGCGTGCCGCGCGTCTGCTGGTACTGCGGCAGCGACTGCCACTTCCGCTGGAATACCGAGAGCGTCGCCGGATGGAAGGGATAACAAGCCCCGAAGCGCCGCTGCAGGAGCTCGCGCGCCTTGGCCTCGGTGGCTGCTGAGTCCACGGCGGTCCATTCCGGCGGAAGCTGCGCGCGGCGCTCGAAGCACCAGTCGCCGAACGCCTTGGCGACGTTGCGCCGAATCTTCTCGCTGCCGAGATCCTGGAAGAGGCGCCGGCGCACGACCTCGCTGATCTCGGTCTCGTCGTTGGCGATCAGGTCCTTGGCGACGCGCCGCACGACCTTGGCGATCTTGTCCTGCCACTCCTGGTCCCACTCGGTCATCTCGACCTGGCTGCGCGGCAGCGAGATCACGCAGGCACCGTGCGTGGAGCCGGTCGTTGCCACGGTCAGGTTCTGGATGAAGGCGTGGAAGGACTCCGCGCCTGCACGGTGGCGGCTCAGGTAGTTCAGCACCTCGTCGAAGAGCAGCAGCACCGGCGCGCCCGCCGCCTGGAACACGCGGGCGATCGCCTCCGTCCCCGGTGGCGTCGTCTTGGCTGCGGAGCCGAGTGCCTCGACGCCCGCGTCGCCCGCCAGCTCGCGGGCGACGTCGATCCACGGGGTCTCGCGCCCCGCCTGCGGGTCCCACGCGTTGCCCACGAACACGGCGACCTTGGCCTTCGGCACGGCTGCAATGCCGGCCGCGCGCACGAGATCCGCCACGCCGTTCATGCCGGCGACGGCCTCGCCGTTGCTCGCCAGGTGGTAGAGCGTTGTCAGCGTGTGCGTCTTGCCGCCGCCGAACTGGGTGATCAGCGTCAGCACTGGCGCGGTGTTGTCGGTGCGCCCGGAGAGCCGCCGCAGCACCATGCCGGCGTGCTCGCGCAGTGCCCGGGTGAAACAGGTGCGCGCGAAGAACTGGTCGGGCTCGCGGTAGTCCTCGGGCGCCGTGCCGGCCACCACCTGCTCCAGGGCGATGGCGAACTCGTCGGGATTGAAGGAGCGTCCCTCCCGGACCTCCGCGCGCGGCGTGGCGACCTTGTACCAGGGCTCCATCGGCATCTCCTAGGGTCTTTGCATACGGGCGAACAGGTCGGCCGCGGGTTGTTTCAGGCGCGCGAGGTTCGTGTAGGCCAGCGGCGCGAACCCGTGCGCGCCGTCGTACATGCGGTAGCGGATGCCGTCGGCGACGATGGCATCGCACGCGACACCGAGCGCCGTCGCGTAGCCCTGCGCCTGCTCGAGCGCGCCTTCGACGCCCGCGCCTAGGCGCTTCGCTTCAATCACGAACCGGCAGGTCCCGGGCGTGCGCGGAAGCGAGCGGAACACCGCGACATCGACATAGCGCCACTTGACCGCGATGCGCTCCGGCGGCCACCCGAGCGCACGCAAGAGCGGGACCACGAAGTGCACGATCAGCTCGTCCTCGCTCGGCAGCTCGCCGAAGCGCTGAACGTCCTGCATCAGCGGCAGCAGGTCAGCGGCCTGGGCCACGAGCCCGGCAATCGCATCGGGCACGTTCGCGAGCGGCGGCTCCTCGGTTGGCAGCGCCGGCAACGGCGCGCTCTGCCAGTGGGTGGGCGGCGAGTTCAGGAAGCGCGTCGCAAAGTCCACCACCTCCTCGTTCCACACGCTCGAGCAGCGCGGTGGGTTGGCGCCGAACACCGGGCTCTGGAACTCATGCTCGGCAGACAGGCGCCCCCAGCGCACGCGGCGCGTGTGCTGCAGGTCCCAGCCGTTCACGTCGTCGAAGGCGTTGATGTGCTCGTAGCCGCCAGCCACGACCCCCACGGCGGCGATCCGGGCGAGGGCGGTTCGCAACAGCACCACGTCGCCCGCTGCGATCTCGCTCGCGAAGCGCCGTACGAAGCTCCCCTCGAACGCCTCGTCGCTGCGCTCGGGCGTCCAGGGGCCAGCGTCGCCCGGGCCGATCAGCGCGACACCGTGCTTGCGAAAGACGTCGGCATACGAGCGCGAACCTGGTCCCGCGGAGATCTGCCAGATGGCCGGATCTGTCGGGGTCATCCGTTCACCTCGATGGCCTCCAGCTCGGCAATGTAGTCGTCGGGCAGGTGCCAGTGCCTGGCCCCTGAGAGGATGATGTCCTTGTAGTGTTGATTCGGCGGCGGTGGATTGGGCTCGGGATCGGCGAAGTATGTTTCCGCGGTGACGGGTCGACCCTCGTCGCCGTCGAGGAACACCAGGCACGCGCGGCGCCAGTACGAGTTCCTCTCACGTCCTGACCGGTATCCCTCGGACTTGTCGAGCACTCCGACATCGAGCTCCGAGATCTGGAACACGGCACCCCAGACACTCCTTGCCGCATCGCGCACCGCATCGGCCACG
>CAZLUX010000195.1:0-4154 GCA_964562815.1 uncultured Enterobacteriaceae bacterium
TCAGCCGCGCGCGGCGCGGATGACGCCCGGCACGTCCTTGACCACCGCGAAGGCGCGCCTGAGCTGAGCCAGGTCGGCGACGTCGAAGGAAAAGCGCATGAAGGCGAGCTCGTCGCGGCTCTGGGTGCGTACCGCCGTGACGTTGATGCGCTCGCGCGCGAGCGCGTCGCCGATGTCGCGCAGCAGCCCGGGGCGGTCGCTCGCGGTGACCACCATGTCGACCGTGTAGGCGCCGCCCGCTTTGCCGTCCCACTGCGCCTCGATCAGCCGCTCGGGGTGCCGCTCGGCCAGCCGCTTCAGGCTCGGGCAGTCCTCGCGGTGGATCGACACGCCCTTGCCGCGGGTGACGAAGCCGCGCACCGGATCGGGCGGCACCGGCTTGCAGCACTTCGATAGCTGCGTCAGCAGCCGGTCCACGCCCACCACCAGCACGCCGCCTTCGCCGGAGGCCGGGCGCGCCCGGCGCGGCGCCGCCGCCGGGGGCGGCGAGGGCGCCGGGCTCGCCGCCGCCGCGCCCATGCCGCGCAGCGCGGCCTGAAGCTGGCGCAGGTTCACCTCGTCGCGCGCGACCGCGGCGAAGAGATCGTCCTGGCGCGCGAAGCCGAGCCGCGCGGCGAGCGTGTCGAGCTTGGCCTGGCCTGCGCCCTCGCGCTTGAGCTCCTTCTCCACCGCCGCGCGGCCGCTGGCGATGGTCTCGGCAAGCGCCTGGCTGTTGAACCACTGCCGGATCTTCTGCCGCGCGCGCGGGCTCTTGACGAAGCCGCGCTCGGGGTTGAGCCAGTCGCGCGACGGCCCGCCCGTCTTGGCGACCGTGATCTCGACCCGCTGACCGTTCGCGAGCGGCGTCTCGAGCGGAACGATGTGGCCGTCGACCTTGGCGCCGCGGCAGCGGTGCCCGAGGTCGGTGTGCAGCGCATAGGCGAAGTCCACCGGCGTCGACCCCGCCGGCAGATCGACCACCTTGCCCTGGGGGGTGACGGCGTAGACGGTGTCGTCGAGCGCCGCCTGACGCGTCTTCTCTGCCCACTTCGAGCCGTCGGTCACCTCGTCGCGCCACGCCAGCAGCTGGCGCAGCCAGGCGATCTTGTCCTCGAACCTGCCCTCGGCGCGCGTCGGCGCGCCGCGCTCCTTGTAGCGCCAGTGCGCGGCGACACCGAACTCCGCATGGCGGTGCATCTCGGCGGTGCGGATCTGCACCTCGAGCGTCTTGCCGCCCGGCCCGATCACCGCGGTGTGCAGCGACTGGTAATCGTTGCCCTTGGGGCGCGAGATGTAGTCGTCGAATTCCTTGGGAATCGGCTGCCACAGGTCGTGCACCACCCCGAGCGCGGTATAGCAGTCCTTGGCCGAATCGACGATCACGCGCAGCGCCCGCACGTCGTAGAGCTCGGAAAAATCGAGCCCCTTGGTGCGCATCTTGTTCCAGATCGAATAGATGTGCTTGGGACGGCCGGCGATCTCCGCCTCGACGCCCGCGCCACCCAGCTCGCGCGCGAGCAGCGCCATCGCGTCCTGGATGTACTGCTCGCGCTCGGCGCGCTTCTCGTCGAGCATCTGCGCGATCTTCTTGTACGTCTCGGGCTCGAGGAAGCGGAACGAGAGATCCTCCAGCTCCCACTTGAGCTGCCAGACGCCGAGCCGGTTCGCGAGCGGCGCGTAGATGTCGAGCGTCTCGCGCGCGTAGCCGGCGCGGTCGGGGGACGGGTTCTTGGCGTACCAGCGCAGGGTCTGGGTGCGGCTCGCAAGGCGAATGAGGACGATGCGGATGTCCTCCACCATGCCGAGCACCATCTGGCGCAGGACCTCGATCTGCTGCTGCGCCGTGCCCCGCGTCAGCACGCGCAGCTGGTAGAGCTTCTCCACGCCCGCCGCCAGCACCGCGACGTCGTCGCCGAACCTGTCGCGCAAGAGATCCTTCGCGTCGAGGTATTTCGGCGCCGCGAACAGCACCCCCGCCGCCCGCCCCGCCGGGTCGAGCCCGATCTTGGCGAGGTTGGTCGCCAGGCCCAGCGCGTGCGTCCACACCGGCTCGCCGGTCGACAGCGCCTGGCCGGCGTAAAGCGGCTGCGCGAACTCGAGCGCCCGAGCGACGAGCGCCCGATCCTCGCCCCGGAAGCCCGCGGCGATCGGCTCCAGCGCGGCAGCCGTGTTTTGCGGGCGAAGCTGGACGACCGAAACCATACTGATATTGTAGCGGGCTCGATGTCAGATTCCCGCGCCACGGCCGGAGTTTCCCCGCACCTGCTCCTCGCCCTGACGGCCTTGTTCTGGGCCGGGCACTGGATCGTCGCCCGCGCGGTGCACCTGGAGGTGACGCCGGTGTCGCTCGCGTTCTGGCGCTGGGTCACCGCGATCGCGGTGCTCCTGCCGCTCGCCGGCCGGCAGCTCGCGCGCGACTGGCCGGTGGTGCGCCGGCACTGGAAGGCGATCGCGCTTTTCAGCCTGACCGGCAACGCGCTTTACAACACCGTCGGCTACTACGGCATCCGCGAGACCACCGCCACCAACGCGCTGCTGATCCAGTCGGTGACGCCGGCCCTCATCCCGCTGTTCGCGCTGCTGCTTTTCCGCGAGCGCATCGGCGTGCGCGCCGCGACCGGGGTGGCGGTGTCGTTCTGCGGCGTGCTGGCAATCGTCAGCCGGCTCGACCCGCACCGCCTCGCCACGCTCCAGGTCAACCATGGCGACCTGTTCCTGCTCGGCAGCGTGTCGCTCTGGGCGCTGTACACGGTGTGCCTGCGCTTCAAGCCCCCTGCACTGTCGCAGCTCAGCTTCCTGCTCGCCTGCTCGCTCGCCGGCATGCTGCCGATGCTGCCGCTTTACGCCGCCGACCTCGCCGCCGGAGGGCGCCTCGTCCCCGGCTGGGGGCCGGTGCTGACGATCCTCTACCTCGGGATCTTCCCGTCGGTGGCCTGCTTCGCGATGTGGGGCAAGGGCGTGCAGGCGATCGGCCCGGCGGCGGCCGGCGTCTACCTCTACCTCATTCCCCCGTTCGGGCTGCTGATGGCGATCGGCTTCCTCGGCGAGCGGCTCCACCTCTACCACGCCGTGGGCATGGTGCTGATCTTCTCCGGCGTCTGGCTCGCCGCCCGCCGCTCGAGGCCCTGAGATGGGATGGCTGAGGAACTGGCGGCGCCGGCGGGTGCTGGCGAAGCACCGCATCGACCCGGCGCTGTGGCGCCGCGTGACGGCGAAGCTGCCCTTCCTGCGCGGACTGGACGCGGCGCAGAAGCAGCGGCTGCAGGAGCTGGTCCTGCTGTTCCTGGCCGAGAAGCAGTTCGTCGGCGTGCGCGGGCAGACGCTCGACGACGCGATCCGGCTCTCGATCGCGGTCCAGGCCTGCCTGCCGATCCTCGAGCTGGGGCTGGACTGGTACGAGGGATGGAGCGGAATCGTGGTCTATCCGGGCGATTTCCGCGTCGCGCGCAGCGAGATGGACGAAGGCGGCGTGGTGCACGAGTGGGAGGACGAGCTGGCGGGCGAATCCTGGCCCGGCGGGCCGGTGATCCTGTCCTGGGACGCCGCGCAGCACGACGAGCACGCGAACGTCGTGATCCACGAGTTCGCGCACAAGCTCGACATGAACAGCGGCGAGGCCGACGGCGTGCCGCCTCTGCCGACCGGCATGGACCGCGAGGCCTGGCGCGCGGCGCTCGCGCGGGCCTACGAGAGATTCTGCGACGCCGTGGAGCGCGGGCGCGACACCTGGCTCGACCCCTACGCCGCCGAGCACCCCTCCGAGTTCTTCGCCGTGCTGAGCGAAGCCTTCTTCGAGGCGCCGAACGAGACCCGGCGCCGCTACCCGGAGATGTACGATCAGCTGCGGCGCTTCTACCGCCAGGATCCCGCGACGCGGCTGAGAGCATGAAGACGCTTCTCATCGTCTATCACACCGGCGGCGTGAAGACCGCGCAGATGGCGCAAGCCGTCGAGCGCGGCGCCAAGACCGAGCCCGGCGTACGCGTGGTGGTGAAACGCTGCGCCGAAGCCGGGCCCGAAGACGTGCTCGCCGCCGACGGGCTGATTCTCGGAACGCCGGAGAACTTCGGCTACATGTCCGGGATGATGAAGGACTTCCTCGAGCGGATCTTCTACGCCTGCGAAGGCAAGGTCGCCGGCCGGCCCTGGGCCCTGTTCGTCGGCGCCGGCCAGGA
>CAZLUX010000196.1:0-4144 GCA_964562815.1 uncultured Enterobacteriaceae bacterium
CTGCAGGTGAAGGTCTACGCCGGCGGCGAGCTGGTGCCGCCGTTCCAGTCCTTCGACGCCGTGTCGCAGGGCAAGGCGGAGATGAGCCACTCCGCGTCGTACTACTGGCAGGGCAAGTCGCCGGCATTCAATTTCTTCGCCGCGGTGCCTTACGGGTTCACCGGCATCGAGCACTACGCCTGGATGCTCTGGGGCGACGGCCTCAAGCTCTACACCGAGCTGTGCGACCAGTTCGGCGTCGTGCCGTTCATGCGCGCCAGCACGGGCACGCAGATGGGCGGCTGGTACCGCAAGGAGATGAGGACGCTGGAGGACTTCAAGGGCCTCAAGTTCCGCATGCCGGGCCTTGGCGGCGAGGTGCTGCGCCGTCTCGGCGCGACGGTCGTGAACCTGCCTGGGGGCGAGATCTTCCCCGCGTTGCAGGCGGGCACGATCGACGGCACGGAATGGGTCGGTCCGTTCAACGACCTGGCCTTCGGCTTCTACAAAGTGGCGAAGTATTACTACTGGCCGGGGTTCCACGAGCCGAACACGACCGGCGAGGTGCTGGTCAACAAGAAAGTGTGGCAGAGCCTGTCGAAGGAGCACCAGGAGATCATCCGCACCGCGGTGACGGCGGAGTCGACGAACGAGTACGCCGAGTTCGCGTACAAGAACGCCGACGCGCTCGATGTGCTGATCAACAAGCACGGCGTTCAGCTGCGCCAGTTCTCGCCCGAGATGCTCAAGGGCTTCTACGACGCGGCCCAGGACGTCGTCGCCGAGATCGGCAACAAGGACCCGTTCACCAAGAAGGTCTACGACAACTTCATGTCGGCCCGCGCCAAGGCGATCGGCTGGAGCAAGCTCGCCGAGCAGGGCTACATGAACGCACGCGGAGCTAACTTCAAGTCCTAGCGTCGGCAGTCCGAGAGCTCTCCCGGCGGGACCGCAAGGCCCCGCCGGGGCGGGCGCGTCTCCAAGAAGAAAGATGAACCACCTCAAACGGATCGCGACCGCGATCGATCACCTGAACGACTGGATCGGACGCGGCCTCGCGTGGCTCACGCTCGGCATGGTGCTGGTCACCTTCGTGGTGGTGCTGCTGCGCTACGTCTTCGGCCTGGGCTGGACCATCCTGCAGGAATCGGTCGTCTACATGCACGCCTTCGTGTTCATGGGCTGCGCGGGCTTCGCGCTGGTGCACAACGGGCACGTGCGCTGCGACATCTTCTACGGTCCCGCTTCGGCGCGCGGCAAGGCGGTGATCGACATCATCGGCACGCTTCTCTTCCTGATCCCGGTGTGCATTCTCATCTTCTGGGTCACCTGGCCCTACGCGATGGCGTCCTGGGCGGTGCTGGAGGGCTCGCCCGAAGGCCGCATGGGGATCCCCGCGGTGTTCCTGCTCAAGACCCTGATCCTGGTGTTCGCCGGGCTGCTCGCCGTGCAATCGGTGTCGCTGCTGCTGCAGTCGGCGCTGTTCCTCGCCGGCGCGACGCCCTCGCGGGGCAAGTTCGACGGCGAAGCGGAGCACGGCGAATGATCGCGCAATTCGGCGAGTGGCTCGATCTCGCGATGTTCCTCGCGCTGTGCGTGCTGGTCCTGCTCGGCTACCCGGTCGCCTTCACGCTCGCCGGCACGGCGCTGATCTTCGGCCTGCTCGGCATGGCGATGGGCGTGTTCGACGCCGACTTCCTGGGCGTGTTCCCGAACCGCATCTTCGGCGTCATGACCAACGAGGTGCTGATCGCGGTGCCGCTGTTCATCTTCATGGGGGTGATGCTCGAGCGCTCGAAGGTGGCGGAGGAGCTGCTCGACACCATGGGGCAGCTCTTCGGCCGCCTGCGCGGCGGCCTCGGGATCTCGGTCTCGGTGGTCGGCGCGCTGCTCGCCGCCTCGACCGGCATCGTCGGCGCGACCGTCGTCACCATGGGCCTGCTCTCGCTGCCGACGATGCTCAGGCGCGGCTACGACCCGAGGCTCGCCTGCGGCTCGATCGCCGCGGCGGGAACGCTCGGGCAGATCATCCCTCCCTCGATCGTGCTGGTGGTGCTGGGCGACCAGATCTCGAATGCGCACCAGGAGGCGCAGCGCCTGCTCGGCAACTTCTCGCCTGAGCCGGTGGGGGTGGGCGACCTGTTCGCCGGCGCGCTCATCCCCGGGCTCGTGCTGGTGGGCCTGTACATCCTCTATCAGATCGGGCTGGCGGTCCTCAAGCCGGAGGCCTCGCCCGCTATCCCGCGCGATGACTCGATGCAATCCGGCAACATGGCGGGGCGCGTCATGCATGCGCTGGTCGCGCCCCTGGTGCTGATCGTGTCGGTGCTCGGCTCGATCCTGGTCGGCATCGCCACGCCGACCGAGGCCGCCGGGGTGGGCGCGATCGGCGCGACGCTGCTCGCGGGGCACCGCCTCGCCGAGGGCAGGCCGGTGCCGGTCTACACCGCCGCGGTGAGCCTGATCGGCGTGATCATTCTGACCAGCTTCGTCGACATGCGAATCACGCGCGACGAAATCACGTCCGTCGAGTACGTCTCGATCGCCCTCGCCATGCTCATGTGCGCGGGCATCCTGTGGGGACTGCTGGTCGCGCTCGCGCGCGTGTTGCGCGACAACACCCTGGTCCAGGTGACGCGCACGACCGCGCGCCTGAGCTCGATGATCTTCGTCATCATCATCGGCGCGCAGCTGTTCTCGCTCGTCTTCCGCGGCCTCGGCGGCGACGACATGGTGCACGAGTTCCTCGGCGGAATTCCCGGCGGCGCGATCGGCGCCATGATCGTGGTGATGGGGCTGATGTTCGTGATGGGGTTCTTTCTGGACACCATCGAGATCCTGTTCATCGTGGTGCCGATCGTCGGCCCGGCGCTGCTCAAGTTCGGGCTCGATCCGATCTGGCTCGGGATCATGATGGCGGTCAACCTGCAGACCTCGTTCCTCACCCCGCCGCTCGGCTACGCGCTGTTCTACCTGCGCAGCGTGGCGCCGCCCGAGGTCACGACGATGCACATCTACCGCGGGGTGATCCCGTTCGTGGTGATCCAGCTGCTGATGCTCGTGGTGCTCGCCATGTTCCCCGCCATGGCGACCTGGCTGCCGCACGTCATCTTCCGCTAGGGGGCGGCGGGTCGCAGGGCTCGATCGCCACGCCAGGGCGGATCGTGCCGCCTCGCTCGATGCGGCAGTTGAGCCCCGAGCGGTTGAGAAGCGGCTTGAAGACCTTCTTGGCGAGCAGGTTCTCGAGGTAGAGGCAGGGGACGTTGAGGCGCTCGCCGTGGAGCACGCAGTCGCCGACCCTGAAGTAGCGCCCCACGAGGTGGTTGAGCGGCACGCCGCGGGTGGTGAGGTTGCGCCGGTGCTCGCGCGGCGCGAGCTCGATGGCGTGATCGCGCGCCAGCGCTTGGAGCGTTTCAAACTCGATCAGGGTGACCTCGCGGTCGACGTTATGGCGGTCGGAGTAGGTTCCCCGGCGCGTGGCGTAGCGGTCCCCCTCGATGCCGACGCCCGGGACGAGGCGGGCCTCGGTCAGCGCGCGCATCGGCTGCGACGCCGCGTCGGCCATGTGGATGTGCAGCAGTTCGCCCTTCCAGCTCATGACCGATATAATTGCACACTCCTCTCAAGACAAGATTCCAGCCCATGAAAGTCCTGGTCAGCGTCAAGCGCGTGGTCGACTACAACGTCAAGGTGCGGGTCAAGTCCGACGGCACCGGCGTCGAGACCGCGAACGTCAAGATGTCGATGAACCCTTTCGACGAGATCGCGGTCGAGGAGGCGATGCGGCTGAAGGAGGCCGGCGCCGCGACCGAGGTGGTGGTCGTGTCGTGCGGCGTGCAGGCCTGCCAGGAGACGCTGCGCACGGCGCTCGCGATCGGCGCCGACCGCGCGATCCTGGTCGAGACCGACGCCGAGCTGCAGCCGCTCGCGGTCGCAAAGCTGCTCAAGGGCGTGTGCGACAAGGAAAAACCCGGCCTGGTGATCATGGGCAAGCAGGCGATCGACGACGACTCGAACCAGACCGGGCAGATGCTGGCCGCGCTGATGGCCTGGCCGCAGGCGACCTTCGCCTCCAAGGTCGTGGTCGAGGGCGAGAAGGCGCAGGTGACCCGCGAGGTCGACGGCGGCCTCGACACGATCTCGGTCAAACTGCCGGCGGTGGTGA
>CAZLUX010000197.1:0-4120 GCA_964562815.1 uncultured Enterobacteriaceae bacterium
CGGGGCGGTTAACTCAGCGGTAGAGTGCCACCTTCACACGGTGGAAGTCACTGGTTCGATCCCAGTACCGCCCACCAAGCACCCCTTCCGGCGGGCCCGATCCTTGCTTTTCTCGGGTCGTATGCCGCCCTTCTCCAGCACCGTCCGCAGCGCCAGCGAAGGCGCCGAGCGCATCCTGCGCCGGGTCTGCACGCGCGCCTTCGGCTACCGGCTCGAGACCGGGGTCAGGGGCTGGACTCTGCGCGTCGAGCGTGCGACCGAAGAGGGCTGGCGCGCCTACGACCTCGTGGTGGACCCCGCCGAGCTGAGCGGCAGCCTGAGCGACGCCGCCGTACGCGATCGGCTCTCCCATGCCTGGGCCCTGCAACTGGGCGTCGCTTGACCCCGTCGCACCGGCTCGGTGCGCGGCCGGCGCAAGCCCAGTTCAGGATCGGGAATACGCGGGCATGGCATCCTGTTAGCCCGGAAGCGGGGCAATGGGGCCCCGCTAGTCAACCGCCGAGGAAACCGCAACTATGAATAGAAAAACCAAGCACCTGACCATGGGCCTGATTCTCGCCGCCGCAGGCGTGACCACGATCGCCGTCGCGGCGATGAAGCCCGAGGACGCGATCCACGCGCGCCAGTCGATCATGCGCGTCATGGGCCTCACCTTCGGCCCGCTCGCTCACATGGCCCAGGGCAAGATCCCCTACAACAAGAAAGAGTTCGTCGCGGGCGCGCTGCGGCTCGAGTCGGTCTGGGAGATGAACCCGACCGGACGCTTCTTCCCCAAGGGCACCGACAAGGCGATCTTCGGCTCGGGAATCGCCGAGTACACGAAGGCCAAGCCCGAGATCTGGAGCGAGCCGGCCAAGTTCAAGAAGGCAGCCGAGAACGCCAGCGAGGCGATCGCGAAGCTCGCCCAGGCCGCGCGCTCGGGCGACGAGGACGCCATGAAGTCGGCCGCGGGCGGCGTGGGCAAGGCCTGCAAGGGCTGCCACGACGACTTCCACGCCAAGTAATCCCTAGAAATTGAGGATCGCGTAGAGCGCCGCCGCGGCCACCGCGGCGAGCGCCAGGGCGCGCAGCACCCCGGCGAAGCGCGCCGGGGGCAGCGCCTGCGCCGGCATCCGCTTGACGCCGGTGAACATGGGCCAGACCAGGTTCTCGCGCTTGTACCAGAGGTAGAACAGCACCGCCGCGACGTGCACGCCGATCAGCGCGAGCAGCACCACAGCGTTCGCCGTGTGCACCGCGGTGATGGCATCGGAGGTGGCCTTGCTCACCTTGTCGTAGAGCGGGCCCTCGGTCGCGATGTCGTCGTTGGAGAAGAGCCCGGTGACGGCCTGCAGCAGCGCCGAGGCGAGCAGCAGCACCACCATCCAGCCGCCGAGCGGGTTGTGCCCCGGCGTGTGCGAGGGCCGGCGGGAGAACAGCCCGCGTGCGTAGCCGAGCGCGGCGCTCGGCCCGCGCACGAAGCTGGCGAAACGCGCCGTGCCGCTGCCGGCGAAGCCCCACAGCAGGCGGAAGATCAGCAGGCCGAGGATGGCGCAGCCCGAGCGTATGTGCCATTGCATCAGGTTGCCGCCGAGATAGCCCGTGCTCACCGAGAGCGCGACCAGCGCCACCAGCAGCCAGTGGAACAGCCTCACCGGCGCGTCCCACACCTTGATCGTCACGCTCGCGTCCTGCCGCTCCATGCTCCGCTCCGGGTGGTCTGCAACCGCCCTATGGTATTTCAAGCCGGCGAGCGCCTAGTTGAATTCGTAGCGCAGCTTCACCGCGCCGAGCGCGCGCGTGTAGCCGTACGGCGCGAGGCTCGAGCTGTTGTCGGCCAGCGTCACCTCGCCGCGCATGCTCCAGCTGCGATCGAGCAGGTAGGTCGCCGCGGCGTCGAGCTGGGCGTAGCGGTCCGTGCGCGTGCCGCCGGCGACCGGGTCGGGGCCGTCGTAGCGGCTCTCGAGGTAGGACAGGCGCGCGCTCAGGCCCCAGCGCGCCGCGGGCGCGATCTCGATCCCCGCGTGCAGCCCGTAGAGCGAGCGCCCGAGGTCGGGCCTGTGCTCGGTGTTGTGCTCGTCGCCGAGGCTCGCGCCGAGCGTCAGCACGGGCCGCCAAGCCTGGATGATCAGCTGGCGGTAATCCAGCCCCAGGCCGGCGTAGTCCGCGCCGCGCGGCGCCGCCGCGCCGAAGTAGTTCTCGCGCGCCCAGAGCGCCGAGACCTGCACCCGGCGCAGCTCGTCCAGTCCGTGGTGCCACTGGCCGTTCACGCCTGCGGTGCTGCGCAGGCGCGCGCCGCCGATCCACAGCGTGCTCTGCGCGAGCGCCACGCGGTACAGGTCGCTGCCGCGGGCGATGCTCGCGCCGCCGGCCGCGCCCGCGCGCGCGAAATCGGTGTCGCGTTGCGACGCGACGTTCCTCGACTCGAGGGCGACCGCGCCGAACATCGTCGCGCCGCGCGCGAGCGGCCGGGTCAGCGTGCCGCCCGCGGCGTACGACGTGAAATCGCCGCGCCGGTCCGCGACGCCCGAGGGCAGCGGCACGTTGCCGGGCAGCGGCAGCTCGAGCGCGGCGCTCGGGACGCCCGCGACGAGCTTGCCGTCGGTGCCGGCACCGGCCTCGGCGTACAGCTTCGCGTTGCTGCGCTCGCGCGGCTCGCGCACGCGGAGCTGGTCGAGGTAGTTCTCGATCACCTCGCGCGCGTTCGCCTGCGGCTCAGTCTCGAGCGCGCGCAGGAGCTCGGCGCGGCCGCGCGCCTCGTCGCCGAGCTCGAGGTAGCCCAGCGCGAGCCGCATGCGCGCGTCGCCGTTGCGCGGAAAGCGCGAAAGATAGGCCTCGAGCGAGCGCACGCCCGCGCCCGCGCGGCCGCTTTCGATCGCCGCCACGCCGAAGTAATAGTCGAATTCAGGGTTGCCCTTCAGCTCGGGGTGGAGCGCGCCGAGCGCGTAGGCCCGGTCGGCCAGGCCCCGCTCCACCAGCCGCCTGATCTCTTCCGACGGGCCGGCGTGCACGACGAGCGCCCATCCCAGCGTGGCGCTGGCGATCAGGCCTAGTAACGACCGACGCACGATTCTTTCCCGGATAGTGGATGCGCTGATGGGATACCGTGATTTTAGTCTCGCCGCAAGCGTCAAAGCTTACGGATCGGACAGCTTCTCTGGCCTGGCGCGCCCCCGCCGGATACACTGCGGCCCCGACCCGAACCGGAGGTGACCCATGCCGAGCCGGCCCCGGCTGTTCACGCCCCTCGCGCTGCGCGGGGCGACGCTCAAGAACCGCATCGTGATCTCGCCCATGTGCCAGTACTCGGCCGTGGACGGGCACGCCAACGACTGGCACCTGGTGCACCTGGGCCGCTTCGCCCTGGGCGGCGCGGGGATGGTGTTCACCGAGGCGACCGCGGTCGAGGCGCGCGGACGCATCACCCACGGCGACCTCGGCCTGTGGGAAGACGGGCAGATCGCGGGACTTTCCCGCGTGGCGGACTTCCTGCGCGCCCACGGCGCGGTGCCGGCGATCCAGCTCGCCCACGCCGGGCGCAAGGCGAGCATGCAGCGCCCCTGGCACGGCAACGGCCCGCTCGACGAGCGCGACCGCGCGCGCGGCGACCTGCCGTGGCAGGTCGTGGCGCCGAGCGCGCTGCCGCTGGACGAAGGCTGGCTCGTGCCGCACGATCTCTCGGTCGCCGAGATCGCCGCGCTGCAGGACGCCTGGCGCCGGGCCGCGCGGCGCGCCCTGGCGGCCGGGTTCGACGTGCTCGAGATGCACTCGGCGCACGGCTACCTCGGGCACGAGTTCCTCTCGCCGCTGTCGAACCGCCGCGGCGACCGCTACGGCGGCGACCTCGCCGGGCGCATGCGCTTCACCCTCGAGACGGCCGCGGCGGTGCGCGAGATCTGGCCGCAGGACAAGCCGCTCTTCGTGCGGGTGTCCTCGGTCGATGGGCTCGAAGGCGGCTGGACGATCGAGGACACCGTGGTCCTCGCGCGCGAGCTCGCCGCGCGCGGCGTCGACGTCATCGACTGCTCCTCGGGCGGCCTGGCGGGATCCGCGACCGCGGCTCGGGTCAAGCGCGGCCCGGGCTTTCAGGTGCCCTTCGCCGAGCGCGTGCGGCGCGAGGCGGGCGTGAAGACGATGGCGG
>CAZLUX010000198.1:0-4105 GCA_964562815.1 uncultured Enterobacteriaceae bacterium
GCGGTCTTCATGCACGTCAACGACACCTTCGGCCAGGCGATGACGGGCGGCATCATGAAGACACTGCCGCATCTGAAGCAGCTGAAGTTCAAGATCGTCGATACGATCGCCTACGACCCGGCAGCGAAGGACCTCTCGGTCGAGGTGTCCAAGGCCAAGGCGGCGAACGCCGACTTCCTGCTGCTGGTTTGCAGGCTCAACGACTCGATCGTGCTGCGGCGCGACATGGTGAAGCAGCGCTGGCACCCGATGGGCATCGTCGACCCGGGCTCGCCCGGAATCTACGAGGAGCAGTTCGCCAAGTCGCTCGGCAAGTACGCCAACTACGTCATCGACAACCCGCCCTGGTACAACCCCAAGGGGGCGCTGACCGGCATGGTCGAGGAGGCGTTCCGCAAGCGCAACCCCGGTGAGAAGTTCGTCTACCACGGGCTCAACGCCGGCTACACCTTCGAGGCCATCATGATCGCCGCCGACGCCTTCCGGCGCGCCGGCAGCACCGACCCGAAGGCGCTCGCCGACGCGATCCGCGCCACCGACATCACCAAGCGCGTCATGCTCGGCGGGCCGATCAAGTTCAACGCCAAGGGCCAGGTCGAGGGCAACCTGTCGGCCTGCGTCCAGATCCTGGACGGCACGCCGCGCGTGGTGCTGCCGGAGTACGCGGCCGAGGCGAAGCCGGTGTTCCCCTGGCCCGAGTACAAGAGGACCTGAAGGGAACCGCCTGAACGGAGGGCCGGCTGCGCCGGCCCTTTTTTTTCATGTCCGCCTCGCTCGTCGCCAACGTCGTCCTCTCGGGCCTGCTCACCGGGCTCGTCTACGGCCTGATGGCCCTCGGGCTGTCGGTGATCTTCGGCGTGGTGCGCGTGGTCAACTTCGCGCACGGCGAGATGATGACGGTGGCCATGTACGCCGCAGTGCTGCTGTTCGGCGCCTTCCATCTCGACCCGATGCTGGCGGCGCTGCCGGTGGCGGCGCTGTTCTTCGTCATCGGCTACGCCCTGCAGGCGGGGCTGATCAATCCCTTCATCACCCGCCCCGAGCACTCGCAGTTCATCCTGCTGGTGGCGCTGGCGACGATCATCACCAACGTCATGCTGATGGTATTCGGCCCGGACGCACACGGCGTGCAGACCGACTACCAGCTCGATTCCTGGGCGCTCGGCCAGATCATCGTCGACAAGGCGCGCGTCTACGCCGCGCTGTTCGCGCTCGCCGCCACGGCCGGCCTGTTCGCGTTCTTCCGCTTCTCGCGCACCGGCACCGCGATCCGCGCCTGTGCCGACAACCATCTCGGCGCCCTCATCGTGGGCCTCAACGTGAAGCACCTGTACGCCCTCACGTTCGGGGTCGGCGCCGCCTGCGTCGCGGTCGCCGGCTGCATGATGACGCTGCTGGTCGAGGTCGCGCCTTCGGTCGGCCCGTCCTACACCCTGCTCGGCTTCGTGATCGTGATCGTCGGCGGGCTCGGCTCGATGCCGGGTGCACTGCTCGGCGGGGTGCTGATCGGCGTTTCCGAGGCGATGGCGGGGCTGTTCGTCGACCCCTCGGCCAAGAGCATGTTCAGCTTCGCGCTGCTGATCGTGGTGCTGCTGTTCCGGCCCCAGGGCCTGCTCGGGAGGAGAACGTGAGGGCGCGCCTGCTGCTCGGCGCGCTCGCCGCCGGCCTGATCGCGCTGCCGCAGTTCTCGGGCAGCTACGTGCTGTCGCTCGCCACCCTCGCGCTCTACTTCGCCTTCACCGGGCAGGCCTGGAACGTGATGATGGGCTTCGCCGGCCAGCTCTCGCTCGGGCATTCGCTCTTCGTCGGCCTTGGCGCCTACGCCGCGGCGGCACTGTTCGTGAAGTTCGGTGTCGGCCCCTGGGCAGGCATGTGGCTGGCGATGGCGATCTGCGTCGCCGCGGGCACGGCGATCGGCCTGCTCGCCTTCCGCTTCGGCATCTCCGGCGTGTATTTCGCGCTGCTCACCATCGCCTTCGCCGAATTCACCCGCATCGGCTTCGACCATATCGGCTGGCTAGGAGGCCCGGGCGGGCTGTTCCTCAAGGTCGGCCAGCGCACCAGCTGGGATCTCGCCGACCTGCGCGGCACGCCGGCGATGTTCTACTACGTCATGCTCGCGCTCACCGCGGGCGCCTTCGCGCTCTGCGCCTGGCTGCTGAAGAGCCGCGCCGGCTACTACTGGCAGGCGATCCGCGAGGACGAGGACGCCGCGCGCGCGCTCGGCATCAACACCTTCCGCTGGAAGCTGATGGCGGTGGCCATCAGCGCCGCGATGACCTCGCTCGCCGGCGTGTTCTTCGCCTTCTACTACAACAACCTCTTTCCCGAGCAGATCTTCCACATCAGCCAGTCGATCGAGATCATCCTCGGCCCGATCGTGGGCGGTGTCGGCACCCTCTTCGGCCCGATCCTCGGCGCGGTGCTGCTCACCACCCTGGCCGACTCGCTCACCAACCTGGTCGCCGCCATGGGCCTGGACATCCCCGGCGTGAAGCAGGTCTTCTACGGCGTCATTCTGCTCCTGGTGATCATGTTCCTGCCCAACGGCATCTGGCCGCCGATCGCGAAGCGGCTCGGCCTGGGGCGCAAGGACTGACATGGCGCTGCTCGAGGTCCGCTCGCTGTCGAAGTCCTTCCGCGGCCTGCGCGCGGTCGCGCGCGTCTCGTTCGAGGTCCCCGAGGGCGGGCTGGTGGCCCTGATCGGGCCCAACGGCGCCGGCAAGACCACCATCTTCAACATCGCCGCCGGCGTCTACGCCGCCGACGCGGGCGAGATCGTGCTCGCCGGCAGGAGGATCGACGGCCTGCGCCCCGACCAGGTCTGCGCCGCGGGCGTCGGCCGCACCTTCCAGGTGGTCAAGCCCTTCGCCGGCCTGTCGGTGCTCGACAACGTGATCGTCGGCGCATTGCGGGCCGAGCATCGCGTGCCCGCGGCACGCCGCAAGGCGTTGGAGATCCTCGACAAGCTGAGTCTCGGTGCGAAGAGGGATCTGCCGGCCGCCTCGCTCACCCTGCCCGACCGCAAGCGACTCGAGGTCGCGCGCGCGCTCGCCACCGGCCCGCGCCTGCTGCTGCTCGACGAGGTCATGGCGGGGCTGCGGCCCACCGAGTGCGACCAGATGGTCGAGGTATTCCGCGCGCTCAACCGCGACGGCCTCACCATCCTCCTGATCGAGCACGTGATGCGCGCGGTGATGGCGCTGGCGCAGAAGGTGATCGTGCTGCACCACGGCGAGATCATCGCCCAGGGCGCGCCCGCCGAGGTGGTGCGCGACCCGGCGGTGCTCGAGTGCTACCTCGGCGAGGAGACGGAAGTATGAGCGCGCTCCTCGCGGTCAGCGCCCTGGACCTGTACTACGGCGACGCGCAGGCGCTCGCCGGCGTCTCGCTCGAGGTGCCGCGCGGCGAGATCGTCGCCATCGTCGGCGCCAACGGTGCCGGCAAGTCATCGCTCATCCGCGCCATCGCGGGCATCGAGAAGGCTCGGTCCGGAAAGATTCTCTTCCGGCAGGAGGACATCACCAGGCTGCCGTCCCATCGGATCTGCAATCTGGGCATCGGCCAGGTCGCGGAGGGGCGGCAGGTGTTCCCCTCGCTCAGCGTGGCCGAGAATCTCGCCATGGGCGCGCTGCTGCCTCGCGCGCGAATGTCCGCCGCGCGCACCCTGAACGAGGTCTACGCCCTCTTCCCGCGCCTAGCCGAGCGCCGCGGCCAGCTCGCCGGCACCCTGTCGGGTGGCGAGCAGCAGATGCTCGCGATCGGCCGCTGCCTGATGGGCCAGCCCGAGCTGATCATGTTCGACGAGCCCTCGCTCGGCCTCGCGCCGACCGTCGTGCAGGAAGTGTTCCGCACCATCCGCATGCTTCACGAGAGAGGGCTCACGATCCTGCTGGTCGAGCAGAACGTCGCGCTCTCGCTCAAGCTCTCGCAGCACGCCTATGTGCTCGAGAACGGCAGCATCGTCATGTCCGGCGCGGGCAGCGCGCTCTTGCACGACGAGCGCGTGCGCCAGGCCTACCTCGGGCTCTGACGCCGCCCGGCTACGTCTTCTTCGACCGCTCGCGCACCCGGCCGTAGGCGGGCCGGGCCAGGCAGGCGTCGA
>CAZLUX010000199.1:0-4087 GCA_964562815.1 uncultured Enterobacteriaceae bacterium
GCGCAGGGCATCGCCGCGCGCGCGGGCATCCGCGCGATCCCGACGATGGTGCTCTACCGCGGCGGCAAGGAGCTCGCGCGCACCTCGGGCGCGATGGACGCCGGCGCGTTGCGCCGCTGGCTGGGAGAACACGTCTCATGATCCGAACCGCCCTGTTCGCCGCGCTGCTCGTCGTCAGCGCCGCCGCGGCCGCCGCCGAGCCGCTCAAGACCGCGCAGGTCGAGATGCGCGAGGTCGATCTCACCTACACCGCCGAGGCGGTGGTCGAGGCGGTGCGCCAGTCGACCGTCTCGGCGCAGATCGCGGGCCGCATCGTCGACCTGCGCTTCGACGTCGGCGACTACGTCAAGAAAGGGCAGGTGATCGCGCGCATCGACGAGCGCGCGGCGACCCAGGCCGAGGCCGCCAGCGTCGCGCAGGTGCGCGAGGCGCAGGCCGCGCTCGCCAACGCGCGCGCGCAGTACGAGCGCTCCAAGCAGCTGCTGGCGCAGAAGTTCATCAGCCAGGCGGCGCTCGACAAGGCGCAGTCGGACTACCGCGCGGCGCAGGCGCGCGTCGCGGCGCTGCTAGCCGGCGCCGGGGCCGCCGCCACCGAGCGCAGCTTCGCCACCATCGTCGCGCCCTACAGCGGGGTGGTGTCGGCGCGCTACGTCGAGCTGGGCGAGATGGCCGCGCCCGGCAAGCCGCTCTTCACCGGGTTCGACCCCTCGACCCTGCGCGTGGTGGCGACCGTGCCGCAGGCGCAGGTGGCCTCGATCCAGGCCGGCGCCAAGGCGCGCGTCGAGGTGCCCTCGACCGGCAAGTGGTTCGACGTGCGGCAGATCATCGTCGTGCCCTCGGCCGACCCGCGCACCCACACCACCCGCATCCGGCTCGAGCTGCCCGAGGACGTACGCGGCGTCTACCCGGGCGTCTACGCGCGGGCGCACTTCGTCACCGGCAGCGCGTTGAGGCTGATGGTGCCGCGCAGCGCGGTGGTCCATCGCAGCGAGGTCACCGGCGTCTACGTGGTCGACGACAAGGGCGTGCCCAGGCTGCGCCAGGTGCGCCTCGGCGAGGCCGCGGACGAGAATTACGTCGAGGTGCTGGCCGGCGTGCGCCCTGGCGAGCGCGTCGCGCTCGACCCGGTGCGGGCGGGCATGGCCGACACCGGCGCAGAGAGGCCCTGAGCGATGGGCATCTCGGGGCGCATCGCCACCTTCTTCCAGGACTCCCAGCTCACTCCGCTGATCGCGCTGGTCGCGTTCCTGCTCGGGCTGTTCGCGGTGATGGTCACCCCGCGCGAGGAGGAGCCGCAGATCAACGTCACGATGGCGAACGTGTTCATCCCCTTCCCGGGGGCCTCGTCGAAGGACGTCGAGTCGCTGGTCGCCACGCCGGCCGAGCAGGTGCTGGCGCAGATGACCGGCGTCAAGCACGTGTTCTCGGTCTCGCGCCCCGGCATGGCGGTGCTCACGGTGCAGTTCAAGGTCGGCGTGCCGCGCGTCGACGCCCTGGTGCGGCTGTACAACACCATCAATTCCAACCGCGACTGGGTCTCGCCCAACCTCGGCACGCTCGCGCCGATCATCAAGCCCAAGGGCATCGACGACGTGCCGGTGGTGACGCTCACCTTCTGGAGCCATGACTCCAAGGTCGGCGCCTACGAGCTCGAGCGCGTGGCGCACGCCGCCGAGATCGAGCTCAAGCGCGTGCCGGGCACGCGCGAGGTGCAGACGCTGGGCGGGCCGGGGCGGGCGGTGCGGGTCCTGCTCGACCCGGACCGGATGAACGCCTACGGCGTCTCGGCGCTCGACGTGAGGAACGCGCTGCAGCTGTCGAACGTCGCGCTGCCCACCGGCAAGCTGGTGCGCGACAACCGCGAGATCGTGGTCGAGACCGGCGACTTCCTGCGCTCGGCGGCCGACGCGCGCGAGCTCGTGGTCGGCACGCACGATCAGCGACCGGTCTACCTTTCGGACGTCGCCCAGGTGCGCGACGGCCCCGAGCAGCCCAGCCAATACGTCTGGATCGGCACGCGCAAGGGCGAGCACCCGGCGGTCACGGTGCAGATCACCAAGAAGCCGGGCGAGAACGCGGTCGACGTCTCCGACCTTGTGATGAAGCGCGTCGCCGAGCTGCACGGCACGGTGATCCCCGACGAGGTGCGCGTCACCGAGACGCGCAACTACGGCGCGACCGCCAACCAGAAGGCATTGAAGCTCATCGAGAAGCTGATCTTCGCCACCGTGTCGGTGGTGGTGCTGGTGTTCGCGACGCTCGGGCGGCGCGAGGCGCTGATCGTCGGCGTTGCGGTGATGCTCACGCTCGCCACGACCCTGTTCGCGTCCTGGGCCTGGGGCTTCACGCTCAACCGGGTGTCGCTGTTCGCGCTCATCTTCTCGATCGGGATCCTGGTCGACGACGCGATCGTGGTGGTCGAGAACATCCACCGGCACCGCGCCAAGGCGCCCGAGACGCCGCTCTCGCTGCTGATCCCGCTCGCGGTGGACGAGGTCGGCGGGCCGACTATCCTCGCCACCTTCACCGTGATCGCGGCGCTGCTGCCGATGGCCTTCGTCACCGGCCTGATGGGGCCGTACATGAGCCCGATCCCGATCAACGCCAGCATGGGGATGCTGATCTCGCTCGCGATCGCGTTCAGCGTCACGCCCTGGCTCGCGTGCAGGTTCCTCGGCAAGCACAAGTACCACGGCGGAGAGAGCGCCCCGGGCGGCGGCAAGCTGGACCGCTTCTTCGCGCGCGTGCTCGGGCCGTTCATCGATTCGGCTAAACACCGCCTGAAGCTCTGGATCGGGATCCTCTTGCTGATCGTGGTGTCGCTTTCGCTCGCCGGCGTGAAGCTGGTGATCCTGAAGATGCTGCCGTTCGACAACAAGTCCGAGTTCCAGGTCGTGGTCGACATGCCGGCGGGAACCCCGGTCGAGATCACCTCCGCGGTGCTGCACGACATGGGCGCCTACCTGGCGACGGTCCCCGAGGTCACCGATTACGAGGCCTACGCGGGCACCCACTCGCCGATCAACTTCAACGGCCTGGTGCGCCAGTACTACCTGCGCAGCGACTCGGAGCAGGGCGACCTGCAGGTGAACCTCAAGCCCAAGGGCGAGCGCGACCGGCAAAGCCACGAGATCGCGCAGGCGGTGCGCCCGGAGCTGCAGAAGATCGCCGCGCGCTGGAACGCCAAGGTGAAGGTGGTCGAGGTGCCGCCGGGGCCGCCGGTGATGTCGCCGATCGTGGCCGAGGTGTACGGCCCCGACGAGGCGGGAAGGATCCGCACCGCCGAGCGCGTGAAAGCGGCCTTCGCCTCCACGCCCGGCATCGTCAGCATCGACGACAGCGTCGCGGACCCCGCGCCGCGCGTGGTGCTCAGGGTCGACCAGGCCAAGGCCGCGCTGCTCGGCGTGAGCGCGCGCGACGTGGTCCAGACCATGCGCATGGGACTGCTCGGCGACGACGTCACGCCGATCCACGACGGCCACTCCAAGTACGAGGTGCCGGTGAGAATCGAATTGCCGGCCGAGCGCCAGGGACACCTGGGCGAGCTGCTCAAGCTCGCGCTGCGCACCTCCTCGGGCACGCTGGTGCCGCTCTCGGAAGTGGTCAAGGTGGTCAAGAACGAGCGCGACCGGCCGATCTACCACAAGGACCTCCTGCCGGTGGTGTACGTGGTGGGCGACGAGGCCGGGCGCGTCGACAGCCCGCTCTACGGCATGTTCGCGATCCGCGACAAGGTGGTCGGCAAGCCGCTCGCCGACGGCGGCGTGCTGGGCGAGTATTTCATCCACCAACCCTCGGACCCCTACCGCCAGTTCTCGATCAAGTGGGACGGCGAGTGGCAGGTCACCTACGAGACCTTCCGCGACATGGGCATCGCCTACGCGGTTGGGCTGATCCTGATCTACCTGCTGGTGGTGGCGCAGTTCAGGTCCTACCTCACGCCGCTGATCATCATGGCGCCGATCCCGCTCACCGTGATCGGGGTGATGCCCGGGCACGCGCTGCTCGGGGCCAACTTCACCGCGACCTCGATGATCGGCATGATCGCGCTCGCCGGCATCATCGTGCGCAACTCGATCCTGCTGGT
>CAZLUX010000200.1:0-4039 GCA_964562815.1 uncultured Enterobacteriaceae bacterium
CGCCTGCGGCGTGCATGTTCCGACACGCGCTTGTGCCATGCAAGCGACGGACGCAAAATCGCGAGCATGCCACAGCCGACGAAGTCGAGCGGAAGAGCCTTTCCCGGGGCGATTCAGGTCAAATCATCGCATCGAATGAACCTTGTGAACGAGCCGCACGCCGTGCTCGCCGCGAAGAGCAGCTCGAAGGGCTAGCGTGGCACACACGGTACTCCTCGCGGTTGATGGCACCCCGTCCGCCGACCGGGCGGCGGAGTTGCTCGCCTGTTACAGGGGCGAGGGGTCGGACCTGAATATCGTGGCGATCAACGTTCAGAGCCGTCCGATCGCGATATGGCCGCAAGCGGCGATCGACGCACGGGCCATCGAAGAAGCGCTGCTTGCAAGGGGACGTGAGGTTGCGGAAAAGGCGGTCTCGCGCCTGCGCTCCGCCGGCTTGGGGGCCGAGGCAGCGGTTCGGCTGGGCTTCGTGGCGGAAAGCATTCTCCGCGAAGCCGAAACACGGGGCGCGGAATGGGTTGTCATGGGCACGCGGGGGCATGGCGCCCTCGGCGGATACGCGATCGGGTCGGTTGCCCTCAGAGTAACGCATGCGAGTCCGATTCCGGTGTGCCTTGTTCGGGGAGAGACCGGGCTGCCATCCCGGTTCGGCCGCAGCATGCGTGCCATGCTTGCGGTCGATGGCTCCGAGGCCGCGTTGCGGGCGGCCGGCGCGCTAGCCTCGTGGCGCAGTTGGCTCGGCGAGCTGGATGTGCAGATCGTCTACGTCCAGGAGCCGCTTACCTACCTCGAAACGGTGTTGCCGCCGCACGATGATGTGATCCGGCAGTGGAGTGGTCGTGCCGGGGAGGAGGCAACGCGTGCCGCGAGGGAACTTCTGGCCGGAGAGAACATTCGCAGTGATCTCCACCTCGCCGTGGGAGACCCCGCGAACGAGATCGTGCGCCTTGCGTCGGACGCCGGCTGCGAGCTGCTCGTCATGGGCACTCGCGGCCTGGGGGCGACGCATCATGCGCTGGTCGGCTCCGTTGCCTTGAAGGCGGCCGCGCATGCAGCCGTGCCGGTCGTGCTCGTCCGATAGGGCGCCGATCCGCGCGACTTCATTCCTCACTGGCGTGCATCGCCCGCGGCAAGCGACCATCCGCCACCGGCGCGCCGCAGTGTGGCGACCGTATGGCCGCGCTGCCCGCGCAGCGCAGTGAGGTCGAGTCGCAGCCATTCGTGCTCGCTCGCGTGATCGGTCACATGGCAGACCGCGCCGGGCACTTCGTCGAACGCGCGCCCGTCGGCGCAGGCGACGACGAACTCGAGCCGCGCCACCGTCTCCGGTAGCGCTTCGGGGAAGACGAACAGGCGTTCGTCGTCCCAATGGTTCGCGCCCTGCAGCGAATCACCCGTGTGCACGATGCTGCCGTTGGCGTTGCGCAGGCGGCCCGGATGGATCGTGTCGAGGACGCGGCCCGGCGCATCGTACAGCACGCACAGTGCGTCGAGGTCCGCGCCGCTGCGGCCGTGCTCGGGCGGGGACCAGTGCACGCCCATCACGAGTTCGCCAAACGAAGGAATTGCGCCGTCGTACGCGAGCGAGCGCGTCTGCGGCTTCAGTTGCTTTGTCATGATTCCCCTCCATGCGGGTGCAGCCGGTCGCCTCCGCACCGCCCCTCCGGAAAATTCGACGCGCGCGCGAGCGAAAAGTTCCGCACGCGGGCCTGCGCGGGCTGCTCCATCCGCGATTCGGCATGCCGCAAGGTCGAGAAGCCCAGACGTTGACCAGGATCAAGCTCCTAGCGACATGGCGCGGCAGCATCGGTTCATGTCAGGAGAGGAGCGCTTGGCAGCTTCGGAGCACGCACCCCAGCCGCGATGGCATGAGCGGCCGGTGCAGGCCGCTCTAGCGGAATTGAACGCCACGCCTGCCGGATTGAGTGAAGGCGAGGCCATGGCGCGCCTCGATCGCTATGGTCCCAATCGCCTGCCCGAGCCGCCGCGGCGCGGCGCGCTGACGCGGTTCCTGCTCCAGTTCCACAACATCCTGATCTACGTGCTGCTCGCATCGGCTGCGATCACGGCGCTGCTCGCCCACGTGGTGGATACGCTGGTGATTCTCGCCGTGGTCATCGCCAACGCGGTGATCGGCTTCATCCAGGAAGGCAAGGCCGAGAAGGCGATGGACGCCATCCGCAAGATGCTCGCACCGCGCGCCTCGGTGCTGCGCGCCGGCGAGCGCCACACGGTGGACGGCGAGCGCCTGGTGCCGGGCGACGTCGTGCTCCTGGAAGCGGGCGACAAGGTGCCCGCCGACCTGCGGCTGCTGCAGACCCACGGGCTGCAGGTTCAGGAGGCGATCCTCACGGGGGAATCCGTGCCGGTGGAGAAGCGCACCGAGCCGGTCGCGGGCGACGCCGCGCTCGGCGACCGATTCTGCATGGCTTTCAGCGGCACGCTGGTCGCGAGCGGGCAGGGCAAGGGCGTGGTCGTGTCGACCGGCGCGGCGACGGAGATCGGCCGCATCAGCGAAATGCTCGCCGGGGTCGAGGCGCTGACCACGCCGCTGGTGAAGCAAATGGACGCGTTCGCCCGCTGGCTGACCGTGCTGATCCTGCTGGTCGCCGCGATCCTGCTCGTTTACGGCTACTTCGTGGGACATCACGACTTCGCCGAGATGTTCATGGCCGTGGTCGGGCTGTCGGTGGCCGCCATACCGGAGGGCCTGCCTGCCGTGCTGACGATCACGCTCGCAATCGGCGTGCATGCCATGGCGCGGCGCAATGCCATCGTGCGGCGCCTGCCCGCGATCGAGACGCTCGGCTCGGTGTCGGTGATCTGCACCGACAAGACCGGTACGCTGACGCGCAACGAGATGGCGGTGGCCTCGGTGGTGACGCACGACGGGGTGTACGCGGTGACGGGCGCCGGCTATGCGCCGGTGGGCGAGATATCGCGCGCCGGCCGCGCCGTCACGGCGGCCGAATACCCCCTGCTGGCGGAGCTCGGACGCGCGGCGGCCCTCTGCAACGACGCGGCGCTGCGGGAGACCGAGGCGGAGTGGAGCGTCGAGGGCGACCCGATGGAAGGCGCGCTGCTCGCCTTCGCCGGCAAGACCGGATCCGAGGCGCGCCAGGAGCAGGGCAGCTGGCCACGAACCGACGCGATCGCCTTCGACTCGAAGCATCGCTTCATGGCGACCCTGCATCACGACCATGAAGGACACGCCGGCATATTCGTCAAAGGCGCGCCGGAGCGGATCCTCGCCATGTGCAACGCGCAGCGCAGCGGGCCGGGCGGTGCGGATGCCTTGCAGTCCGAGTACTGGCGCGAAAAGGCGGACGCGATCGCGGGCGAAGGGCAGCGCGTCCTCGCGCTCGCGGCGAGGACGGTGCCGCCGGAACATACCGTGCTCGAGCACGCCGACGTGGAAGGCGGGCTGGTGCTGCTCGGCATGGTCGGGCTGATCGATCCGCCGCGCCCCGAGGCGATCGATGCCGTGGCCGAATGCCGTTCGGCCGGGATCCGGGTGAAGATGATCACCGGCGACCATGCCGGGACGGCGGCCGCGATCGCACGGCAGATCGGCCTGCAGAACCCGCACGAGGTGCTGACCGGGGCCGATCTCGAGCGCATGAACGATGCGGAGCTGGCGGCGGCGGTGCGGGGGACGGACGTCTTCGCGCGCACGAGTCCCGAGCACAAGCTGAGGCTCGTCATGGCGCTGCAATCGCACGGCATGACGGTCGCCATGACCGGCGACGGCGTCAACGACGCTCCGGCGCTCAAGCGGGCCGACGCCGGCATCGCGATGGGGCAAAAGGGCAGCGAAGCCGCCAAGGAGGCCGCCGAGCTCGTGCTGGCGGACGACAATTTCGCCTCGATCGTCGCGGCGGTGCGCGAGGGCCGCACCGTCTACGACAACATCAAGAAGGTCATCAGCTGGACGCTGCCGACCAACGCCGGCGAGGCTGCCGCGATCATCGTCGCGCTGTTGCTGGGCATGACGCTTCCGGTCACGCCGGTGCAGATCCTTTGGATCAACCTGATCACG
>CAZLUX010000201.1:0-4030 GCA_964562815.1 uncultured Enterobacteriaceae bacterium
TGCGTCGCTGCACAAAGGCTGGATTCCGCAGGTCCTGGCGGAGCTGCCCGAGGCCTCCTGGTCGTTCGTGCACGTGGACGTCGACCTGTACCGGCCGACGCTCGACTGCCTCGAGTATTTCTTTCCGCGCCTCGTTCCGGGGGGGGTCATCGTCTGCGACGACTACGGTTCGCCGGCGTTTCCCGGCGCGCGCCGCGCCTGGATCGAATTCTGCGGCGACTCCCTCGGCTACGTCGCGCTGCCGACCGGCCAGTCGGTGCTGGTGAAGCCCTGACCGCGGCTCAGGCCGACTTGGCGGCGCCGCGCGCGATCAGCGCGTCGATGGCGGCCTCGCTCAGTCCGGCCTCGCGCAGCACCTCGCGGGTGTGCTCGCCGTGCCGGGGCGCGTGCAGGCGGTACTCCGGAGCGGTCTCGGACCACTCGGAGGGCACGGCCATCGAGCGGATGCGGCCTTCGCTCGGGTGCTCGATCTCGTTGAAATAGCCGATCGCCGCGAGATGGGGGTCGGCGATGATGTCGTCCAGGCTGTTCATGCGCTGCACCGGAATGTCGGCCGCCTCGAGCGCCGCAACCCATTCCTCGGTCCCGCGCTTGCGCATCTCCGCGTCGACCAGGGCGTAGGCGTCGTCGTAGTTCCTGCTGCGCGCCTCCTGGTCGCGGAATTTCTCCGATTGCATCAGCTCGGGCCTGCCGATCAGGGCGAAAAACGCCTTCCACTGCTTGTCGTTGTAGATCAGCGCGCAGACGTAGCCGTCGGCGGTCTGAAACGGCCGCCGGTCCCGCGCCAGCATCCTGGCGTAGCCGGGCTCGCCGGCTCGCGGCTCGAAGGTGCAGCCGCCGAGGTGCTCGCCGAGGACCGTCTGCAGCAGGCTCTCGAACATCGGAACGTCGACCCGCTGGCCCTTTCCCGTCTTCTCCCGCGCGTAGAGCGCGGCGCAGACCGCGTTGGCGATGTGCAGCCCGACGGTGCGGTCGGCGATGATCACCGGCGCGTAGCGCGGCACGTCCGCCCCCTGCTTCTTCAGCAGCCAGGGAATCCCCGCCGCGCCCTGGATCAGGTCGTCGTAGGCCGCCTTGGCGGCGTAGGGGCCGCGCTGGCTGTAGCCGAAGCCGCCGACGTAGATGATGCGCGGATTCACCGCGCGCAGGTCCTCGTAAGCGAGCCTGAGGCGGGCCATCGCCTGCGGCCGGATGTTGTAAACGAGCACGTCCGCGTCCTTCGCCAGCACGAGCAGGGCTTCCCGCGCCGCGTCCTGCTTGAGGTCGAGCGCGATCGCGCGCTTGTTGCGGTTCGCGTGCAGGAAAATGTGGCCCATGCCGGCGTGCCGCGCGGGCCAGGCATAGCGCATCACGTCGCCTTCGGGCGGCTCGACCTTGACGACGTCCGCGCCGAGGTCGGCCAGGATCTGCGTCGCGTAGGGCCCCATCACCACCGTGGTGAGGTCGAGGATCTTCACGCCGTTCAGCGGTCCTGGCATGCGGGCTAAGCGTTGAGGCGGGAGAGCAGATCGCGCGTGCGAACGGGATCCGTGCTGCGCAGCACCCGCTGCGCCAGCGGCCGGACTTCGGCCAGGTTGGTGCGCAGGATGCGTTCCTTGATCGTCAGCAGCTGCGCCGGGTGCATGGAGAAGTTGCGCAATCCCACGCCGAGCAGCAGCCGGGTGAGCTGCGGGTCTCCGGCCATCTCGCCGCAAACCGCGATCGGCACGCCCGCCCGCGTCGCGGTGCGGATGCTGTGGGAGATGAGATGAAGAACGGCCGGGTGCAGCGGATCGTACAGATGCGCCACGGCGTCGTCGGTGCGGTCGATGGCGAGGGTGTACTGGATCAGGTCGTTGGTGCCGAGCGAGAGAAAATCGAGCCGCCGGATGAACATCGGCAGCGCGAGCGCCGCGGCCGGAATCTCGATCATGCCGCCCACCTCGATCCCGCGGTCGTGGGGCACCCCCTTTTCGTCCAGCTGCTGCTCGGCCTGCTTGATGAGTGCGAGCGCCTGCTCGACTTCCTGTGCGTGCGCGACCATCGGCAGCAGCATCCGCACCCGACCATAGTGCGACGCGCGCAGGATCGCGCGCAGCTGGGCGAGGAACATCTGCGGCTCGGCCAGGCAGAATCGGATCGCCCGCAGGCCCATCGCAGGGTTCGGCCTGGCGCCGCCGTCTCCCGAAAGCGCCTTGTCGGCGCCGATATCCAGCGTGCGCAGCACCACCGTGCGCCCCTGCATCGCCTGGGCGACCTCGCGGTAGGCCTCGAACTGCTCGTCCTCGGACGGCAGGTCCTTGCGGTTCATGAACAGGAACTCGCTGCGGAACAGCCCGATGCCCTCGGCGCCCGCGTCAAGCGCCTGTGGCACGTCCTGCGGCAGCTCGATGTTGGCGAATAGCTCGACCGGCACGGCATCGAGGGTGGCCGCCGGCGTGGACTTCAGGCGCTGCAGCTTCCTGCGCTCGAGCTCGAGCTGCGACTGGCGCAGCTGGTACTCCGCCAGGACGACCGGATCCGGGTCGACCACCACCACGCCCTGCACGCCGTCGACGATCAGGAGCTCGTTCTCGCGGATCATCTGGCGCGCGTGATGCAGGCCCACGATCGCGGGAATGCTCAGGCTGCGCGCCAGGATCGCGGTGTGCGACGTGACGCCGCCGACGTCGGTCACGAAGCCGCCGAAGTGGTGGCGCTTGAACAGGATCATGTCTGCAGGCGAAAGATCGTGCGCCACGACGATCGAGTTCCTCTCGTCCGAGGCGCTCGGCTCGGCGAGCGTCTGCCCGCCGATCAGCGCGCTCAGGACGCGCTCGACGACCTGCGCGATGTCGGCCTTGCGCTCGCGCAGATAGGGGTCCTCGATCTCCTCGAACTGCGCCACCAGCTTGTCCATCTGCTGCACCAGCGCCCACTCCGCGTTGCAACGCTGCTCGCGGATCAATGCCCGCGGCGCGTGCGACAGCGACGAGTCGTCGAGGATCATTCGGTGCAGGTTGAGGAAGGCCGAGAATTCGGCGGGGGCGTCCGCCGGGATGTGCGAGCCGAGGGCGGCAAGCTGCTCGGTCGCGAGTGCGACCGCGGCGTCGAACCGTGCGATCTCCGCCTCGACCGACTCCTCGGGGATCTGATAGTGCGCGACCTCGAGCCGGGCGGTGGAAACCAGGTGCGCGTGCCCGATGGTGATGCCGCCGGAGACGCTCGAGCCGTGCAGGACGAAATTCACTCGCCCTCCCCGAACTTGTCGGCGATCAGCGCGCCGATGGCGGCGAGGGCGGCGTCGGCGTCCGCGCCGTCGGCCTCGATCGAGATCGAGCTGCCTTTGCCGGCAGCGAGCATCATGACGCCCATGATGCTCTTGGCGTTCACGCGCCGGCCGTTGCGCGAAAGGTGAATGTCGCTCTGGAAGCCGCTCGCCAGCTGCGTCAACTTCGCCGAGGCGCGCGCGTGCAGGCCGAGCTTGTTGATGATGGTCGCTTCAACGCTCGGCATTGCAGCGGTCTGAGTTCATGTGCACCACGCCTTCGACGCCGCCCGAGCGCGCCTTTTCCACCACGGTGACGAGCGGCTCGTTGCGGTAGGTGAGGGCGCGGATCAGCATCGGTAGGTTGAGCCCAGAGATGCCCTCGACGCGCCCTTGCTCGAGCAGGCGCATGGCGATATTGCCGGGCGTGGCGCCGTAGATATCGGTCAGCACCAGCACGCCGTCGCCGCCGTCGAGCTCGTGCACGAACTCGCGCGCGAGGGGCAGGATCGCCTCCGGGTCGTCGTGCACCGTGACCCCGATCTGGCGCACGCGCAGCGGCCGTTTGCCCAGGACGTGGCTCGCCGCGTGGATGAGCGATTCGCCGAGCGCGCCGTGCGAGATGATCAGGATGCCGATCAATTGCGGAGCTTCTTCTGCAGGGCCTCGACGTACATGCCCGCGACGTCGAAGCCGGTCTGGTCCTGTATCTCCCGAAAGCAGGTCGGGCTGGTCACGTTGACCTCGGTCACCCAGTCGCCGATCACGTCCAGGCCGACGAACAGCAGGCCGCGGGCGGCGAGC
>CAZLUX010000202.1:0-3984 GCA_964562815.1 uncultured Enterobacteriaceae bacterium
GACCAGCCTTCGGTGATCGTCATGTTGGCGAACACCGCGCCCTGCACCATGACCGGGTTGGTGACGCCGAACACCAAAGCCTTCGGCGCGATGCCCTTGCACTTGATGTCGTAGAAGGCCCAGCCGGCGGCGATGCCGCCTTTCGCCGTCGGGAAGAAGCAGATCTTGTCCCTGATCTGCGTGCCCTCGAGTTTGTGGCCCGGCTTGGTGATGACGCCGCTCCAGCGGTCGAGGTCGTAGCGCGGGCTGAAGCCCTCCTCGGACACCACCGCCTCGCCTTCGACCGTCTCGCCGAATGCGCGCTCGACGTCGATGCTCGCCAGGACCTCGCTCACCGCAGCCTCCCGTCGACCGCGATGTCGACGCAGTCCTGGGTGCGGCGCAGGATGGTGTTGAAGCGGTGCGCGCCGATGATGTTCACGATCTTGGCCGAGTTGGAGATCATGTTGGTCCAGCCGTTGCGCTGCCGCATCTGCGACAGGTTCTGCAGGATGTAGAAGCACACGCCCTCCATCAGCGTGGCGCCGGCCGCCTCGAGCTTCTGCGCGTAGCCGAGCTTGCGCGCCGCCGAGAGCACACCGTTGGACGAGGTGACGAACACTTGCGTGCCCTGCCTGATCCTGCGCCCGCCGAAGCGCTCGGCCAGGTCCTTCAGCTCCCACAGCGACAGCTGCGGGCCGGAGAACACGATCAGGTCGCACTTGCCGTCGCCCAGGTCGTAGCCGCGGTAGAGCCGCTCGAGCTCGGCGTTACCGATGGTCATCTCGGTGTGGGGCGTGTTGCCCCCCAGCGCCGCCTCGACGCTCGGCGCCTCGGGCGTCACGCCGACCATGTGGAACATCCCCATCGAGCCGTAGCTCGCGAGCGCGGCGCCGAGGTGCTTCAGCTCATCCGAGCTGGGCGTGCGCTTCATGCCGGTGAACACCGGCACCTGGAAGTAGCTCTGGTTCGGCTCGCCCACCAGCTTGCCTACCGCGCCCCAGTCGGCGAGATCGTCGAGATCGGCCTCCAGCTTCACGACGAAGGTTCCCTTGCGGTGCCGGTCGAGCTGAAAGCCGTATTCGGGCACGCGCCGGGTGAGCGCGGCGGCGAACGCCGCCGGACCGCTCTCGAAGTTGGAGCGCGCGCCGAACACCGAGTTGGCGTAGATCACGGTTCCGGTGTCGCCCCAGGCCACCCGTTCGCCGAGGTGCGGCTGGTACAGCGTCTGGTAGTTGATGCAGGTGTCGGTGGTGGAGACGTTCATCTGCTGCAGCAGGCCGATCAGTTTCTTCTCCTTGGCCGCTTCGCCTTTGTCCTGCCGCAGCCGCTCGACCAGGGGAAAATCGAACGAGCGCGCATTGGTCGTGATGTTGACCGCACAGCGGGCCTTCTTCTCCGCGGTGCATTCGAGCCACTTGAGCCCGCCGTCGCCCATGATCTCGATGTCGCCCATCATGTGGACGTTGGTGACCGGCACCAGCCGCTCGGCGCCCCAGAACTCTCCCACCTTGATCAGGTACTCGATCGCGTCCTTCACCGCGGCGCCGCGCTCGCCGCGCAGCATTGCCTGCTCTTCGGAAGTCAGCTGCATCGCGCGCCGCCCTACAGCATCGGGCCGAGTACGGCGACCGCGATGTTGAGCAGCCCGAGCACGAGGTTGATCCCGACCAGGATGCGGATCTGCCCGAGCGCGGCCCCGCCCGCCTTCCAGTCCTCGTGCTGCACCGCGCGCTTCAGACGGCCGAAGGGCGCGAAATACACGTGCATGAAGATCGCGCTCATGGCGACGCCGATGCCGGCCATGGCGAGGATATAGGCGGGCACCGGTTGCATCCGACCCATCATCGAGAACCCCGTGCCCAGGATCAGGATCACCGCGACCCACACCCAGCGAAAGAAGCGCGTGAAGATTCCGGTCCACAACTTCAGCCGCTGCGGCGGCTCGAGCGCCTCCACCGCGGCGGGACGCACCGCCAGGTAGGCGACGAACATCCCGCCGACCCAGACCACGACCGAAAGCACGTGCAGCAACAGCTCTATGCGCATGGCGGCTCCTCTCGATTGGAGCCCCGATTCTAATCTGGGATACTCGCTCCCTTTCGTCCCGGATCGAAGATGTACGCCTGCGTTCGCCTCGGCATCGCGCTGCTGCTGATGACGCTCGGCGGCTCGGGCATGTACGCCGTGGTCGTCGCGCTGCCCCAGGTGCAGGCCGAGTTCGGCGTCGCGCGCGCCGACGCGTCCCTGCCCTACACGCTGACCATGGTCGGCTTCGGACTGGGCGGGGTCCTGATGGGGCGGCTGGCGGACCGCTTCGGCGTGATGGTGCCGGCCCTGCTCGGAAGCGTCGCGCTCGGAATCGGGTTCGTCGCCGCGGGCGCCGCGGGCAGCCTGCTGCAGTTCAGCCTCGCGCAGGGCCTGCTGATCGGGGCGCTCGGCAGTGCCGCGACCTTCGCCCCGCTGGTGGCCGACATCTCGCACTGGTTCACGCGCCGGCGCGGCATCGCGGTGGCGATCTGCATCAGCGGTAATTACGTCGCCGGGGCCGTCTGGCCGCCCGTGCTGCAGCACTTCTTCGCCACCGTCGGCTGGCGCCAGACCTACATGGGCGTGGGCGTATTCTGCTGCGCGGCGATGCTGCCGCTCGCCCTGCTCCTGGGCCGCCGCGCGCCGGCCCAGTCCGACGACGCCCCGTTCCACGGCCGGACCGCATCATGGCCGAAGCGGCCCCTCGGCTTCACGCCGGGACAGCTGCAGGGGATGCTGTGCGTCGCAGGAGTGTCCTGCTGCGTCGCGATGTCGATGCCGCAGGTCCACATCGTCGCCTACTGCGGCGACCTGGGCTACGGCCCCGCGCGCGGCGCCGAGATGCTCTCGATGATGCTCGGCTTCGGCATCGTCAGCAGGTTGACCTCCGGCTGGATCTCGGACCGCATCGGCGGCCTGCGCACCCTGCTGCTCGGCTCGGGGCTGCAGGCGATCGCGCTCGCCCTTTTCCTTCCCTTCGACGGGCTGGTGTCGCTTTACGTTCTGTCGGCGATGTTCGGCCTTTTCCAGGGCGGGATCGTGCCGTCCTACGCGATCATCGTGCGGGAATACTTTTCGCCTCTGGAGGCGGGGCAGCGGGTCGGCACGGTGCTGATGGCCACGCTGTTCGGCATGGCGCTCGGCGGCTGGATGTCCGGCGAGATTTTCGATCTCACCGGCTCTTACCGTGCCGCCTTCATGAACGGCATCGGCTGGAACCTGCTCAACCTCGCGATCGCGTTCGAGCTGCTGCGACGATCGCGCCGCTGGCTCGCCCCGGCCTGAGCGGGTCCTGCGCCCGCTCAGTGCGAGTGGGAGACGTGGCGCAGGCTCGGCACGCGGTGGAACAGGCGCGAGAGCGCGAGCAGCGCGTCGGCGATTGACTCGCCTTGCGCGACCAGCCTCAGCGCGTTGTCGCGCTCGGCTTCGGTGATCGGCTGGGACGCCATTCTCTGGCGCAGGAGTTTGTTCGATCTGAGCATGGGGGCCTCGTTTCTGAAAGTTAAATTACCTAAGCAATGATTTCTCGTCTGATTCATTTGACAGCATTTTCTCCCCTATGTTGCAAAGCAACAAACGATTCTTATTCGCTATATAAGTTAGTTTTGATAAACTGTATGGGCTTTCCTTCGGAGCCCGTCCCATGCCCGGCCTGCCCCCGTTGAACGCCCTGCGCGCCTTCGAGGCGGCCGCGCGTCTGCTGAGCCTGAAGAAGGCCGCAGCCGAGCTGAACGTCACCCCCGCGGCGATCAGCCACCAGGTCAAGCTGCTGGAGGACTTTGCCGGACGCCCGCTCCTGGTGCGCAAGCCCCGCGCGATCGAGCTGACCAACGCTGCGCGCGCGGCCCTGCCGCGCCTGAGCGCCGGGTTCGATCAGCTGGCCGACGCCGCCCGCCTGCTGCGCGAGTCCGGCCCCGAATCGACGCTCACCGTGAGCGTCGCGCCGTCGTTCGCGACCTGCTGGCTGATGCCGCG
>CAZLUX010000203.1:0-3919 GCA_964562815.1 uncultured Enterobacteriaceae bacterium
GCGCGATGCCTGGGTGGATTTCGACCGCGAACAGCTGCGGCAGGTCCTCTGGAACCTGCTGCGCAACGCGGTGCGCTACGCCCGAGACGATCCTCGCAGCGTTCGCATCATGCTGGGCGGACACGGCGATCAAGTAGAATTGAGCGTCATCGACAACGGTGCGGGCGTTCCGGCCGCAAACCAGGGACAGTTGTTCGAACCGTTCTTCACCACCGACAGCAAGGGGACCGGGCTGGGGCTCTACCTGGCGCGTGAGCTGTGCTCGGCGAACCGCGCGGAGCTCGAATACGTCGACGAGCCCGTCGGGGCGCACTTCAGGATCCTGTGCCGCGAGGCGGGGCCCGCATGAGTCGCGCGGAGCGGCGCGGAACGGCGCGCGAAGGCCGGGTTCTGGTCGTCGACGACGAGCCCGATATCCGCGAGCTGCTGGAGCTCACCCTGGTCAGGATGGGACTCGGCGTGACGACGGCAGGAACGGTCGAGGAAGCCAAGGAGCACCTCAAGTCCGAGCGTTTCGATCTGTGCCTCACCGACATGCGCCTGGGCGACGGCGACGGGATCGACCTGGTGCGCCATATCTCGGGCATGGGCACCGACCTTCCGGTGGCGGTCATCACGGCCTACGGAAGCGCGGAAAACGCCGTCGCGGCGCTGAAGGCGGGCGCTTTCGACTACGTCTCGAAGCCGGTGGGGCTCGAGCAGCTGCGCGCCCTGATCAGGTCGGCCCTGTCGCTGCCCGACGATGCGCAGGCGCCTGCGCCGGGCCAGGAGCTGCTCGGCGAGAGCCCGGCGATCAAGGCGGTGCGCGGGGTGATCGCCAAGCTGGCCCGCACGCAGGCGCCGGTCTACATCTCGGGCGAGTCCGGCAGCGGCAAGGAGCTCGCGGCGCGCTACATCCACGCCCACGGCGCACGGCGCGACAAGCCCTTCGTGCCGGTCAACTGCGGGGCCATTCCCGAGACGCTGATGGAGAGCGAATTCTTCGGTTACAGGAAGGGGGCCTTCACGGGCGCGGATCGGGACCGGGACGGGTTCTTTCAGGCCGCCGCCGGCGGAACCCTCTTCCTGGACGAGGTCGCGGACCTTCCGCTCGCGATGCAGGTCAAGCTGCTGCGCGTAATGCAGGAGAAGAAGGTGCGCAAGCTCGGCTCGGCGCACGAAGAGCCGGTGGACGTGCGGGTCATCTCCGCCACCCACCAGAACCTCGCCTCCTGTGTGGAAGGGGGCCGCTTCAGGCAGGACCTTTTCTATCGCCTGAACGTGATCGAGCTCAAGATGCCGCCGTTGCGCGAGTGCAGGGAGGACATCCCCCTGATCGCGTCCAATATCCTGGCGAGGATCGCGGCGCAGAACGGGACCGCGCCGGCGACGCTTGCGCCGGAGGCGCTCGAGGAGCTCGCGCGCTACGATTTTCCGGGCAACATCCGCGAGCTCGAGAATGTTCTCGAGCGCGCCACGGCCCTGTCGTCTTCCGACCTGATCGTTGCCGAGGACCTGCAGCTCAGACCGCTGGTCGACGAGCGGGCGTCGGAGGATGCGGCGCGAGCGGAGGGGCATCCGTCCGTCACCTCGCTGCCCGAGTATCTCGACCGGATCGAGCGGGAAGCGATACTCGAGGCGCTCGCGAAGACCGGTTTCAACCGCACCGCGGCCGCAAAGTCCCTGGGCATCACCTTCCGTCAGTTGCGCTACCGCATGCAGCGGCTCGAAATCCGCGAGCCGGCGGCGTCGGACGAGGGCGCCCACTGATGAAGGTCGGCGCCGACGGCCTCGTCGCCGGCGCGCGCTACCTGGCATCGCCGAACTGCGACCCGCGACCGGCCGGGCAGCCCGTGACCCTGCTCGTCGTCCACTCGATCAGCCTGCCGCCCGGTCAGTACGGAGGCGACCAGATCGAGCGCCTGTTCACCAATCGGCTCGATCCCGCCGAGCACCCCTACTTCGCGGAGATCGCGGGGCTTCGCGTTTCGGCGCATTTGTTGTTGCGGCGCAACGGTGACGCCGTCCAGTTCGTTCCGCTGCAACTGCGGGCTTGGCACGCCGGCGAATCGGTCTGGCGCGGACAAGCTCGCTGCAACGACTTCTCGGTGGGCGTCGAGCTCGAAGGCGGCGACGACGACTACACCGACGCGCAGTACGAGCGCTTGATCGAGCTGACGCGCGCGCTGCGCGCAGCGCTGCCGCTGCGCGACATCGCCGGGCACAGCGACATCGCACCCGGGCGCAAGGCCGATCCCGGCGACCGCTTCGACTGGGTGCGATTCCTCTCCGCGCTCTCGCTGAAGTAGGCGCTGCGCGAATCGTCTTCGATGCCCATCGCGTGAGAAATTTCTCGCGCGACATCCGCTCGCGTCGATACCACTTGCAATTTCTTGTTGCAATGGTAAATTGCGCGCACTACACTTAGTTCGGGGTCAGCATCTGAGCACTAGATGTAGTAGCAGTGCCCAGGGCTCAAAGCAGGGAGAAGAGGGAGACCGTATGCAGATAGCTCAGGAGAGCGCATCGACTGACTTGGCAGTGAGCGTCAACGTTCCTGAGTCCGGTGCCGCCCCGGCGGCACATTCCGAATACAAAGTGATCCGCCGCAACGGCGCGGTCGTCGGCTTCGAGCCGGGCAAGATCGCGGTTGCGATGACGAAGGCCTTCCTCGCGGTCAACGGCAGCCAGGGCGCAGCCTCGGCGCGGATCCGCGAGCTGGTCGCGGGGCTCACCGACGGGGTCGTCGGCGCCCTGGTGCGGCGCCAGCCGCAGGGCGGCACCTTCCATATAGAAGACATCCAGGACCAGGTCGAGCTGGCCCTGATGCGCTCCGGCGAGCACGACGTGGCGCGCGCCTACGTGCTTTACCGGGAAGGGCGGGCCAAGGCGCGCTCCGAAGAGAAGGCGGCGCGAGACGCCCAGCAGGCGGCCGCAACGGTGCTGCACGTGGTCGAGCGCGGCGAACGCCGTGCGCTCGACACGGCCGCGCTGGAGCGGCTGGTGAGCGCGGCCTGCGAGGGGTTGGAAGGGGCGGCGACGCCCGATGCGATCCTCGAGGCCACCCTGCGCGACCTCTATGACGGCGTGCCGATGGACGAGGTGCGCAAGTCGGCGATCCTGGCGGCGCGCGCCCTGATCGAGAAAGACCCGGCCTACAGCTACGTGACGGCGCGACTGCTGCTGAACACCATCCGCCTGGAGGTGCTCGGCGACGAGGTGAGCCAGGCCGGGATGAGCACCCGCTACGCAGAGTACTTCCCCCAGTTCATCGAGCGCGGCATCGCCGCCGAGCTGCTCGACCCCGAGCTCGCCAAGTTCGACCTGGAGCGCCTGGGCGGGGCGCTCGCGGCCGAGCGCGACCTGCGCTTCGGCTACCTCGGGCTGCAGACGCTGTACGACCGCTACTTCCTGCACGTGCAGGGCCGCCGCATCGAGCTGCCGCAGGCGTTCTTCATGCGCGTGGCGATGGGGCTCGCGCTGAACGAGCCCGAGCGGGAGGCGCGGGCGATCGAGTTCTACAACGTCCTCTCGACGTTCGACTTCATGAGCTCGACCCCGACCCTGTTCAACTCGGGGACCCAGCGCTCGCAGCTCTCGTCGTGCTACCTGACGACCGTGTCGGACGACCTGGAGGGCATCTACGACGCGATCAAGGAGAACGCGCTGCTGGCGAAGTTCGCCGGAGGCCTCGGCAACGACTGGACGCCGGTGCGCGCGCTCGGTTCCCATATCAAGGGAACGAACGGCAAGTCGCAGGGCGTGGTGCCGTTCCTCAAGGTGGTGAACGACACCGCGGTGGCCGTCAACCAGGGCGGCAAGCGCAAGGGCGCGGTGTGCTCCTATCTCGAGGCCTGGCACCTCGACGTCGAGGAGTTCCTCGAGCTGCGCAAGAACACCGGCGACGATCGCCGCCGCACGCACGACATGAACACCGCCA
>CAZLUX010000204.1:0-3901 GCA_964562815.1 uncultured Enterobacteriaceae bacterium
CGGGGTGAAGTCGCGGTGGGCGATGTAGCCCGGGCGCTTGAAGCGGCGGATGTGGTTCGAGACCGCGCACAGCGAGAGATAAACGCTGACCCGGTTCCAGGGCGACAGGTTCGAGGTCGAGGCGTGCACCAGGCACGAGTGGAACATGATCATCGAGCCGGCCGGGCCCTTGGGTGCGACGATGCCCCCGCGCGCGACGAGCTTGCCGATAGTGTCGTGATCGATGGTCCACAAGGGGTAGCTCGTGGTGGTGGTGTCGTGCGCCGCGTCGATCACGCCCAGCTTGTGGCTGCCGGGGATGAACATCAGCGGCCCGTTGAACTCGTTCACCTCGTCGAGGAAGATGGCCACGTTCATCGCGCGCGCCTCGGGCATCTGGTCGTCGTTCCGCCAGGTGCCGTAGTCCTGGTGCCACTGCCAGACGTCGCCGTCGAAGGCCATCTTGCCGTTGATCTTGAACTGGTGCATGTAGAGCTTCTCGCCTAAAACCTGCTCGACCGGCTCGACCATGCGCGGATGGCGCGCCAGGCGCGCGAAGGGCGCGCTGTACATGTGCGCGGCGAAATTGGTCCGCACCACGTCACCAGTCTTCTCGCGCACGTTCTCGGGCCTGCGCTGGGCGTAAAGCGCCGGCACCTCGTCGGTGAGAGTCTTCACCTCCTGCTCGGAGAACAGCGCCGGGAAGAACAGGTAGCCTTCCCGGTCGAACTGCTCGAGCTGGGCCTGGGTGAGCTTCATTTCCTCTCCTCCACGATCTGGTAGAACACTTCGTCCTTCTTCACCAGCCCGAGCTCGTAGCGCGCGCGCTCCTCGATCGCGTCGGTGCCCTGCTTGAGGTCGGTCACCTCGGCCGCCAGCGCCGAGTTGCGCTGCTCGAGCTGCCGGTTCTTGTCAAGCTGCGCGGCCAGCTTGCCCTCGGCTTGCCAGGCATGCACCCAGCCGCCCTTGCCGAGCCAGAGCGGGTACTGGATCAGCACGATGAGGGCGGCGAGGATGCCGGCCAGGATCTTCACGTCACTTCGGGAGCTGGTAGAAGGCTTCCCGCCCCGGGTAGCCGACCGAATCTCCAAGGTCTTCCTCGATGCGGAGCAGCTGGTTGTACTTCGCGATCCGGTCCGAGCGCGACAGCGACCCGGTCTTGATCTGCAATGCGTTGCAGCCGACCGCGATGTCGGCGATCGTCGTGTCCTCGGTCTCGCCCGAGCGGTGCGAGATCACCGACGTGTAGCCCGAGCGCTTGGCGAGCTCGATCGCGGCGAAGGTCTCCGTCAGGGTGCCGATCTGGTTCACCTTGATCAGCACCGAGTTCGCGACGCCCTGGCGGATGCCCTGCTCGATGATGCGCGTGTTGGTGACGAAGATGTCGTCCGCCACCAGCTGCAGCTTGCGCCCGAGCCGCTCGGTGTGCAGCCGCCAGCCCTCCCAGTCGCTCTCGGCCATGCCGTCCTCGATCGAAACGATCGGATAGCGGTCGGCGAGGCTCTCGAGGTAGTCGCAGAATTCCGACGCGTTCAGGCTCAGCCGCTCGGACTCGAGCGCGTAGACGCCGTCGCGGTAGAACTCCGAGCTCGCGCAGTCGATTGCGAGCGCGACGTCCTGCCCCGCGGTGTAGCCCGCCTTGTCGATCGCCTCGAGGATCAGCTCGATCGCTGCTGCGTGGGTGGGCACATCGGGCGCGAAGCCGCCCTCGTCGCCGACCGCGGTCGACATGCCCTTGCCGTTGATCAGCTTCTTCAGCGCCTGGAACACCTCCGAGCCGTAGCGCAGGGCCTCGCGGAAGGACTGCGCGCCGACCGGCACGATCATGAATTCCTGGATGTCGAGCCGGTTGTTGGCGTGTGCGCCGCCGTTGATCACGTTCATCTGCGGCACCGGCATCTGCATCGGCCCCGAGCCGCCGAAGTAGCGGTACAAGGGCAGGCCGGACTCCTCGGCCGCCGCGCGCGCCACCGCCATCGACACCGCCAGTATCGCATTGGCGCCCAGGCGCCCCTTGTTGTCGGTGCCGTCGAGATCGATCAGGGTGCGGTCGATGAAGGCCTGCTCCGAGGCGTCGAGGCTGACGATCGCCTCCGAGATCTCGGTATTGATGTTTTCGACCGCCCGCAGCACGCCTTTGCCGCCGTAGCGCTGCGGGTCGCCGTCGCGCAGCTCGAGCGCCTCGCGGCTCCCGGTCGAGGCGCCCGAAGGCACGGCTGCGCGGCCCATCACGCCGGATTCGAGCAGCACGTCCGCTTCGACCGTGGGGTTGCCGCGCGAATCCAGGATTTCTCTCGCGACGACGTCGACTATCGAGCTCATGGCTGGCTCCCTTTCAATTTGTTTTCGGCAAAGCCTTTATTCTTCACCAACCGGTCGATTCCGACGAGCGTTTCGAGCAGCTCCCCCATCAGGGCGAGCGGCCAGGAATTCGGTCCATCGCACAGCGCCTCGTCCGGGCGGGGGTGCGTTTCCATGAACACGCCCGCCACGCCGGCGCCCGCAGCGGCCCGCGCCAGCACGGGGATGAACTCGCGCTGGCCGCCGCTCGAGCTGCCCTGCCCGCCGGGCAGCTGAACCGAATGCGTCGCGTCGAACACGACCGGGCAGCCGGTGTCGCGCATGACCGCCAGGCCCCGCATGTCTACCACCAGGTTGTTGTAGCCGAAGCTGAAGCCGCGCTCGCAGACCATGATCTGGCGGTTGCCGGTGGACATCGCCTTGTCGACCACATTCTTCATCTCCCAGGGCGAAAGGAACTGCCCCTTCTTGATGTTCAGGGGCCTGCCCTGGCTCGCCGCGTTGCGGATGAAGTTGGTCTGCCGGCAGAGGAAGGCCGGGGTCTGGATCACGTCCACCACCGCCGCGACCTCCGCGAGCGGGGTGTCCTCGTGCACGTCGGTCAGCACCGGCACTCCGATGCGCTTCTTCACCGCCTCGAGGATGCGCAGGCCCTCCTCCATGCCCGGGCCGCGGTAGCTCGCGCCCGAGCTACGGTTGGCCTTGTCGAAGGAGCCCTTGAAGACGTAGGGCATGCCGAGCCGCGCCGTGTGCTCCTTCAGCGTCCCGGCCACGTCGAGGCAGAGCTGCTCGCTTTCGAGGGTGTCGGGGCCTGCGATCAGGAACAGCGGCCGATCGACCCCGACTTCGTGGCCGCAGAGGTTCATGCCGCCACGACGGACAGGGAACCGCCGGGCGAAGACCGCTTTGCCCGCAGGCGGTTCCTGAGCGCCGCGGCGACGAAGGACTTGAACAGGGGATGGCCGGCGCGCGGCGTCGAGGTGAACTCGGGGTGGAACTGGCAGCCGACGAACCACGGATGCCCGGGCAGCTCCATCATCTCGGGCAGGTCCTCGCTCGGCGTGCGCGACGAGACCTTGTAGCCCTTCGCCTCGAGCTCGGGGACGTAGACGTTGTTCACCTCGTAGCGGTGGCGGTGGCGCTCGTTCACCTCGGCGCCGTAGATCTTCTCGGCGAGCGTTCCGGCCTCGACCGGGCAGCGCTGCGCCCCGAGGCGCATGCTGCCGCCGAGGTCGGACTGTTCGCTGCGCCGCTCGATGCGGCCGGTGCGATCGAGCCATTCGGTGATCAGCGCCACCACCGGATGCGGCGTATCCGGGTCGAACTCGGTGCTGTTCGCCCCCGCCAGGCCGCAGACGTTGCGCGCGAACTCGATCGTCGCCAGCTGCATGCCGAGGCAGATGCCGAGGTAGGGCACGCCGTTCTCGCGCGCGTAACGGATCGCGCGGATCTTGCCTTCGGTGCCCCGCTTGCCGAAGCCGCCCGGGACCAGGATCGCGTCCATCGTCTCCAGCGGCGCGATGCCCGACTTCTCGATCTCCTCGGAGTCGACGTAGTGGATCCGTACCCGGCTGCGGGTGTGGATGCCTGCGTGGATGAGCGCCTCGTTGAGCGACTTGTA
>CAZLUX010000205.1:0-3824 GCA_964562815.1 uncultured Enterobacteriaceae bacterium
TCGGACGACTGGCACCGCATCCACCTCAACAACCCGCGCGACGTGGTGCCCGAGTCGAACATGCCGGACTTCCCGTGGCTCGAGCGCAACCCGGCCGACATGGCCGACATCCAGGCCAAGATGCGCGCGCTGCGCCTCGTCGGCGTGCCGTACACGGACGAGGAGATCGCCAAGGCGCCCGAGGAGCTCAAGGGCAAGACCGAGCTCGACGCGCTGATCGCCTACCTGCAGAACCTCGGGGTCGCCGGCCGCGGCGCCGCGCGGCCGTAAGGGGAGACTCATGGACACGATCGTGATTCACAGCATCTGGACGGTGATTGCGTTCGCCGTCTTCCTCGGCATCGTCTGGTGGGCCTACGCGCCCGCGCACCGCGAGCGCTTCGAGCGCGACGGCCGGCTGATCTTCGACGACCCCGAGCAGCCTGAAGAAGAAAAGGGGGCGCGCCAATGAGCCAGTTCAGCAGCAGCTTCTGGGACTTTTACATCTCGATCATCGTCCTGGTGTCGGTCATCGCCTGCGGCGTCTTCCTCAAGATGCAGAGCGTGCGCAAGGTCGCAGGCGACAGCACCGAGACCACCGGCCACACCTGGGACGAGGACCTCGGCGAATACAACAACCCGCTGCCGCGCTGGTGGATGTGGCTGTTCTACATCACCATCGTCTTCGCCCTCGTCTACCTCGCGCTCTACCCGGGACTGGGCAGCTGGAAGGGGCTGCTGGGATGGAGCGAGGTCGGGCAGCTGAAGCAGGAAGAGGCGCGCGCCGACGCCCTCTACGGGCCGATCTTCGACAAGTACGCGAAGGAGGACCTCGTCGCGCTGGCGAAGGACCCCAGGGCGCTCGCGATCGGGCAGAAGCTCTTCCTCAACAACTGCGCGCAGTGCCACGCCTCCGACGGCGGCGGCAGCCGCGGCTTTCCCAACCTGACCGACAACGACTGGCTCTACGGCGGCGAGCCGAAGACGATCGAGCAGACCATCACCAACGGCCGCAACGGCGTCATGCCGCCCTGGGGCCCGGTGCTGGGGGCCGAGGGCGTGAAGGACGCCGCGGCCTACGTCATCTCGCTCTCGGGCGGCGCGGCCGACAGCATCCGCGTCGCGCGCGGCAGGGAGATCTTCGCCAAGAACTGCTTCGCCTGCCACGGCGCCGACGCCAAGGGCAACCACGCGATCGGCGCGCCCAACCTGACCGACAAGACCTGGCTCTACGGCGGCGGCGAGCCGACCATCATCGAAACGATCACCAAGGGTCGCCAGGGCCACATGCCGGCGTGGAAGGGCACGCTCAGCCCGGCCAAGATCCACCTGCTGGCCGCCTACGTCTATTCGCTCTCGCACGGGGCGCCGCCCGGGCAGTGACGCCGGAGAAGGCATGGCTCAACCTTCTCTCAAGGTGATAACAAAAGAACAGCAGGGATCCGGCGAAAGCGTCGAGCAGGCGCTCTACGAGGTCCGCAGGAAGATCTACCCGCGCGCGGTGCGCGGCTGGTTCGCCGCCTGGCGCTGGGCGCTGGTGTGGGCGACGCAGCTGCTCTTCTACGGCGGCGCCTGGCTGACCTGGAACGGCCGCCAGGCCGTGCTGTTCGAGATCGCGCAGCGCAAGTTCTACATCTTCGGCCTCGTGTTCTGGCCGCAGGACATCATCTACCTCACCGTGCTGCTGGTCATCGCGGCGCTGAGCCTGTTCCTCTTCACCGCGATTGCCGGCCGCCTGTGGTGCGGCTACGCCTGCCCGCAGACGGTCTACACCGAGATCTTCCTCTGGGTCGAGAAGCTGATCGAGGGCGACCGGGCGAAGCGCATCCGCCTGGATCGCAGCGGGCTGAGCCTGGAGAAATTCCTCCGCAAGGGCGCGAAGCATGCCGTCTGGATCGCGCTCGCGCTCTGGACCGGCTTCACCTTCGTCGGCTACTTCACGCCGATCCGCGCGCTCTGGCACGACGTCTGGAGCGCCTCGACCGGCCCCTGGGCGACGTTCTGGATCCTGTTCTACGGCTTCGCCACCTACGGCAACGCCGGCTGGATGCGCGAGCAGGTGTGCAAGTACATGTGCCCCTACGCGCGCTTCCAGAGCGCGATGTTCGACCGCGACACGCTGATCATCACCTACGACCCCGAGCGCGGCGAGCCGCGCGGGCCGCGCGCGCGCAACATCGACTACAGGGCCAAGGGGCTGGGCGACTGCGTCGACTGCGGCGTCTGCGTGCAGGTCTGCCCGACCGGGATCGATATCCGCAACGGGCTGCAGTACGAATGCATCGGCTGCGCCGCGTGCATCGACGGCTGCAACCAGGTGATGGACAAGATGGGCTATTCGCGCGGCCTGATCCGCTACTCGACCGAGCACGCCATGGAGAACAAGCTCGGCCGGGCCGAGATGTTCCGCCGCGTGTTCCGCCCCCGCTCGCTGATCTATATCGCGATCCTCGTCGGCATCGTGGTCGCCGCCGGGGTGAGCCTCGCCCTGCGCGTGCCGCTCAAGCTCGACGTGATCCGCGACCGCGCGGCGATCGCGCGCGAGGTCGCGGGCGGCGAGATCGAGAACGTCTACCGGCTGCAGATCATCAACACCACCGAGAAGGCGCGGCGCTTCGAGATCAGCGTCAGCGGGCTGCACGACATCCACCTGGCGGGGCCGGCGGAGGTCGAGGTCGGCGCCGCCTCCAGCCTCGTTGAGCCGCTCAAGGCGCGGGTGCACGCCGAGCGCGAGCACCTGACGCCCGGCACCTACCGCATCGAGTTCGAGGTGCGCGCCCTCGACGACAAGCGCGTCAAGGCCGAAGAGAAGTCCGTGTTCATCGTGCGCTAGGAGCAGACATGGCAAGCCTTCCCGAAACCGCCCCCCGCCCGTGGTACCGCGAGCCCTGGCCGTGGATCCTGATGGCCGGCCCCGCGGTGGTGGTGGTCGCGGGCTTCGTCACGCTCTGGCTCGCGGTGTCGACGTCCGACGGCCTGGTGGCCGAGGACTACTACAAGCAGGGGCTGGCGATCAACCGCGTGTTCGCGCGCGAGGACGCGGCCGAGCGCCTCGGCATCGTCGCCACGGTCGAGCCCGCCCACGGCACGCTGCGCGTGCTTCTCGCCGGGCGCGCCGCGCCGCTCGCGCTGTTCGTGCACCTGGCGCACGCCACGCGCGCCGGGTTCGACGTCACGCTGCGCCTCGCGCGCGGCGCCGACGGCAGCTACCGCGCCGCGCTGCCGCCGGCGCTGCCGGCCGGGCACTGGCACCTCTCGATCGAGGACCCCAGGCGCGAATGGCGCGTCGCGGGGGTCTGGACCGGCAGCGCTGCGCCATTCAAGCTCGACCCGGAACACCAGCGCAGGTAGGAGGCTCTATGGACGGGAGAAGGCTGATCTGGATCCTGTGGCCGTCGTTCATCGTCGCGGGCGTGGCCGAGGTGCTGTTCTTCACCGTCTTCGACCCGATGGAGCTGCCCATTCCGTGGGAAGGCGCGAGCTTGAGCCGGCTCGACGTCTATTCCGTCGGGTTTCTTTTATTCTGGGTGCTCGCCGCCGCCTCGAGCGCGTTCACCTGCTTCCTGCAGCGCAGCTCGAGGGACATCAACCGCCCGAGGGGAGGCCGCAATGCCACGTCCTAACGTGTTCGCCCTGCTCGCGCTGCTCGCGCTCGCGCTCCCGGCCCAGGCGCAGGACGCGCGCCGCGGGCGTCAGATCTACGAGACCCTCTGCCTCACCTGCCACTACGAGCACGTGCACGAGCGCGCGCCCGAGCGCAGCAAGATTCATTCTTTGAAGGAACTGCAGAAGGAAACGGCGCTGCGGGCGGGGCTCACCGGCGTGCGCTTCACGCGCGAGGACCT
>CAZLUX010000206.1:0-1103 GCA_964562815.1 uncultured Enterobacteriaceae bacterium
TCGGGGGGGTGAGGGCGCTCTCCGAAGTCTCCTTCGATGTACGCGAGCGCGAGGTTAGGGCGATCATCGGCCCGAACGGCGCCGGCAAGAGCTCCATGCTCAACGTCCTGAACGGCTTCTACCAGCCGCAGCGCGGCGTCATCCGCTTCAGGGGGCGCGAATTCCACGGCATGAGGCCGCGCGCCGCGGCGGAAATGGGGATCGGCCGCACTTTCCAGAACATCGCGCTCTTCCGCGGCATGTCCGTGCTCGACAACATCATGGTCGGGCGCAACATGAAGATGCGCGGCAACGTTCTGCAGGAGGCGCTGTGGCTGCCGGCAGCGCGGCGCGAGGAGATCGAGCACCGGCACGCGGTCGAGGAGATCATCGACTTCCTCGAAATCCAGCACGTGCGGCGCACGCCGGTCGGGCGGCTCCCCTACGGCCTGCAAAAGCGGGTCGAGCTCGCGCGCGCGCTGGCCATGGAGCCCTCGGTGCTGCTGCTCGATGAGCCGATGGCGGGCATGAACCTGGAGGAGAAGCAGGACATGTGCCGCTTCATTCTCGACGTCAACGACCACTACGGCACCACGATCGTCCTGATCGAGCACGACATGGGGGTGGTGATGGACATCTCCGACCGGGTGGTCGTTCTGGACTACGGCCGCCTGATCGCGGACGGCGCCCCCGAGGTCGTGCGCGGCGACCAGGCCGTCATCGACGCCTACCTCGGGGTCGCGCACTGAAGGAACGCCGATGCACGTCCTCTACCTCATCTTCGTCGATCCGTTCATGCAGATGGCGCACGCTCCCGATCTGCTGGTGCAGACGCTCTGGGACGGCCTCGTCAGCGGCGTGCTGTACGCACTCATCGCGCTCGGCTTCGTCCTCATCTTCAAGGCCTCCGGCGTGTTCAACTTCGCCCAGGGCATCATGGTCGTGTTCGCGGCGCTCACCCTGGTCGGCCTCAACGAGCACGGCGTGCCGGCCTATTTGGCCCTGGCCATCACGGTCGTCGTCATGCTCGTTCTCGCCGTGGCGGTCGAGCGCGCCATCCTGCGCCCGCTCGTCGATCAGCCGGAGATCATCCTTTTCATGGCGACCTTCGGGCTCACCTACAT
>CAZLUX010000206.1:1203-3811 GCA_964562815.1 uncultured Enterobacteriaceae bacterium
CGCGCGGCGCTTTCGGTGGGCATCTCGCTCGAGCAGATCTGGGTCATCGTCTGGTTCGCCGCCGGAATCGTCGCTCTGGCGACCGGAATCATGTGGGGCGCCCGCTCGAACGTCTCGTTCGCGCTCGAGATCGTCGCCCTCAAGGCGCTGCCGGTTCTCATCTTGGGCGGTTTCACTTCGATTCCGGGCGCCATCGTCGGCGGCCTGATCATCGGCGTGGGAGAGAAGCTGGGCGAATTCTACTGGGGGCCGCTCGTCGGTGGGGGAATCGAGAGCTGGTTCGCATACGTCATCGCGCTGGTGTTCCTGCTGTTCCGGCCGCAGGGCCTTTTCGGCGAGCGCATCATCGAGCGGCTCTGAGGAAAGATCGATGTTCTATCGCGAGGTAGGCCAGTTCAAGACCAGCTACGCCGCCGACCAGGCGCTGCTGCCGATCCTGCAGGACCGCATCGGCATCGCCGTCATCCTGCTCGTCGCGTTCGTCGTGGTGCCGCTCACCGCGTCGAACTTCGCCCTCGATTCGGTGCTCATTCCGATCCTGGTGCTGTCGCTCGCGGCAACCGGGCTCAACCTCCTCACGGGCTACACGGGGCTGCTTTCGCTCGGCACGGGCGCGTTCATGGGCGTGGGGGCTTTCGCCTGCTACAAGCTCACGACCTACTTCCCGAACGTGAACATCGTGGTCCTGGTCCTTTGTTCCGGCTTCTTCGCCGCCGCGATCGGCACGCTGTTCGGTTTGCCGTCGCTTCGCATCAAAGGCTTCTACCTCGCCGTGGCGACGCTCGCGGCGCAGTTCTTCCTCTCGTGGTGCTTCATCCGCGTTCCCTGGCTGTACAACTACAACATCTCGGCCTCGATCGAGGTTCCGACGAAGACGATGTTCGGACTGGCGGTGACCGGTCCCACCGCGTCGTCGATCACGCGCTACCTGATCGTGCTGTCGATCGTGACGCTGCTCGTTCTGCTGGCGGCCAACCTGTTGCGCGGACGAATCGGCCGCACCTGGATGGCGGTGCGGGACATGGACCTCGCCGCCGAACTGATCGGGATCAAGCTGTATCAGACCAAGCTCCTCGCTTTCGCCGTCTCCTCGTTCTATTGCGGAGTCGCCGGCGCGATGATGGTGTTCTTCTGGCTCGGCAACGCCGAGTCCGAGAGCTTCAACATCAACCAGTCCTTCCTGATCCTGTTCATGGTGATCATCGGCGGGCTCGGCAGCCTGCTCGGCTCGTTCCTCGGCGCGGCGCTGATCTGGGGCCTGCCGATCGTCCTGCGCGCGGCGCCGCCGTACTTCGGCCTGCACATCCGAAGCGCGACCGTGGATCAAAGCACGTTCGTGATCCTCGGCGTGCTCATCGTTTTCTTTCTGATCGTCGAGCCGCACGGGCTCGCGCGACTGTGGCAGATCTGGAAGCAGAAGCTCCGGGTGTGGCCTTTTCCATACTAGGGCGGAGGCGTACACTCGTAGCGCACTCAAGATAAGGCCGGTGCGGTTGCACCGGTCACAATGTGAAGAGGAGGAAGGGAAATGCGCCTTAAACATCTCGTACTCGGCGCGGCAGTTGCAGGCTTGATCGGTGTATCCGTCCCCGCAACGAACGCGGTTGCAGCCGACAGTCTGTTCGTGCCGCTATTCACCTACCGAACCGGTCCGTTCGCCAATTCCGGCATACCGATCGCGAACGGCATGCACGACTACCTCAACATGCTGAACGCCCGCGACGGCGGCATCGGCGGGGTCAAGATCGACGTTCAGGAATGCGAGACCCAATACAACAACGCGAAGGGCGTCGAGTGCTACGACTCGGTGAAGAACAAGAACCCGCTCGTGATCAACCCGTACTCCACCGGCATCACGCTCGCGCTCATTCCGAAAGCCTCGGTCGACCGCATTCCGATCCTGTCGATGGCCTACGGCCTGTCCGCTTCCGCGGTCGGGCAGGACTTCCCGTGGATCTTCAATCCGCCCGACACCTACTGGGACGGGATGTCGGTCGCGCTGAAGTACATCGCCAGCAAGGAAGGCGGCGGGCTCGAAAAGCTCAAGGGCAAGACGATCGGATTCATCTACTTCGACGGCGGCTACGGCCGCGAGCCGATCCCGCTGCTCAAGGACTTCGCCAAGGACTACGGCTTCGACGTCAAGCTGTATCCGGTGCCGCCTTCGCAGATGCAGACGCAGTCGGGGCTGTGGCTCGGCGTGCGCCGCGACCGGCCGGACTGGATGATCATGTGGGGCTGGGGCGCCATGAACCCGACCGCGGTGCAGGAAGCGGCCAAGACGGGCTATCCGATGGACCATTTCCTCGGCGTGTGGTGGTCCGGCAGCGAGGACGATGCGCGGCCCGCGGGCGCCGGCGGCAAAGGCTACCTGGCGATGAACTTCAACGCGGTGGGCGCGAACTATCCGGCGATCAAGGACATCGAGAAGTATGTGATCGCGAAGGGTAACAGCCAGACGCCGAAGGACATGGTCGGGGAGAACTTCTACAACCGCGGCGTCATGAACGCGGTGGTGATCGCCGAGGCGATCCGCACCGCGCAGCGGCTCAGCGGCAAGAAGATGATCGACGGCGCGGACATGCGGCGCGGCCTGGAGAACCTTCGG
>CAZLUX010000207.1:0-3778 GCA_964562815.1 uncultured Enterobacteriaceae bacterium
CGTCAAGGCCGGGTTCCGCCGCAGCGGCATCTTCACCTACCGGCCGCACTGCGACACCTGCCGCGCCTGCGTGCCGGTGCGCATCCCGGTCGCCGAGTTCGTCGCCAGCCGCTCGCAGCGCCGCGCCTGGAAGCAGCACTGCGGGCTCACCTCGCAGTCGCAGCCGCTCAAGTTCCGCCTCGAGCACTACGCGCTCTACCTGCGCTACCAGTCCAGGCGCCACTCGGGCGGCGGCATGGACAACGACAGCCGCGACCAGTATTCGCATTTCCTGCTGCAGAGCCGCGTCGACACGCGCCTGATCGAGTTCCGCCAGGAAGGGCAGCTGGTGATGGTATCGATCGTCGACTACCTTCCGGACGGCCTGTCCTCCGTCTACACCTTCTTCGAGCCCGACCGGCACGGCGCGAGCTACGGCACCTACAACGTGCTGTGGCAGGTCGAGGCCTGCCGCGCGCTCGCCCTGCCCTACCTCTACCTCGGCTACTGGATCGGCGAGAGCCCGAAGATGGCGTACAAGTCCAAGTTCGCGCCGATCGAAGGCTTCATCGACGGGGTCTGGAAGCGCCTCGGCTGACCCCCGGCTAGAATAGCCGCATGCTCTACGCGCTGGCGCGGCCGCTGCTGTTCGCGCTCGACCCAGAAACCGCTCACCGCGTCACGCTCGGCCTCGCCGACGCCGCGCAGGCCGTGCGCCTGCTCGGCCTGCTCGCGCCGCGCGTGCCGGCGGCGCCGGTGCGCGCGATGGGGCTGGAGTTCCCCAACCCGGTCGGGCTCGCCGCCGGCCTGGACAAGAACGCCGAGCACATCGACGCGCTCGCCGCGCTCGGCTTCGGCTTCATCGAGGTCGGCACCGTGACGCCGCGCCCCCAGCCCGGCAACCCGCGCCCGCGGCTGTTCCGCCTGGTCGAGGCGCAGGCGCTGATCAACCGCTTCGGCTTCAACAACGTCGGCCTCGACGCGTTCATGGCCAACGTCGCCCGGGCGCGCTGGCGCGGCGTGCTCGGAATCAACATCGGCAAGAACTTCGACACTCCTGTCGAGCGCGCCGCCGACGACTATCTCGCGTGCCTGGAACGCGTCTACGCCGCGGCGAGCTACGTCACGGTGAACGTTTCCTCGCCCAACACGCGCGGATTGCGCACGCTGCAGGAGAGCGAGCCGCTCGATGCCCTGCTCGCGCGGCTCGCCGAGGCGCGCGAGCGCCTCGCGGACCGCCACGGCAGGCGGGTGCCGCTCGCGCTCAAGGTGGCCCCCGACCTGGACGCCGGCCAGCTGCGCGGTATCGCCGCTGCAGTGCGTGCGCACCGCTTCGACGCGGTGATCGCGACCAACACCTCGCTCGCGCGCGAGGGCGTCGAGGGGCTGCCTCAGGCGGGCGAAGCGGGCGGCCTGTCGGGCGCACCGATCCGCGCCCGCGCCACCCGCGCGCTCGCGCTGCTGGCGGCCGAGCTCGGAGGCGAAGTGCCCTTGATCGGCGCCGGCGGGATCCTGAGCGGGGCCGATGCGGCGGACAAGGTCGCCCACGGTGCCAAGCTGGTACAGCTCTACACCGGCCTGATCTATCGCGGGCCGGAGTTGATCGCGGAATGCGCGGCAGCCTGCCTGCGTGCGGCGCCGGGGCCGCGATGAAACGCCGCAGCGTCGCCGTGGTCGACGAGTCCCGCTGCATCGGCTGCACGCTGTGCATCGCCGCCTGCCCGGTCGACGCGATCGTCGGCGCGCGCCGCCTGATGCACACGGTGGTCGGGCGCTGGTGCATCGGCTGCCGGCTGTGCCTCGCGCCCTGCCCGGTCGACTGCATCGAGATGATCCGCGCCGAGGATCAGAGCTGGTCGCGCGAGGACGCCGAGGCGGCCCGGCGCCGCGCGAGGCTGCGCAGGCAGCGCCTGCGCCCGCTGCGCGCGCCCGCTCCGCGCAGCGGCGGCGAGCGGCGCGAGGTCATCGCCGGCGCGCTCGCGCGCGCCCGCGCGAGACGGAGCGCGGCATGACCCCCGCCGCCCGGCGCGAGATTTTCGAGCGTCTGCGCGCGGCCAACCCGAGCCCCCGCACCGAGCTCGTCTACCGCACGCCCTACCAGCTGCTGGTGGCAGTGGTGCTCTCGGCGCAGGCGACCGACAAGTCGGTCAACCTCGCCACGGCGCGCCTGTTCAGGATCGCCGGCACGCCGGCGCAGATGGTCGCGCTCGGCGTCGCCGGCCTCGAGGAATACATCCGCACCATCGGGCTCTACCGCACCAAGGCGAAGAACGTGATCGCGCTCTCCAGGATCCTGCTCGAAGAGCACGGCGGCGAAGTCCCGGCCGAGCGCGAGGCGCTCGAGAAGCTGCCCGGAGTCGGGCGCAAGACCGCCAACGTGGTGCTCAACACCGCCTTCGGCCAGCCGACCGTCGCCGTCGACACCCACATCTTCCGCGTCGCCAACCGCACCGGGCTCGCGCCTGGAAAGGACCCGTTCGAGGTCGAGCAAAGGCTCGTCAAGCTCACGCCGCCGGAGTTCCTGCGCGACGCGCACCACTGGCTGATCCTGCACGGGCGCTACGTCTGCCTCGCGCGCAAGCCGAGATGCGCGGCCTGCCCGATCCGCGACCTGTGCCGGTTCAAGGACAAGGCCCGCGATGTTTGACCCGACGCGCGAGCAGGTGCGCGACTTCTTCTTCGAGACCTGGCGCAAGTACCGCGCCGGCGAGGTTCTGGCGGGGATGGAGGCGCTGGCGCTCGACGTCGTGCTGCTGCACCCGGAATACCACGCCGTGCTCGGCGATCCCGAGCGCTTTCGCGAGCAGGAGTACTTTCCCGAGCTGGGGCAGACCAACCCGTTCCTGCACCTCAGCCTGCACCTGGCGGTGGAAGAGCAGCTCTCGATCGACCAGCCGCGCGGCATCGTCGCGCGCTTCGGCGCGCTCGCCGCCCGGCGGGGCGAGCGCCACGCGGCCATGCACGACGCGATCGAGTGCCTGGCCGAGATGGTGTGGCGTGCGCAGCGCGACGGCGCCGCGCCCGACGGCGCGGGCTACCTCGAGTGCCTCGAGAAGCGCGCGCGCCGCTAGTCGATCAGCGGATTTCCGATTCGTGCGGGGTGTAGAGCCGTCCCGACTGGCTCGAGAACCAGGCCGCCACGTTCTCGATGTCCTGCTGCGACAGCGTCGCGGCGAAACCCTGCATGATCGGGTTCTTGCGCTTGCCCGACTTGTAGTCCTTCAGCGCGCGCACCAGGTACTCGTCGTACTGGCCCGCGAGCATCGGGTATTGCGGGGCGGTCGGCTTGGTGCCGTCCGCGCTGTGGCAGGCGGCGCAGACCTGCGCCGCTTTCGCCTTGCCGGCCTGGGCGTCGCCCCCCGCCAGCGCGGCCTGCGACAGCGCCATCCCCAGCCCCAGCGCCAGCGCAATCCGGATCGCGGCGCTCATTTCTTCTCCTGGCTGAAGTAGGCCGCGAGGTCGGCCATGTCCTGGTCGCTCAGGCTGCCCGCGATCGCCTGCATCGACGGATGCCAGCGCGCGTGCGACTTGTACTCCTTGAGCGCGTCGATGATGTACCGTTCCTGCTGGCCGCCGATCTTCGGCACGGGGTAGACCTCGGGGTAAGCGGTGCGGTAGCCGACGATGCCGTGGCAGCCGATGCACATGGAAGCCTTCTCCTTTCCTGCGGCAGCATTGCCGGTGATGTTCTGCGCGAAGGCCGCCGGAGCAAGGGCCGCGAGCCCTAGACCGGCCGCGACGAGCGCGGCGGGTAAACGATGGAGCATGCTGGGTTCTGCCTCAGAGGTGCGATGGGAAA
>CAZLUX010000208.1:0-3767 GCA_964562815.1 uncultured Enterobacteriaceae bacterium
CGGCGGCATCGCCTACACCGCCGGCGCGGCCTTCTTCATGGCCGAGCGCATTCGGTACTTCCACTTCGTCTGGCACCTGTTCGTGCTCGCCGGCACTGCGTGCCATTTCGTCGCAGTGCTGCGGTACGCCGCCTGAACAGTTTCCTTCTGCACTATATCCCGGAGGCTGCCACTCAGCTTGCATCTTAATTTTTGATCGCGGCAGAAGAATCGGTCATAGTTGCCGCCGTCCACCCTACGCGGAGGAGGAGGAGATGGTTAAGGCAACGAAAGCGAGAAAAGGCAACGCGAACGGTCTCAACCGCGCGCGGCGGCGATTGGTGCAGGCCGCGGGCGGCGCGCTCGCCGCGGGCAGCCTGCCCGGCCTCGCCTACGCGGCGCGCTCGCGTACGATCAAGGTCGGATTCATCAGCCCGCGCACCGGGCCGCTCGCCGGCTTCGGCGAATGCGATCCCTTCGTGCTGGGACTCGCCCGCAAGGCGCTCGCCAAGGGCCTGCGCGTCGACGGCCATCGTTACCACGTCGAGATCCTCGATCGCGACACGCAGAGCGATCCGGCGCGCGCCAGCCAGCTCGCGAAAGGCCTGATCAACCACGAGCATGTCGACCTGATGCTCACCACGTCGACGCCGGAGGTGGTCAACCCCGTGTCCGACGCCTGCGAGGCGGCGGGCGTGCCGTGCCTGTCGACCATCGTTCCCTGGGAATCCTGGTACTTCGGCCGCGGCGCCAAGCCCGGCCAGCCTTCGCCCTTTCACTGGACCTACCATTTCTGCTTCGGCGGCCACGATTTCTTCGTCGCCTACAACTCGCAGTGGAACGGCCCGGTCAAGACCAACAAGAGGGTCGGCATCCTCTACCCCAACGATGCCGACGGCAACGCGGTGCGCGCGCACCTCGCGCCCGAGCTGGCGAAGGCCGGCTTCACCATCGTCGACCCGGGCGGCTACGAGGACGGAACCACCGACTACACCGCGCAGATCTCGAAGTTCAAGGCCGAGGAATGCGAGATCTTCAACACCTTCCCGATCCCGCCGGACTTCGCCACCTTCTGGCGCCAGGCCGCGCAGCAGGGCTACACGCGCATGGTGAAGATCGCGCAGATCGCGAAGACCGGCCTCTTCCCCTCGCAGGTCGAGGCCCTCGGCTCGCTCGGCCACAGGCTCGCCACGGCGTGCTACTGGCATCCGACCTGGCCCTACAAGTCGCCGTTGACCGGCCTATCGTCGCAGGCGCTCGGCGACGGCTACGAGAAAGCGACCGGGCGGCAGTGGACGCAGCAGGTCGGCGCCAGCATGGCGCTGCTCGACGCTGGCTTCGCGACCCTCCAAAGGAGCGGCAACCCGAAGAACAAGAGCGAGGTCGCCAAGGCGATGAGCGTTCTCAAGGTGGTCACCCCGGTCGGGCCGATCGACTTCACCACCGGCCCCGTGCCGAACGTCTCGGCGACGCCGATCATCGGCTCGCAGTGGGTGAAGGCGACCAGCGGCAGGTACAAGCTGGCGCTGCCCCTCACCGAGCACGCCGACGACCCGGACGTTCCGATCGGGGCGCAGCTGGTGCCGTACAACGCCTGACGCGGCGGTGATTCTCGCGGCAGAGGGCGTCAGCAAGAGCTTCGGCGCCCTGGTCGTTCTCGACCAGATCCACTTCGCGGTCGGCCCCGACGAGGCGGTGGGCGTCGTCGGGCCGAACGGCGCCGGCAAGACGACGCTGCTCAACGTGCTGGCGGGCGCCTTCGCCCCAGGCGCGGGCAGCGTCACGTTCAAGGGAAAGGACGTCACCGCCGCCGGCGCGGCCGAGCGCTGCCGGCTGGGCCTGGCGCGCTCGCACCAGGTGCCGCGGCCATTCGGCGGCATGACCGCGTTCGAGAACGTGCTGGTCGCCGCGAGCGCCGGGGGCGGGCTGCGCGGCGCGGCGGCCCACGAGCGCTGCCTCGATTCGCTCGAGCTGTGCGGCATGCTGGACGTGGCCAACCGGCGCGCCGAGTCGCTCGGACTGCTGCATCGCAAGCGCCTCGAGCTCGCGCGCGCGCTGGCGACCGGCCCCCAGGTGCTGCTGCTCGACGAGATCGGCGGCGGCCTCACCGACGCCGAGGCAGGCGAGCTGGTCGCCACGATCCGGCTGTTGCGGGCACGCGGCATCGCGATCGTGTGGATCGAGCACATGGTGCACGTGCTGCTGCAGGTGGTCACCCGCCTCGTATGCATGGACGCCGGGCGCGTGCTCGCCGAGGGCGACCCCGCCGCGGTGATGAAGGACGCGGCGGTGATCGACGCCTACCTCGGCCACGGCGCCGCCTGACGCTGCCCGCATGAGCCTGCTGCGGATCGAGAGCCTCGAGGCGCGCCACGGCCAGCTACAGGCGCTGCGCGGCATCTCGCTCGAGGTGCGCGAGGGCGAAACGCTGGCGCTGGTGGGCGCCAACGGGGCGGGCAAGACCACGTTGCTGCGCGCGATCGCCGGCGCGCACCGCCCCGCCGCGGGACGCGTCTGGCTCGACGGCGCCGACGTCACCGCGGTGCCGGCCTTCCGGCGACTTGCGCTCGGCATCGCGCTGGTGCCGGAGGGGCGGCGCCTGTTCACCGACATGACGGTGGAGGAAAACCTGCTGGTCGCGCGCGCCCACGGCCGCCGCGGGCCGTGGACCGTCGCGCGCGTGCTGGAGGCGTTTCCGATGCTGCGCGCGCGCCTCAAGGCAAAAGCGGGCAGCCTCTCGGGCGGCGAGCAGCAGGCGACCGCGATCGGGCGCGCCCTGGTCGCCAACCCGCGCGTGCTGCTGCTCGACGAGGTCTCGCTCGGGCTCGCGCCGGTGGCGGTCGAGCGCGTCTACGAGTGCCTCGAGACCCTGATCGCGGGCGGCGCGACGATCGTGCTGGTGGAGCAGGACCTCGCGCGCGCACTGCGCGTGGCCACGCGGGTAGCGTGCATGCTCGAAGGCAGCGTGGTGCTCGAAGGCGCCGCGGCCGACATGACGCGCGAGCAGGTCACCGAAGCCTACTTCGGCCTGAGTCGCGGGGTCGAGGCATGATCTGGCTCAACCAGGTGATCCAGGGCGTGCTGCTCGGCGGCTACTACGCGCTGATCGCCTGCGGCCTGTCGTTCATGTTCGGCGTGATGCGCATCATCAATCTGTCGCACGGCGACCTGGGGATCCTCGCCGCCTTCCTGGTGTGGGCGATCGTCGAGCACAGCGGCATGTCGCCCTTCGTCGCGCTGGCGCTGGTGCTGCCGGTGATGGGCGCGCTCGGTTGGCTGCTGCAGCGGACGATGCTCGAGCGCAGCCTTCGAGCGGGCGTGCTGGTCCCGCTGCTGACCACCTTCGGCCTGGCGATCGTGATCCAGAACCTGCTGTTCCTCGAGTTCGGCGCCGACATCCGCTCGCTCGCGCCGGCGATCGGCGACCTCGCCTACGACAGCTGGGGGATCGGCAGCCACATCTACGTCGGCCATCTCGCCGCGCTCATTTTCCTGGTCGCAGTGCTGATGCTGGGCGGGCTGCAGCTGATGCTCGCGCGCACCCCGCTCGGGCGCAGCATCCGCGCCATCGCCGAGGACCCCGACACCGCCGAGCTGGTGGGAATCGACTCGCGCCGCGTCTACGCCGCGGCGGCCGCGATCGCGGTCATGACGGTCGCGGTCGGCGGCACCTTCCTCGGCATGCGCGCGACCTTCAGCCCCTACGCGGGGCCGGCGCAGCTGATCTTCGCTTTCGAGGCGGTGGTGATCGGAGGCATCGGCTCGATGTGGGGCACGCTCGCGGGCGG